>JAISWK010000141.1 GCA_031270805.1 Gracilibacteraceae bacterium
TCTTTACCGCCTTTCAAATATTATGGTATCTATACCTTAATATTTTACTCTGCGAGTACTTCCACGTCAAGCCTTTTCTGTTCTCCCTTGCACCGCTTTATTTTTTTGTCGTACACCCCCACGCCTCCCGCGTCTTGACGGGCGGGTTCGATTCTGGTATGATAAAGGCAAGTACAGTATAGATCCGGTTGGCTCAATGGAGAAAGGAGAGGATGGGCATGACTGTTTTTGGGATGGTAACTCCGACTGTGGCAGTAGTGCTTCTCGTGATTGCGCTGATTATTTTCGGCCCGGGTAAACTGCCGGAGCTGGGAAAGTCACTGGGGCGCGGCATTAAGGAATTCAAGGATGCCACGGACAGCGGCGATGATAAACCAAAGTCGGTGCAGGCGGCACAGACCCAGGACGCGTCCAAGACTGAATAGCGTAGTGGGCGGAGGATTTCAGGATTGCGCTGGCTGAAAGTAAGCGTGGAAACAAATCCCGGCGATACGGATCCGGTCTCAGACTGTCTTTATTCCCTCGGATTGCCAGATATAGAGATAATTGACAGTCAGGCCGAGCGCCGGGCTTTTTTGGACGCTCACCGAGACTTGTGGGATTATGTGGCGGAAGAGGCGTTAGCCCCGGCCCGGCCGGCGGTCAATTTTTATGTCCCGGACTCGGCGGCGGGGGAGGAACTGCTCGCCCGGGTGCGGGCGGCTTTGGCGCGTCTGCTCGGCGCCGGGGCCGGTTGCGGCCCGGACGGCCCGATCGTGCGCGTGGAGCGGGTTTGCGACGATGATTGGGCCGACAACTGGAAAGAATATTTCCAACCGGTGAATATCGGGGAGCGGCTTTTGCTCTGGCCGCAATGGCGCGGGGCGGAGCCGCCGGCCGGGCGGACGCCGTTGCGGGTGGACAACGCCGCTCTTTTCGGTACGGGCCAGCACGCCACCACCCGCCTTTGCCTGCGGGCGGTGGAGCAACTGACGCGGCCCGGCTGTTCTGTGCTTGATTTGGGCGCGGGCAGCGGGATCCTTTTTATTGCCGCCCTGCTGCTCGGGGCCGCCCGGGCGGAAGCGGCGGAGATGAACACGGCCGCCGCCGGGGTGGTGCCGGCCAACGCCGCCCTGAACGGCGTCGGCGCGGAACGCTACCGCCTGCACATAACGGATATTTTGCGCGACGCAACCCTGTGGGCCGATTGGCAAATCCAGGGTTTTGACCTGGTCACGGCCAATATGGTGCAGGACGTAATCACGGCTCTGGCCGCCCGGGTCGCCGCCGTCCTGACCCCCGGCGGCCGGCTCGTTGTTTCCGGTATCCTGGCGGCCGGGGCGGACGAGACCCGCCGCTGTCTGGAGCAGCAAGCCCTGCGGGTGACGGATCTGACCGAGCAGGACGGTTGGTGCGCTCTGGTGGCGGCCAAGAGCGGAACGGAAAAGACCTGAATGCGCCGTTTCAGGCTGGCGGGCCGGAACGGCGAAACTTTCTGGCTGGAGGGGGAGGAGTACCGTCATCTCAAGACCGTCCTCCGCCTGGGGCCGGGCAGTAAAATCATCGGCTTCGACGACGAGGTCTCCTACTTCGGCCTGATCACCGCCTTGGAGGCCGGGCGGGCCCTCTGCCGGATTGAGTCCGTCCTGCCCGGGAGCGCCGAGGCCGCGGCCCGGGTGTTTTTGGTGCTGGGCCTGCTCAAGGGGGATAAAACCGACTGGGTAGTCCAAAAAGGCGTCGAATTGGGCATGGCCGGCTTTATCCCCCTTGCGGCGGCTCGCTCCGTGGCCCGGCCGGACGAGGGTCGCCGGGCGGCGCGGACCGAGCGGCAGCGAAAGATTGCGGCGGCCGCTGTCAAGCAATGCGGCCGGGTCCGGGGGCCGGAAATCTTTCCCGTGAGCGCCTGGGCGGATCTGCCGGCGCTTTTGCCGCCCGACGCCGTCTGTTTCCTGGCCTGGGAGGAGGAAAAAGAGCGTTTTTTCCGGGCGGAACTGAGCGGGCTGGACTGGCGCCGGCCGCTCGTTATCCTGATCGGCCCGGAGGGCGGATTCACCCGGGCCGAAGTCGAGACGGCCGCGGCGGAACTGGGGGCGATCCCCGTCAGTCTCGGCCCGCGCGTGCTGCGGGCGGAGACGGCGGCCCTGGCGGCGCTGACGCTGGCCTTGGGCGCGGCCGGGGACTTGGGTTAGCCGTGCGCGTAAAACTCCTGACCCTGGGCTGCAAGGTGAATCGGGCGGAAACAGAAGCCTTGGCCCGCCTGCTCCGGGCGGCCGGCCATGACACCGGCGGGGCCGGCGAGCCGGAGGCCCTGGTTCTCAACACTTGCGCGGTGACAGGCGCGAGCGCCGGCAAATCCCGCCGCCTGACGCGCCGGCTGCGCCGGGACTATCCCCGGGCCTGCCTGATTGTCATGGGTTGCTGGACTCAATTGCAGAGCGGGGAGGCTGCGGACTTGGGCGCGGATTTTGTCCTCGGCACGCAGGAACGCGCCGCCGCCGCCGACTGCCTGGCCCGGTGGCAAAGCGGCCGCAGCTCGGCCGGGGCCGCCGCTGTCCGCCCTTACGCCGAGCGAGCCGCCTATGAGGAATTGGGCCTCGTCAGCGCGGCGGGGCCCGTGCGCGCCATGCTGAAAATCCAGGACGGCTGCGATGGCGGCTGCACCTATTGTATAGTCCCCTCCGCCCGGGGGCCGTCGCGCAGCCGGCTGCCGGAACGGGTGCTGGCGGAAGCGGCCGGGCTAGTCGGCGCCGGGGCCAAAGAAATCGTGCTGACCGGGATCAATATCGGGCTTTACGGCCGGGAAAACGGCGCGGCCCCCGGCTGGGACCTGGGGCGCCTGGCCCGGGCCGTCGCGGCCTTGCCCGGGCTCGTTCGTCTGCGCCTCGGTTCGCTCGAGCCGCAGGACTGTACGGCGGAATTGATCCGCACCATGTACGGGCTGCCTGTTTTTTGCCCCCATTGGCATATTCCCTTGCAAAGCGGCGCCGACAGCGTTCTGGCCCGGATGGGCCGCGTTTACCGGACGGCGGACTACCGGCGGGTGCTGGAGCGTCTGCGGGCCGGGCGGCCGGACGTGGCCGTCACGACGGATATTATGGCCGGTTTTCCCGGGGAAACGGAAGCGGAACACGCAGCGAGCCGCCGCTTTGCCGCCGAATGTGCTTTCGCCGGGCTGCATGTTTTTCCTTTTTCCCGCCGCGAAGGCGCTGCGGCCGCCGATCTCCCGGACTGGCCCGGTAAGGTCAAAGCGGAGCGTGTTCGGGATTTGCTCGCCCTCGCCGGGGCGGCGCGCACTGCTTACCGCGAGCGTTTTATCGGCCAAGAAGTAAAAATACTGTTGGAATATGTAAATTCAGCAGGAAAAAGCGGTGGACATACCGAAAACTACCTGAATGTAGTATTGCCTGCGGCTTCTCATCCGGAGTTCTGGCGCCCGGGACAGGTGGCGACATGCGAGTTGCGCAGGGAATACCTTGCCGGGGCAAACGATATAGAGGAGGCTTGACGCATTACATGGACGGATGCTTGTTCTGTAAGATTGTCCGGGGGGAGATTCCTTCGGCTAAAGTCTTTGAAAACGACCGCGTACTGGCTTTCAAAGACATCCACCCCATTGCGCCTGTGCATGTGCTGGTCATTCCCAAAAAACATCTGCGCAGTTTGGCGGAAGCGGGCGAGGACGAGGGGGCGCTCCTGGGCGAACTGCTGCTGGTCACGCGCGACTTGGCGGTGCAAGCCGGCGTGGCGGAAACCGGTTACCGGGTAGTGACCAATATCGGCGCGGATGGCGCGCAGCAGATTGATCACCTGCATTTTCACCTGATCGGAGGGCGCAAACTGAAGGCCCGGCCGGAGTGAGGGAGGGGGGAGCCCTATGTTCGAAAACAAGAGCGAGTTCAAAAAAAATTATAAGCAGCGTTTTATGTCGCTGTTGTCCAAATCCATCGGCGAAGCGACAACTATCGACAAATATGTGGCGCTGGCGTCGCTGGTGCGGGACGCCATGAGCGTGAAATGGGTGAATACCAACACCTATTACCTGAAAAACTCGGAGCGGCAGGTTTATTATTTTTCCCTGGAATTCCTGGTGGGCAAGTTTTTGGCCTTGAATCTCCAGTATCTCGGGGTGGAGGACCTCTGCCGGGAGGGGCTCAAGGAACTGGACATTTCCCTGGACGAGATCATTGCCTGCGAACCGGATGCCGGTCTGGGCAACGGCGGTCTGGGCCGGCTGGCGGCCTGTTTTTTGGATTCGCTCGCCGCTCAGGGCTATCCGGGGCACGGCTGCGGCATCCGCTACAAGTACGGGCTTTTCAAGCAGCAGATCGTGGACGGTTACCAGGTGGAATTGCCGGACAACTGGCTGCGGCTGAGCAATCCCTGGGAGGTGCGGAAGCCGGATAAGGCTGTGGTCGTTCGTTTTTACGGTCATGTCCAGACTTATTTCGACGAGGCGGGCAGCGCCAAATTCGTGCATAAAGATTTTACCCCCGTGCTGGCGATTCCCTATGATATGCCCATCCTCGGCGCCGACAACGGCACGGTGAACACGCTGCGTCTGTGGAGCGCCGAGTCCGTGGATGGCTCTTTTGATTTTGCCTCTTTCAGCCGCGGCGATTATGTGAACGCCGTGTCGAAAAAATACGCGGTCGAAGCCATTTCCGAGGTGCTGTATCCGGACGATTCCAATTACTCCAACCGGGTGCTGCGCTTGAAACAGCAGTACTTTTTCGTTTCGGCCGGCGTGCAGTCCATCATCCGCCATTTCAAGCTGAAACGCATGGATCTGTCCATGCTGCCGGACCTCATCGCCATCCATATCAACGACACGCATCCTTCGCTCGTCGTGCCTGAACTGATGCGGATTCTGATTGACGACGAGGGTTACGGCTGGGACGAGGCCTGGAACATGACGACCCGCATCGTCGCTTACACGAATCACACCATCATGCCGGAAGCGTTGGAAAAATGGCCGATTGAGGTTTTCCGCGAGCTGATGCCGCGCATTTATATGATAGTGGAGGAAATCAACCGCCGTTTTTGCCATGAGCTGGCGGAGCGTTACCCGGGCGACGACTGGCGCATCCGGGATATGGCGATCATAGCCGATGATGTGGTCAAAATGGCTCACCTGGCCGTGGTCGGCAGTTTCAGCGTCAATGGCGTGGCGGCCGTGCATACCGAATTGCTGAAACATGTGGTCATGAAGGATTTCTATGATTATTATCCGGCCAAGTTTAACAACAAGACCAACGGCATTACGCACCGGCGCTGGCTGATCAAGGCCAATCCCGGGCTGGCCGCCCTGGTCACCGAGGCGATCGGTTCCGGCTGGCGCAAGGATCCGACGGAGCTGAAATTCCTGCAGAAAATGCGCGGGGACTCGGCCCTTTACGAAAAAATGGCCCGCGTCAAGCGCGAGAACAAAGAGCGCCTGGCCCGCTACATCGAAGAAGCCAACCATGTGCGCGTCGATCCGGATTCCATTTTCGACGCTCAGGTCAAGCGGATTCATGCTTATAAACGCCAGCTGCTCAACGCGCTGCATATCCATTATATGTACAATCGCCTCACCGAACAGCCGGATTGGGATATTGTGCCGCGCACTTTTATCTTTGCCGGCAAGGCGGCGCCCAGCTATTATTTCGCCAAAACCGTGGTCAAGTACATCAACGAACTGGCCAACCTCGTCAACAACGACCATGTGGTGCGGCGCAAGATCCGCGTCGTTTTCCTGGAAAATTACAATGTCGGCCTGGCGGAGCTGATTTTTCCGGCCAGCGATGTGTCGGAGCAGATTTCCACCGCCTCCAAAGAAGCGTCCGGGACGGGGAATATGAAGTTCATGATGAACGGCGCCGTAACCCTTGGCACGAACGACGGCGCCAATATCGAGATTCGCCAGTTGGTCGGGGACGACAACTTCATTCTTTTCGGCCTCAACGTCGATGAGGTGCTGAAACTGCAAGTGGGCGGATACAACGCCGGCGAGGTTTACCGTGACGATCACCGGATCAGCCAGGTAATAAATCAGTTGACGTACGGCGACGTGTTCCCGACCGTGCCGCCAGAGACTTTCACCTCCATCTCCCGCGCTCTCTTGGAATATAACGATGAATTCTTTGTCTTGAAGGATTTTGCCGGCTATGCCGCCGCCCAGCAGAGGATTGACTCCCTCTACCGCCAGAAAGACGCCTGGTACGGCATGGCGCTGGAAAATATTGCCATGTCGGGTTATTTTTCCAGTGATAATACCATCCGCCAGTACGCCAATGAAATATGGAAGATCCGGAGTTGTGAACCGAGGGAGTGAGGAAAGAGTGAAGAGGAAAGAGGAAAGAGTGGGAGAGGGATTAGGGATTAGGGATTAGGGATTAGGGATTAGGGATTAGGGATTAGGGATTAGGGATTAGGGATTAGGGATTAGGGATTAGGGATTAGGGATTAGGGATTAGGGATTAGGGAT
>JAISWK010000143.1 GCA_031270805.1 Gracilibacteraceae bacterium
TCTTTACCGCCTTTCAAATATTATGGTATCTATACCTTAATATTTTACTCTGCGAGTACTTCCACGTCAAGCCTTTTCTGTCCTCCCTTGCAGCGCTTTATTTTTTTGTCGTACACCCTTCCTCCTCAAAATTCTTGCCTTGCGGTCGAAGAAGGTGTATACTGAACGGATAATAATCAACACGGAGGCGCGACATGGAACGAGCGGACGAAAAAGCGGCACGCCTGAAAACTCTGATGGCGGAACGCCGGACCGAACCGGGCCGGCTCATTCCGATCCTGCAGGCGGCCCAGCGCCTGTACGGTTACCTGCCCCGCCCGGTCATGGAAGCGGTGGCGGAAGGAACGGACATTCCCGTCGCGGAAGTCTACGGGGTGGCGACCTTCTATGCCCAGTTCCGCCTGGAGCCGACGGGGGAAAACGTGGTGCGCTGTTGTATGGGCACGGCCTGTCATGTGCGCGGGGCGCTCAAAGTGCTGCGGGCGCTGGAAAAAAAACTGGCTATTACCGCGGGCGCCACTTCCGGGGACGGCCGTTTCACTTTGGAAACCGTGAACTGTATCGGCGCCTGCGGACTGGCGCCGGTGCTGACCGTGAACGATAAAGTTTTTGGCGCCCTGCTCCCGGAAAAAGCGGTGGAAATACTTGATCAATACGAATAGAGGCGATAAGCCATGATAACTTTATCCTACGCCTGCTGCCCCCGCTGCACCCACACGGCCGCGACGCCCTGCGCCGAGTATGTGCGCTGCCGGCTCAGCGGGCCGCTCTGTCACGACGACGAGGACTGCCGCCGGCAACGGCGCGAGCAGATCGCCCGCATCACGAATCCGGCCGAACTGCCCGTCAAGCAGATCCTGCTCTGCGCCGGCACGGGCTGCGCCTCCTCGGGCGCCCTCCGCCTGATGGAAATAGTGCGGGAGGGGATCGCCGCCCGCGGTCTGGAAGAAAGGGTGCGCGTGCGCTCCACCGGCTGTCACGGTTTTTGCGAGCAGGGGCCCATCGTCGTGATCGAGCCGGGCAAGACTTTTTACACCGGGGTGAAGCCCTCGGATATTCGGGAAATCATGGAGCGGGACGTGGTCGGCGGGGAAAAAGTGGAGCGCCTGCTCTACCGCGACCCGACGACGGGCGAATGGGCGGCGACTTACGAGAACGTCAATTTTTACGCGCGCCAGCAACGGATCGTGCTGGCCAATTGCGGCCAGATCAACCCGGAACGGATCAGCCAGTATTTTATCTCCGGCGGTTATGGCGGCCTGGAAAAAGCGCTGCAGACCATGACGCCGGCGGAAGTCGTGGAGACGGTGCGGCGGAGCGGGCTGCGCGGCCGGGGCGGGGCCGGTTTTCCCACCGGGGTCAAATGGGATCTGTGTCGCCGGGCGGCGGGGGAAAAGAAATATATCGTCTGCAACGCCGACGAGGGCGATCCGGGCGCTTTCATGGATCGCAGCGTCCTGGAGGGCGACCCGCACGCCGTGCTGGAGGGCATGTTGATCGGGGCTTACGCCATCGGCGCGGATGAAGGATATATTTATTGCCGGGCCGAATACCCGCTGGCCATCGAACGGCTGCGCATCGCCATTGCGCAGGCGGAGCGCTGGGGATTGCTCGGGACGAATATCCTGGACAGCGGCCTGAATTTCCGCGTGCATATTAAAGAAGGAGCGGGGGCTTTCGTCTGCGGCGAGGAAACGGCTCTGCTCGCCTCCATCGAGGGCCGGCGCGGTATGCCCCGGCTGCGCCCGCCTTTTCCCGCCACGCGGGGCCTGTGGGATCGGCCGACCAATATCAACAATGTGGAGACCTGGGCCAACGTGCCCCATATCCTGCGCCGGGGCGCGGACTGGTACGCGGCCATCGGTACGGAAAAAAGCAAGGGGACGAAGATCTTCGCCCTGACCGGCAAGGTCAACAACACCGGGCTGGTCGAGGCCCCGATGGGGACGACGCTGCGCGAAATCATCTTTGCCATCGGCGGCGGGATCAGAGGGGGGCGGCCGTTCAAGGCCGTCCAGATCGGCGGGCCTTCCGGCGGTTGTCTGCCGGAGGCCATGCTGGACCTGAGCGTCGATTACGAGACGCTGTCCGCCGCCGGCGCGATGGTCGGCTCGGGCGGCATGGTCATCATGGACGATACGACCTGTATGGTGGATATCGCCCGTTATTTCCTCGAATTTATCCAGAAAGAATCGTGCGGCAAATGTACGCCGTGCCGGGAAGGGACGAAACGGATGCTGGAGATCCTCGTCCGCATCACGAAAGGGCAGGGCCGGCCGGAAGATCTGGACAACCTGACCCGCCTGGCCACGGTGATCAAGGACACCGCCCTCTGCGGCCTCGGGCAGACGGCTCCGAATCCGGTGCTGGCGACGCTGCGTTATTTCCGCCCGGAGTACGAGGCCCATATCAGGGAGCGGCGCTGTCCGGCCCACGCCTGCGCGGCCCTGGCCCATTACCGCATCGACCCGGCCCTGTGCAACCGCTGCGGGCAATGCGCCCGGAACTGTCCGACGGGCAGTATCGCCGGCGACAAGCAGACGCCTTACGAGATCGTCTGGGACAGTTGCAGCAAGTGTGGGATCTGCCTGGAAAAATGTAAATTCGGCGCGATCAGCGCGGACTGAAATAAGGAATAACCAAATGGAACGGATAGAATTAACCATAAACGAAAATAAATACACGGTTCCGGCCGGAAGCACGCTGCTCAGCGTCTGCCGCCGTCAAAAAATAGAGGTGCCGACGCTCTGTTTTGAGCCGAGCTTGCGCGGTTGGGGCGCCTGCCGCCTTTGCGTCGTCGAGGTGGAGGGGATGCGGAACCTGGCGCCCGCCTGCGGAACGGAAGCCGTGGCCGGGATGGTCGTGCGGACGGAGAGCCCGCGCGTGCGGGAAGCGCGGCGAACCTTGCTGGAACTGCTCGTGGCCAATCATGACATAGATTGCCTTACCTGTGAAAAAATGGGCAGCTGCGAGCTGGCGCGCTACGCCTACGAATACGGCGTAAAAAAAGACGTTTTTCAGGGGGAAAAAAGGCGTTACCCGCCGGACGACTCGAACCCCTTCATCATGCGCGACCTGAACAAATGTATTCTCTGCGGCCGCTGCGTGCGCGCCTGCGCCGATATTCAGGGCCAGGACGTGCTGGATTACGCGGGCCGCGGTTTCACCTGCCGGGTGACGCCGGCCTTCGAGCAGACTTACGGCCAGTCGGACTGTGTTTTTTGCGGCTCCTGCCTCGCGGTCTGCCCGGTCGGGGCGCTGACGGAGAAAAAAATGGCCGGACAGGGCCGGCCGTGGGAAATAGTCAAAGTGCGCACCACCTGTCCTTTTTGCGGGACGGGCTGCGGTTTTGACCTGAATGTCAAAGGCGGCCGCGTGATCGGCGTCACTTCCGCCGCGAACGCGCCGGTCAACGGGCGGGCTCTCTGCGTCAAAGGGCGGTTCGGCACGGATTTGATCCACAATCCCCAGCGGCTGACCCGGCCCCTGATCCGCCGCGACGGGGTTTTGCGGGAAGCGGAATGGCACGAGGCTTTCGAGCTGATCGCCACCCGGCTGAAGGAGATCCGCGCCGCCCGCGGCCCCGACGCCCTGGCGGCCCTGAGCAGCGCGCGCTGCACCAATGAGGAAAATTTTCTCCTGCAAAAATTCGTGCGGGCGGTACTGGGGACAAATAATGTCGATCACTGCGCCCGGGTCTGTCACGCCGCTTCCGTGGCCGGGCTGCGGACGTCGTTCGGCTCCGGGGCCATGACGAACACCATCCGGGAGATCCCGTCTTCCCGGGTCATGCTTGTGATCGGGGCCAATCCGACGGAGGCGCATCCGGTCATTGGCAGCAAGATGAAACAGGCGGCCCGGAACGGCTGCCGGATCATCGTCGCCGACCCGCGGCGCATCGAGCTGGTTCGCCGGGCCGAACTGTGGCTGCGCCTCAGACCCGGGACGGACATCGCCCTGATCAACGGCCTGATGCACGTCATCCTGGCGGAAGGCTGGGAAGATCGAAAATTTATCGAGGAACGCACGAGCGGATTCGCCAACCTGCGCGAGGTGCTGCGGACGTACACGCCGGAATATGTGAGTTCCCTGACCGACGTGCCGGCGGAGGACGTGCGCCGGGCGGCGGAAATTTTTGCCCACAGCGGCCAGCCGGCCCAGATTTTTTACACGCTCGGCATCGCGGAGCATACCTGCGGCACGGACAATGTGATGGCGCTGGCCAACCTGGCCATGCTGACGGGCAATGTGGGCAAGGAAAACGCGGGCGTGAATCCGCTGCGCGGGCAGAATAACGTGCAGGGCGCCTGTGATATGGGGGCGCTGCCCGATTGCTTCCCCGGCTATCAGAAAGTGACCGATCAGGCGGCGCGGCGCAAATTCGAGCAGGTCTGGGGCGTGGAGCTGAGCCCGCGGGAGGGGCTGATGCTGCCCCAAATGCTCGACGCCTGCCTGGACGGTCGGCTCAAGGGCATGTATATTATGGGCGAGGATCCGGTGACGACGGACGCGGACAGCGCTCACGTCCGGGCGGCTCTCACGGCGCTGGATTTTCTCGTCGTCCAGGATATTTTCCTGACGGAGACGGCGCGGCTGGCGGACGTCGTGCTGCCGGGGGCCAGTTTTGCCGAAAAAACGGGCACATTTACCAACACGGAGCGGCGCGTGCAAATGGTGCGGCAGGCCATCGAACCCGTCGGGCGGGCCAAGGCCGACTGGCGGATCATCTGCGAGTTGGCCGGCTGGATGGGCGGCGCTTTTCCCTACGCTTCACCGGCGGAAGTCATGACGGAGACAGCCTCCCTGACCCCGATCTACGCCGGCGTCAGCCATGAACGCCTGGGCACGCGGGGTTTGCAGTGGCCGGTGCCGGAGCCGGATCATTACGGGACGCCGATCCTGCACCGGGAGCGCTTCACCCGCGGCCGGGGCCTGTTTATGCCGGTGGAGCACCGGGAGGCGGCAGAAAATCCGGATGAGGAATACCCGCTGACGCTGACTACGGGGCGCAAACTGACGCATTACAATATCAGCACGGCTTTTTCCCCGGCCCTGATGGAACACGATCCGGAAGAATTCGCGGAAATCAGCCCGGAGGACGCCCGCCGCCACCAAATCAGAGACGGCGAGACCGCCCGGGTCGTGACCCGCCGCGGCGCGGTGCGGACGAAGGTGCGCGTGACGGAGCGGGTGCGGACGGGCATGATATTCATGACTTTCCATTATCAGGCCGTGCCGACGAATGTGCTGACGAACGGCGCCTGGGATAAGGTGTCCGGCACTTACGAATACAAGGTGTGCGCGGCCCGATTGGAAAAAAATTAGAAAGTGAGGCCTTTATGCGCTACAATTATAAAATGCGCGGTACTTGCGCAACAGAGGTGTCTTTTGATTTGAACGAAGGCGTCGTGAGCGACGTGCGCTTCACCCGCGGCTGCAACGGCAACCTGCAGGCCGTGGCCGCTCTGACGGAGGGAATGACGGCGGAACGGCTCGAGTCCTTACTCGGGGGGATTGACTGCGACGGCCGGGGAACGTCCTGCCCTGACCAGTTGGCCCAGGCCGTGCGCAAGGCGCGGGTTTAGTGATCAGTGATCAGTGGTTAGTGGTTAGTGGTTAGTGGTTAGGGATTAGGGATTAGGGATTAGGGATTAGGGATTAGGGATTAGGGATTAGTAGGGATTAGGGATTAGGGATGTGTAGGGGACGCCGCCCACGGCGTCCCGCAGGCCCCGAATATTTCCGGGAACCCAGGTATCGGGACACGTATCCCTCCGGGGCGGGACGCCGAGGGCGGCGTCCCCTACGGGAAAAAACAAAATGTTTGCTGGCGTCCCCTACGACGCTCGGGTGTACCTGGGAGCGCGGCCATCCTGGCCGCCAATACGCCCAAGCAAAATCATGCCCAGGTTCAATCACGATTCGCAATTCGACGACATCTCATTATTGAGTTTCCCTTATACAATTCTATCAAACCATGAAAGGGGCATAAAACAAATGGCAAAAACACAAATCAGGCGTCAAGGGATTTGCGCAATAATTACGCGGACATAGTGAGATCGCTCAAAGAGCACGATCGTGTCATCATTACCAACAACGGCGTGGGGGAGTCGGTTTTAATCAATATTGAGGACTATGCAGAATATGAGGACTTCTTGCACCGCCGCTTTGTCTATGACGAGCTGCAAAAGTCCAAAGCTATACTTGATGATCCCAACGTGAAATTGGCGCCGCATTCTGAAGTAATGGATCGGCTGCGAAAAAAGCGCGAGGCGCGCAATCATGTATAAGTAGTAGGGTATCGTAGGGGACACCGGCAGGACAAAATAGAACCTGGAGGCTTCCACTCGCGTGGTGCGTGGTCGCGCCGCTATCCCATTGTGAATTGTGAATTGTGCATTGTGAATTGTTCTCGTAGGCATTGTTAATCTTGTTATGCAAACCATGCGCGACAAGGCGGTACTGTCTCTGTCGATACAGGGCCAGCCGCCCCACAAAAAGCGGCGTTCCATACATAAAATATACACCCGCCCCGCGCTCCTGTCAAGCAAATTTTTTCATTTGCCAGCTCCGCCGTATTATGGTATTATATTCCTGCGGGACGCTGGGGCGCGCACAACCAGACGAGGACATCAAGTTTCCCACCCTCCGAGCTTGGCCGTCTTTCGTGGCGTCGCGGAAATTTCAAAGGGTATGGCGTTTCTGTAGACCACCTGCGTCAGGAAAAGGTTGACGGCTGTGGACATATCAAGCCCCATACGTTTCAGAACCTCATTCGCGTTGGTTTTCAATTCGCTTGTCGTGCGGATGTTGATGTTAGCGTTCACCCTTTCACACCTCCTCGTCAACACAATATCACATTGTATGCACGATGTCAATCAGCAGATAGTAGGCGGGGGAGGGATTAGTGATTTCCTAAACCTGCGTCCAAAAATTGAGTCCCGTAAAGTACTAAATTTTGCTGGAATTCATCCGATACAAAGTATAGATAATACATTTTTTCCTTGACCGGTCGCGGTCGCTTTGGTATACTTTAACGGAGGCAGACGACAGCATGCGCAAACGCCACCGAAAACAGGTGTTGGAAATATTGGCTACATTAAAAGAAGCTCAGGCGGAAATCGAGCGCCTGCTCGTGGACGGTGATCCGGCCGCTCCGGCTGTTGCGGCCGGGATTGCGGCGGACTGCCGGGTTGCGGCGGAGCAAGTCGGGGATTTTATAGTGCGTCTCGCCGGCCCCGGAACCCAAACCGCCGCCCTGCTGGCGGAATACGCCGGGGCGCTGGGACAGGCCGCCGGAACTGTGAACGCGGAGGCCGCGGCCGAATGGCGTCGCCGGCTCGGCGGCGTGGAGAGCAGCGCCCGCAGCGAATTGCCGGGCAAACTGGAAGTTGTTTTTATTCCCTATAAAGCGTCGATGTGGGACTCCCTGGAATCCGTCTGGCTGGCGGCCCGGGCCGACCCGCTCTGCGACGCCTTTGTCGTGCCCGTCCCCTATTTCGAGCGCCTGCCGGACGGTTCTTTCGGCGCGGCCTGTTATGAGGGCGGCCAATACCCCGGGTATGTGCCGGTCGTGGACTGGCGGCGCTATGATTTTGCGGAGCGGCGCCCCGACATGGTTTTTACCCATAACCCCTACGACGGCGACAACTATATCACGAGCCTCCACCCGGATTTTTACTGCGAACGGCTCAGGCAATTCACCGATCTGCTCGTGTATATACCTTATTTCGTCTGCGTGGACGACGTGCCGGAGCATTTCTGCACCTCGGCCGGCGTGCTGCGCGCGGACAGGGTCTTTGTGCAGTCGGAAAAAATCCGGCGGACATACCTGCGCGTATTCGAGGAATTTGAGCGGCAAAACAATTGGGCGGGAAAATTCGGCCCCGCCGGGCTTAAATTTGTCGCTCTCGGTTCGCCTAAGTTTGATAAAACAATCAGGACAAAAAGCGAAGATTGCCCCTGGCCGGCGGAATGGCGGCGACTGACGGAAAAAGCGGACGGCAGCCTGAGGAAAATCGTCCTTTTCAACACGACGATCGACGCCCTGCTCAATGGCGACGAGCAAGTCCTGGCCAAACTGCGCTATGTATTCGCCCTGTTCAAAAACCGGGCCGACCTCCTGCTCTGGTGGCGGCCGCACCCCCTGAACGCGGCGGCCTATCGCTCTATGCGCCCGCGTCTGCTGGCCGAGTACGAGCGGATTGTCGCCGATTACCGGCGCGAAGCCTGGGGCCTCTACGACGACACACCGGACCTGCCCCGGGCCGTCGCCGTCCCGGACGCCTACTACGGGGACTGGTCTTCCCTCGTGGCCCTGTACCAGTGCGCGGACAAACCGGTCATGATTGCGGCGCCGGCACTGAGCGACCCTTCCGGCCCCGAAGCCCCGCTTATTTCGGAAAACCTTTACGACGACGGGGAAAATTTCTGGTTTACGGCCTGCGACTGCAACGCCCTCTTTCGCCTGGACAAAGAGACCTGGCAGGCCGAATACCTGGGCGGCGTTCCGGGAGAAAAACCGCTTGAACATCGCCTTTACAGATCCATCACCGCCTGGGGCGGAAAACTCTGGCTCGCGCCCCTGGCGGCGGAGGAAATCGCCTGCTATGACCCGGCCGGCGGTAGCTGGGAAAAAATCCCACTACCGGCGCCGCCCCCCGGCGACTACTTGTCCCGGGTCAAATTCTGCGCCGCCCTGGCCGTCGGGAACGCGGTTTACTTTGTCGGCTGCGGCTATCCCGCTATTCTGCGTTACGAGCCGGCGAGCGGGGCGCTGGATTGTTACGCCGACTGGGTTCCCCGCCTCTGCTCCCCGGGCGCGGACAGGCAATTCGGTTATTTTCGCAAAGCCCGGCTCCTCGGGCGGACAATCGCGGCGGCCAGCGCCCGCACGAACGCCGTCCTGCTCTTTGACCCGGAGACCTGCGCCGCGACGGTCTACACGGTCGGCGGCCCGGAAAACCGTTACGGCGATATTTGTTTTGATGGCGCGGATTACTGGCTCCTGCCCACGCTGGAACGGGCGGTGGTGAGATGGAATCCGCACACCGGTCTTTACCGGGAATACGCGGATTTCCCCCCCGGTCTCGGCGGCGGGGAGTGGCGCTTCTGGGACATGCAGTACGCGGATGGCGCCCTCTGGCTTTTTCCCCACCATGCCGATATGACGGTGCGCCTGGATACGCGGGACGGCGTCATGAGCGCGGTTCCGGAGTTCGCGCCCCAGACCGGGGGAATGTTTTGGGCTTGCCGCCAGTCGCTCCTTTGCGGCGAGACCCTTTATGCCCAGATGAGCCGGCCGGAAGGCCTGATCGCCTTTCATCCCGGCACAGGAGCCCGGCGGGCGGGGCCCATCACCTTCTCCGCCCGGGAACGGCTGCACCGCGACCTGGCGGCGCGGAACTTCGACCGCGGCGCTGAGGGGGTAAAGACTTTGGCGGACTGCTATTTCTACGAGTCGGCTTATGTCGGTCTGCCCCATTACGCGGATTATATCGCCCGCGGCGGCGGCGCGCCGGCCGGAGCACGGGCCATGTTCCAGGCGGCAAACGCCAACGCGGACGGCAGCAGCGGGGCGGCGATCTGGGCCTATTGCCGCGACTACCTGGAGCGGGCGGAGGGAGATGCTGCCGCGGGAGGTGGGGGATGAAAAAGCTCAACCGGGGGCTGACGGCGCTAATCCTGGCCGCGCTGCTGCTCCTGCCGGCCGCCTTCCCGGCCGCAGCGGAGGCGGAATCAGAGTCACTCGTTTTGCAAGTCGTGCTGCCGGCGGAACTGGAGATCACCATTGATCCGCTGGAAATCAGCGGCTGCGGGCAGATTTATTCCGGGGTCTATGCGATAGGCAATCACGGCGACACCGATGTGCTGCTCACTATCACAGACTACGGCGTCAGTTTTGCCGGCGAGGGGGATTTTGAGGCACTGGCCGAGCCTTTCCCGGAAGGGGCGGAGGCGGGGGATAAAGCGATTTACCTCGTCCTGGATTTCGGACTGGCGGACACGCCGCCCCTCGTGCTGACGGACAGGACGGCGCGGACGGAAATCGTTATCCCGCTTCCCGCCGGGGAGAACGCCGCCGCGCACTTGAGTTTCAGCGGCAGCGTCAACCCGTATCCCGGCACGGACTGGCAATCGGGCGAGGTGAAATTTTACCTGACCTACCGCCTGGAAGCCCTTGAACCCGTAGGGGACGCCGCCCACGGCCTCCCGCCCCCGGATGAACCACCCGAACCCGAAGGCGACACCGCCACGGGCGTCCCGCCCTCGGACGACCCGCCCGAATCCGTAGGGGACGCCGCCCACGGCGTCCCGCTCTCGGATGAACCCGAAGGGGACGCCGTCCTCGGCGTCCCGCCCCCGGATGAACCCGAAGGCGACGCCGCCCTCGCCCTCCCGCCCCCGGATGAACCCGAAGGCGACGCCGCCACGGGCGTCCCGCCCCCGGACGACCCACCGGATAACGTAGGGGACGCCGCCCTCGGCGTCCCGCCCTTGGACGACCCACCCGAAGGCGACACCGCCCTCGGCGTCCCGCTCTCGGATGAACCCGAAGGCGACGCCGCCCTCGGCTTCCCGCTCCCGGACGAACCACCCGAACCCGAAGGTGACGCCGCCCTCGGCGTCCCGCCCCCGGACGAATCCCCGGATAACGTAGGGGACGCCGCCCGCGGCGTCCCGCTCCCGGATGAACCCGCGGGTGACGGCCTCCCGCCCCCGGATGAACCACCCGAAAGATAATGATACGTGCAAATGAACAATTGGCCTGTACGAAAACCCAATCGCCTGCAAGGGCACGATTACAACCAAAACGGCATGTATTTCGTCACGATATGCGTTAAAGACCACGCGACATTGTTGGGCACAATCGCGGAAAAACCCCCGGATATCGTAGGGGACGCCGCCCTCGGCGTCCCGCCCCCGGAACCCGCCGCTCCGGTCGTTAAATTGACGGCATACGGTGAAATTGTCAAACATTATATGGAAAATATTTCAAAGGCGAATCCGGAAATGTTTCTTGACAGATATGTGATAATGCCAAATCACGTCCATATGATTTTGCTTATTGCCGCACAGGGCGGGACGCCGACATAGGAGACTCCATTCGGCCCCGCCGAATGGTCAGTCGAACTTGTGCCGTGCCTAGCCGCCGTTTCGCCAAAACCCGAGGTAACCCCACATGCGGTTACGGCGGCTGCGCGGTTGCGGCGTCCCCTACGAATTCCTCCGAAGGCGGGACGCCGAGGGCGGCGTCCCCTACGAATTCCTCCGAGGGCGGGACGCCGAGGGCGGCGTCCCCCACGAAGGCGCTTGTACCAACAACCGTCAATTCTTTCAAGGGCTTAACGTCCAAAAAGGCAGGGTTCCCGCTTT
Source organism: Gracilibacteraceae bacterium (assembly GCA_031270805.1). Classification (GTDB taxonomy): domain Bacteria; phylum Bacillota; class Desulfitobacteriia; order Desulfitobacteriales; family Syntrophobotulaceae; genus JAIRRL01. Next base: position 11,377 of record JAISWK010000143.1, read on the forward strand.
GGCAGAGATCGTTTTACGACCATATCATTCGCGACGAACAAGATTACAACCGTATTGCGGAATATATGGAAAATAATCCGCAAAATTGGCAGCTTGACCGTTTTTTCACGGAAACGACAGGCCCGTAGGGGGCGACCATCCCGAATCCCGTAGGGGACGCCGCAGCAGTGCAGCCGCCGTAACCGCATATGGTTTTACCTCGGGTTTTGGCGGAACGGCGGCTAGGCACGGCACAAGTTCGACTGACCATTCGGCGGGGCCGAATGGAGTCTCCTATGACGGCGTCCCGCCCCGCTCCCCGCTCCCCGCCGTCCCGCCCCCCCGGCGACAAAGGAGATCTACCCATGACACACGCCTTAATATTCGCCGGCGGCGCCGGACAAAGGATGAACACGAGGGCCACCCCGAAGCAATTTCTCGAACTCCACGGTAAACCCATCATCATATACACCCTGGAGCATTTTGACGCCCACCCGGAAATTGGCGAAATCACGGTGGTGTGCCTGGAAAGCTGGATCCCCGAATTGAAGCATCATCTCACCCGGTTCGGAATCGCCAAAGCGGTGCGCGTCGTCCCTGGCGGGGACGGGGGCGACAAATCGGTTTACAACGGCTTGGAGGCCCTGAGCGCCGTATGCGAGCCGGAGGACATCGTCCTGATCCACGACGGGGTGCGGCCGCTGATCAACCGGGAATTGATTTCGGCGAATATCGCAAAAGCAAAGGCATTCGGCGCGGCGATCACGGTTGAGGCGGCCTCAGAAAGCGTCGTGCGGCTAAGCGGCGACGACTGCGTAGCCGAAGTGCCCCCGAGGGAAAAAATGTACACAGCCAAAGCCCCCCAATCCTTCCGCTACGGATTGATTTGGGACTTGTACCAGAGAGCGCATAAGGACGGATTGAGGACGATCGACTCCGCCCACCTGTGCAGTACCTACGGCCTGGAGATGCGCACGGTGAAAAGCACGCCGAACAATATCAAAATCACCGCGCCCCAGGATTATTATATATTCCGCGCCCTGTACGAGGCCATGGAAAACCAGCAGATACTGGGCATTTGAACAGTAAGGAAGGAATGAGCGCAAATGGACGGCAAAAAAGGCTCGAACAAGAAAACCGTGCTGATACTCGGCATTGTGGCGATTGTCTGCGCGGCGGCGGTGGCGGCCTTCGTGCTGACGCGGGAGAAGCCGGCGGCGAGCAATATGCCCATTATCAATGAGGAAAATGTCGCCGCCATCGAAGCGGAAATCCGCGACAAGGTGGAAAAGGGGCAATTCGAGACACATATGAACACGATCTGGACCTTCCCGGACGGCAAGAGCGCCTCCACGGACGCGGTGATGGGCAACTCCGCCGGCAATAACTATCCCTTTTACTTCGAAGTGATTGTGAATGGCGACGCGGTGTTCACATCCGGCTTGCTGCCCGTGGGCTCGCAGATGAAGGAAATCACCCTTGACAAGGATTTGGACGCGGGGACTTACCCCGCCGTGGTCAAAATCCACTTGGTGGACGAAAACAACGAACCGATGGACAGCCAGGTCGGGTTCGATATCACGCTGGTCGTAAATGGCTGACTGAATCGCGGATATCGCGACGGCGCGGCTTCGGGCGGGGCGGTGACCGGCGGGCGAAAGCCCGTCTGCCCGCAGGAGGCGCGTCCGGCGTTATCATATATGGTTGAACAGGAACGCTGACGTTCCAACGAAAAAAGGGAGGATACTATGTACAAAACCAAAAAACGGCTGCTCGCTATCGCGGTAGCGGCAGTCCTGCTCCTCGGGCTTTTCCCGATGAGCGTTTTCGCGGCTGCCGGCGATACGGTGCTTGCGACCGCCACGTTTAACGGCGTCACACTCGAAGAAATAACGGCGGTCGCAGCCGCGACGACCATAGCGACGATAAACGCGGCGGTGACGGACGGCAGCGCCGGGGTATTCCAGCTGGCATTACAGCCCAGCGAACTCGTGGGCGCGGGCCTGAGCACAAACCCGTTTGAAGGCCCCGAAGCCGCTGCGGTCGCGCGGCTGATTACGAAGTCGGCATGGGATGGTCTTACCGGCACTGACGCCCTGTCCACGCTTGACTCCGCCGGAGCGACCATATTGGGCGTGCCATCTGTTACGGTGGCGCACGGCGACCGCATCTTGCTGAAGAGTACGACAGGCGCTAAATATGCCGTAATCGTCATCAAGGACATCACCAAGGGCGACCTCGGTGGCACAACGACGGTGGAATCGCCGACTTATAATGTGGTCGTCCCATTGGACGTCGACTTCGCCATCGACCCGCTGAGCATCAGTCCACAGGCGCAAACAACTCTAAGCCAGATCGCCGGCGCGGATTACCAGTTCATCAACAAGTCTGACGTGCCGGTAAAGGTATCCGTGAACTTTACGGCGACCCTCGCAAATGGCGCGACCCTCACGCCGCTCGGCAATCTGGATCAGACAAGTCTGTCGCCCACGACCAAGGGCATATATCTTGGATTGCTCGCCGCCAAGGAAGCGGGCACAGCCAACATTGCGGAAGCTGACCTAGGATCGGTGACTTACAATTACGACGCCACAGAAGCCGGGACGCTCGTCGAATTCACCAATGACGGCGGCATCAAAGCCGGCCTGGACTTCGTCCTTGCCGCGGGTACGAGTACTGAAATTACGCAATACCAGAAAAACTATGGCTTCACCTCCTTCACCTTCTATGGGCAGCTTAATACCTACGCAACTTGGGCGCCCGGCGACGTAAGCATAGGGGGAACCTACAGCCTGCAAGGCGTACGCTCGACGGATTATTTCACGGCGGGGGACGACACAGGTGGCGCCTCGGACGAAGATGATCTCGACACGGCTAACGGGATTGCCGAGGGTGGGGCACCCGCAACCGCCGCCACGGGCTTCGTGTTCGACACGGTGGGGCTGAACGTGCTGCCGAAGGCGGTAACGGCTGACATCACCATTACGGGAGCGACGACGGCCAGCGCGGCCATAAGCTATGCAACGCAGAAAATATTTACGATCCAACTCCCGGCGGCGGCCGGAACCACCGTAGACCATATGTACTGGGCGGCGGACGCCAGCAACGACCTGAAGACTACGGCGACCGTAACTTATAACGCAGCCACCAAGGTCATCACGGTGGACACATCGGGTTGGGGTTCCTTCAGCGCCGCCTACACGGCGCGGCTCTTTATTGACACGTCAGGGGATAACTACACCATCACCGCGTTCACAATCAATCCTTAATGCCTTACAGGTTCAAAAGGCGCTGACGCCGCACCAATGTTTTTTTCGGACGGGGAATCACCGCCCCGTCCCAATTTATGGAGGGCATTTGTGGAACAGCAAACGCTGGAACAAATATTGGATCTGTTGCACATGCCCCCCGGTCCGCGGCTGCCGGCGATGGAAGACCTTCTGGCGTTTTGCTCCCGCTATGAAAAGGTATACGTTTGCGGGGCCGGGCGCAATTCGGTCTATCTGCACAAAATCTTGAAATCCTGCGGCGTAGACGCCGCCGGATTCGCCGTCTCCCAGCCGGAGCGCGGCGAACAGGACGGAACACCGGTGGTTGCGCTGGGTCGGGTTCCGGAGACGCCCGGCGCGGGCCTGGTATTGGGGCTTGGCGATATATACTACCATGAAATACTCCCGATCCTCAGGGGCAAAGGGTTTGTGGATTACTACCCCCTCGCGGAGTGCGACAAGCAGGAAATAGCAAAGAAATTCGAGCCCAAGCCCAGGGAAAAACTGACCTTCGAAATAACGGTCGCCGACCACTGCAATTTATCCTGCCTGAGCTGCGACCATTTTTCCCAGCTGGCCGACCCATGGACGGTTCCCGTCGAAACCTTTGCGGAGGACGCCGCGCGGATGGGCGAGTTGCTGGGCCATAAAAGCGGGGCCATCCAGCTGATTGGGGGCGAACCCCTGCTTCACCCGCGTCTGCCCGACTTGGGCCGCATTTTGCGGGCCGAGTTCCCCGACTCGGTTTTGCTGCTGGTCACAAACGGGCTATTGTTGGCAAAAGGATCCGCCGGCGAGGTCTGGGCGGCGCTCAGGGAGTACTCGATAAGTGCGGTCGTGACTTCCTATCCGATCCGTTTTGATTATGGGCTTTTGGAAGCAAAAGCGAAAGCCGAAAATGTGCCGATATATATCAGCGGCGAAATCCGGACGCCCGGCAATCACCGGAAGCGGCAGCACCGACAAACCATATTGCTTGCGGGAAACGCGCCCAAGCACGGTTTTACCGGTTGCGGATACCTGAACGCCTGCAATGTGCTGAGAGACGGAAAGTGGTATATTTGCCCGAAAGCGGCGCATATCGAGACGTTTAACAAGCATTTTTCCCGGGACATTGCGCGGGTTGCCGCAGACTATGTGGATATTTATAAAGCCGGCAGCTGGCGGGAGTTGGCTGAATACAGCTCAAACAGGATTCCCCTGTGCGATTACTGCGACGTGCCCAACTGGCAGGCAAACTATAAAGAGTGGCAGCCAAGCGGCAAAACCATAGAGGAATATGTAGGGAAGGGTAGTTGATTATATCTCATAAAGCGCCCCTGTATCTGAAAGTGAACAGGGACGGCCCCATCAATCTGAAGTGCTATGTTCATTGGGTTGATATTGCGGAAGCGTTGGGGCGTGAGTATTTTGTCCTCGCGGACGATGAAACGCTTATCAGCAAAATCGTTGTGCTTCATAGAATGCTTGGCAAACCCATGCCACGCTTTCTTGACACGCTGGCCGCTCAGAAAGGGATGATTGCTTACGGCTTGGAGCGAATCCCCACGCAGGGGGCGCTGTATACTCCGTTTATCCACGCCAGGGATGCCGGGTATAAGAGATTTTGGAATATAGACGCGGACGACACCTGTATATTTGCGTTGCCGGAAAGTATCGCCAATTTGCTCCTGTGCGCGGAAAAATATGCCGACGATAGCGAAATCCATTTATTTTCGTTTGATATGTGGCATAGCAGACTATTTTACGAATGGTATGACGGACAGCCGCTGAAACATCCAATGGCAAACATATGGACTTTCGGCGTATGCCTGGTAAACAATGCACAACTTGACTATATCAAATATCTGAAACCTGAGCTTTCCGCCGAAGTAATATCCGCAACGGACGGAGAACAATTTGTACTCGACAACTATCTGGGTTGGTGCCGCACGAAAAAGTATTTTAATATTGAAACGTGGTATGCGGACGGACTATGGTTCGACCATGTCGGGAATAGCGTTTCTTGTCATGCCGACGGGTTGTATCGTCTTAGAGGCAGGGATTTGCCTATTGCCGCAGATTGCGTTGAGCTGAATTTTGCTATGAAAAATCTGTCGTCTTATAAATTCAAGGAGTACATTTATCGTCTGTGGCCGATGTTATGACTCAGATGCTATATTTCTCACTGCGGCGTCAGACTGTGTGAGAAAAAGTTTTTACGAAAGCAGCAAATATTTTGTTTTTTCCCGTAGGGGACGCCGCCCTCGGCGTCCCGCCCCGGAGGGATCCGTGTCCCGATACCTGGGTTCCCGGAAATATTCGGGGGCTGCGGGACGCCGTGGGCGGCG
>JAISWK010000145.1 GCA_031270805.1 Gracilibacteraceae bacterium
TGTGCTCTGGCAAGGCGCCAGGTTCCGCTAATACTGGCTGTATTTGCGGGTTCTGGCAACGCAGCCAGAGTGCAAAAGGGCAAGTCAAATGTATAAGTTATTTGAGGACAGTTCCTTACTGAGGCTGTCAATGGCAGACCCGCAATGCAGAGCTTATTTTGGCCTTTATTACAATCCATATGGAGAGGATAAATCATCGTATGCTCATAACCCACCGATGGGGATTTTTGCTTTTAGAAAAACTCAAATAAACACTTGGAATCCCCTTGAGAATTACATTTCTCAAGGGGCTTTTCCGTCCTACATTGCGAATAAAGTAAGCTGTCGAAGATCGTTTGTCTTTAGCTGCTTTCGTGTAGCTTTTTCCCACGCCACATCATCAGTAATCTTGTATCTTGAATAGGGGAATCCCACATAATCTTTTTGCTTTTCACCGTTCATGTGAGCGAGAATAGTCTTGGCTATTGCGGCGCCCAGAGCAATCGGTACAGCGTTGCCTATTTGCTTGTACTGGTCAATGAGCGATCCGCGGATTTCCCAAGATTGAGGGAAATCCTGAATGCACTTATATTCCTCAACACTAAGCGGTCTCTCTTCAATGGGATGGGCCAAATCTGTGGCGGGCATGGCGGGGTGAGTTACGAGCGTAGGTGATGGTTTGCTGAATGACAAGCGCCGATAAAAACCCGTTTTCCCTCCGCCAAGATAGAAGGACTTTCCCATAGCTTCCAGTCGCATTTCCTCAGGCAAGTGCTTCCAGTATTGCCCCTCTGTAAGCAGACGATAATACCTCAACCGTTCCTCTGGAAATGTGACATGGTGATGAACCACATTTTCGGGGAGATTGGCTAATGCGTCGGATAGCGTCTTCCATTTAGGAAGGCCAAAAGCCCCCTTATCTGCGCGAGTGGGCGTTAAGTAGGGAATCTTGTCTTTGCCAAGGTAGGCAATGACGACGACTCTCTCCCGTATCTGAGGCGCCCCGTAGTTGGCGGCATTGTATAGCTCAAAAGAAACTGTATAGCCTGCTTCCCGCAATCTTCTGAGAATGAACAAAAGAGCGCCGCCCTTTATTGGCTTAATTTGTTTATCGTCAACCGGCAAGCCTTGTCAAATTCGCAGGCAAGCAAAGCCGAGACGCCGCCTTGCTCCATTCCTATATCCAAACCCATTGCGCCCGAGAAAAAGCTGAGGGCGACGACATCTGGGATTTCGGCTGTTGCTCGCGGATGGTCGTCAGGCTCAATCTCAATATTGAAATCCTTGACATATTGATTAACAGCGTCTTGCTGGATAATCCATTGTTCGCCAACCATCTCAGCCTTTAGTTCTTCCTTGCGAAGAAGAGAGCGAATATGCTGGTCTGTGACCTTTAAGCGTATTGCGACATCGTGAACCGAGAGCATAAAGTGTTATCTTTCCTCTACAAACAAGTCCATATCCCCGGCGGCCAGAATCTCCGCCAGCTTCTTCTCGGCGTCTTCCTGCAGGGCGTAAGACCCCGCCGTCAGATAATAGCCCGATTCCGCGTCGCCCTGTACGGTCAGCGGTTCTCCTTCCAGGCGCTCTTTCCATATATCCAGTTCGTATTCCGAATCATAGGCGTTCGTGCGTAATATATAAATCTTCTCTTTTTCCGGTTTGGTCAGGTCCATGATCACTTCGTCCGGTTCGGCGCCGCCGTAAATCTCCATGTGGACGGGTTCCGTCAGGACGACGGTTATCTGATCGCCGCCGCCTTCCGCCGGGTACACGTCAGAAATATATTCGCTGTCTTTTAACTGCTCCAGCGTGCCCTGCCCGGCCAGATCCGTCACCCCGGCACCTGTCACTGTGAGAGCGGAGGCGTCTTCCTGGTAGTCCACCTGCCAGGACGCCACTTCTTTACCGATATCCTTCTCCGGCGTCCTGATAACAATATTTTCCTTATTGGCTTCTTCTTTCGTGATCGTGACGCTATTGTTCGGATTCGGATCAGGATTCGCCTCCACGTTTACATTCGGGCTGGGAGGCGTGACGGCAGGCGTTTCCCCGGGCTGTTCTTCCACTTCCGTCTCAGGCGGCGGCGCGGGCGGTTCCGCCTCCGGAGGGGCGGACGGTTCCGCCGGCGGATTGTCCGGGGTTTGGGCTATATCGGGCGGAGTCGGCGCATCCGGCCCGCCCGGCGTCACGGCGTAAAACACTCCCGCCGCCACAACGCAAAGCAAAGCCGCAGCCACGGCCCAATAACGCCAAGCCGGCGGGCGGCGTCGTTTCTGCTCCATTTGCCCGCGCAAAATCGCTTTGCGCATACGCTTGTCCAACTCGTCGTCCGGTATGACGATGGCCTGATATTGCCGTTTTAATTGTTCCAGTTCATGCGCGTTCAACGCCGTCCACCTCCTCCGCGCTTATTTTTAATTTTTCCAGGGCCCGGTACAAACGGGTTTTGACCGTGCTGACCGGTATTTCCAACACCGCCGCTATCTCATCCAGCGACAGTTCCTCGAAGAATCGCAGCAACACAACAGTTCTGTACTTATCGCCCAACTTTTCCAGCGCCCGGCTCAGATCGACGCTGTCCTCCCGCGCCCCATACATGTCATTGGCCGCGATATTTGCCAGCACCTCGTCGGCAACCGGCGTTATTTTCCGGCTCTGCCGAACGAAGTCCCGCGCGCAATTCAGCGCGATCCGGTAAAACCAGGTGCCGAAAAATTCCGGGGATTTCAGTTTGCTGATGGAGATGTAGGCCTTGTAGACAGCATCCTGCACGATGTCGAGCGCGTCGTTTTCGTTATGAGCATAACTGTAAGCCATACGATATATACTCTGCTTTTTCTCTTCGACAATCCGGTAAAAGCACTGACCGTCTCCGCTCATCGCCCGCAGGACGTCTTCTCTGTCCATCCACCTCTCCTAAACAACGGACTTCTCACGATTGTTTAGCCTATTAATATAGACTGCGCGCGAGAGAAAAAAGTTTCATCAACGGCGGAACTATTTTACATTATTTTCTTTCATTCTTAATATAACGGAAACCCGGCGCAAAGTTCCTTGACCAGCGCGGCGGCCCGGGCCAGCTGCCCTTGATCCGTGCCGGCCTCCAAAGCCAGGTTAATGGCTTCGGCGATTGTTTCCATATCTTTTTCTTGCATGCCGCGCGAGGTGACGGCCGGTGTGCCGACGCGGACGCCGCTCGTGACAAAAGGTTTTTCCGGGTCGAAAGGGATGGCGTTCTTGTTGACGGTGATGCCGACGTCGTCGAGAATTTTTTCGGCCGTGCGGCCGGTATGGTTTTTCCCGCGCACATCAAGCAGGAGCATATGATTATCCGTCCCGCCGGAGACCAGCCGGAAGCCCCGGGCCAGAAAGGCCTGGGCCAGCGCCTGGGCGTTGCTCACTATCCGGCGCTGGTAATCCCGGAACGAGGGCTCAAGCGCTTCGCCGAAAGCAACGGCTTTGGCGGCGATGACATGCATGAGGGGGCCGCCCTGGATGCCGGGGAAAATAGCTTTGTCTATCCGGGCCGCAAATTCCTCCCGGCAGAGGATCGCGCCGCCGCGCGGCCCGCGCAGGGTCTTGTGCGTCGTGGTGGTGACAAAATCGGCGTGGGGTACGGGCGAAGGATGGAGATCGGCGGCAATCAGGCCGGCGATATGCGCCATATCCACCATGAAGAGGGCGCCGGCTTCGCGGGCGATGGCGCCGATTTGGGCAAAATCAATGATGCGCGGATAGGCGCTCGCGCCGGCGACGATGAGTTTCGGCCGGACGCGCAGGGCCTCCGCCCGCAGGGCCGCGTAGTCAATCATCTCGGTTTCCCGCTCCACGCCGTATTCGGCGAATTGGAAATAGGAGCCGGACAGGTTGACGGGGCTGCCGTGGGTCAGATGCCCGCCGTGAGCGAGATTCATGCCGAGCACCGCGTCGCCGGGCCGGAGCAGGGCGAAATAAACGGCCGTATTGGCCTGCGCGCCGGAATGGGGCTGCACATTGACATGGTCGGCGCCGTAAAGGCGGCGCAGGCGGTCGCGGGCCAAATCCTCCACTATGTCCACATATTCACAGCCGCCGTAATAGCGGTGGGCCGGATAGCCTTCGGCATACTTGTTCGTCAGGACGCTGCCCTGGGCCGCCATGACCGCGCGGCTGACAAAATTTTCCGAAGCGATGAGTTCGATCTTGTCCCGCTGCCGCCCTTCCTCCAGCGCGATCGCCCGCGCCACTTCCGGATCCTGGGGCAACACGTATTGTTCGATATAATCCATTTTTTTCCTCCTGCTTATTCTGCTTGATCCAGCTGGCAAATCCTCCGGTCGTGCCGGCCGCCCTCAAAATCCGTGCCCAGGAAGGCGGCGAGAATGTCGAGCGCCAGCCCCGTTCCCACGACGCGGGCGCCTAAAGCCAGCACCTGGGCGTCGTTATGGGCCCGGGCCAGGCGGGCCATGAAACTGTCCGTACATAGCGCCGCCCGTATGCCCGGCACCCGGTTGACCGCGATGGACATGCCGATGCCCGTGCCGCAGATGGTCACACCCTTCTGGGCCTTGCCGGAAGCCACACATTCCGCCACTTTTTTCCCGTAGGGCGGGTAGTCGGTCGGTTCCGGGGAAAAAGCGCCGCAATCCAGCACTTGGTAGGCATGTTCGCGCAAATAACGCTTTACCTCTTCTTTCAGGGCGAAGCCGCCGTGATCGGCCCCCAAAGCCACCGTTATTTCTTCACTCACGCCAGTCCATCCTTTCCAGCAATTCCTTCAAGGCCCGGTAACAGGCCCGATACGCTTCCGGGCCGCCGCCCCAGGGGTCCGGGACGTCCCGGCCCGTGCCGGCCGCGGCGCCTAGGCAGGTGACCCCGGCAGCCCGAACCGGAAAACGCTCCCGCACCAGACGGCTCTGCGCCGCCGTCATCGTCAGCGCGACGTCGACTTCGCTCAACATTGTCCCGGTCAGGCGCCGGGCCCGGTGGCCGGCCAGGTTGAGACCGTTTTCCGCCGCGACCGCCGCCGCCCCCGCGCTGGCCGGCGCCGCTTCCTCCGCCATCAGGCCGGCGGAAGCGAATTCAATCCCCGGATACATGGAGCGCCCCAGCGCCTCGGCCAGCGGGCTGCGGCAGGTGTTGCCCGTACAGATAAACAATACTTTCAAACGCCTTCCCCCCTGTATCGCCGCCCCGAGCCGCAGCTTCGCGCCCGTTCGGGTCATCGTTACTATAATACCTTGTTCCGGTCGGCGCGTCAAGGGGATAGCGGCGCGAGGGTGTACGACAAAAAAATAAAGCGCTGCAAGGGAGGACAGAAAAGGCTTGACGTGGAAGTACTCGCAGAGTAAAATATTAAGGTATAGATACCATAATATTTGAAAGGCGGTAAAGA
>JAISWK010000167.1 GCA_031270805.1 Gracilibacteraceae bacterium
CAACCAACACAACAACTCTCTCACCAGATTTTTTAAAGATTCCGGCAATGAGATTGTAAAACCTGGAAGAACTTACGGTGTTGTTATCGCCGTTCGGCAATCCGTATTGATCTTCGTAAGATCTGAACTGATCGGCCAAGCACTGTGTCAAGGCACTCGTACCGGAATAATTGGTTCCGCTCATATCCAAATGGATGACCGGATACGGTTTCCATTCTTTTTCCAGTCCTTCTATCGCCAGTCCCCGGAAAAGTTCCCGTTTCCCCTGAAAATACGCTTTCAGCGTCGATATGAGCAAACTTTTTCCGAACCGGCGCGGCCGGCCCAGAAAATATTGTTTGCTTTCCGTGGCCAGTTTATAAACCAAATCGGTCTTGTCCACGTAAACATAGCCGCTGGTAATCATATCCTCAAAATCCTGAACCCCTATCGGCAGTCTGCGCATACTTTCGCCCCCTCTCACCTTTCGAGTATATCATAACCACCCCGGAGATACAACGGCCCACTCGTTATTATCAATGCCTCGGGGCTCTTTCGGGTCTCTTTCGTAGGTCTCTTTTCGCCGCCGGTCTTTTCTTATGCCCGCGCAGTCTATCCCCTTTTACCACGGTTATCAGGCACTGCATGAACGGCGGTGGTTCCGCCCCGGTAGCGTGCTTGAGGCGGTACTGGCGGCTACCGCAGTAGCAGGGCGGCGCTGAACTGAGCAAAAATGCAGAATTTGTGCAGAAAAATCGGTTGAGAGGAGCGTTTTCGCGTCGCAGCTTGCGGCGCCTCGTTGTTGTCACTAACGACATGCCGCCGTTATTGGCGATAAGTTCCCTGCTTTGCGGGAGGACGACCACCCCGCCGCTTCGCGGCACCCCTCCAAAGGAGGGGAATCCCTAATCCCTAATCCCTAATCCCTAACCACTAACCACTAACCACTAACCACTAACCACTAACCACTAACCACTAACCACTAACCACTAACCAACCACTAATCACTAAATCGCCCTCTCCCAATTGTGAACTGTGCACTATGCACTGTGAACTGTATAGTCCTGTTCCCACCCAGTCCGGCGCCCCGCCGCGTAGAAAAACCTGGCGGGCCGTCAAGAAAATGTTAGCATAATTTTTTTAATATTACAATGGCGGGGGGAAAAATAATGGGCAAAACAAAGAAATTTTTGATCGTCCCTCAATTATCGTTGGGAGATTGCATCCGACAGGGAAAATCGGCGTCAGCGGAACGGAGAACTCTTGACGCCATGATTTATAGCAACTATAATAGAATCGGTGACGCTGAACAGAAGGGAACATATATGGCAAACAATGAGAATCGTCTGGACGGAACGGCCCGCATAATTTCTATCGGCATACTTGTCGTGATTCTGCTCACGATCTGGTATATGCTGGATCTCGTGCTGCTGACCTTTGTCATAACCTTTATTTTTTACCATCTGCTGCAACTGGTGCATAATGTCAGCAAAAACGCGTTGCGCAATAAAATTCCGGACAGCGCCCTGCTGGTTGTTCTGTACCTGGCCGCGCTGGGCGGACTGTCCGTCGCGAGCATACGTTTGGCGCCGGTGCTGATGGCGCAGATCAACGCGATTGCCAAGATCATCCGCGAATTCGATCTCGAGAGCTTTGTCAACTCGCTCACTCCCGTGACCTCCTTGGCCCCCTCCATTTCCAGCATGTTGAAAGACTTGGACATCGCGCCCTATCTGTCGGCGGCCAGCGCCGCGATCGTCACCTCCGCAAGCAAATTCGGCGAATTCAGCGTCAATATCCTGCTGGCCATCTTGTTGAGTCTGCTCCTCCTGCTGGAAAAGGACAAGATCGCCAAATTCGGCGAGGCTCTTTCCGCCAGCCGCATATCGTTCCTGTATGGCTATTGCATCAATTTTGGCGCCAATTTTGTCCAATCGTTTAGCAACGTGATGAAAGTCCAGGTAGTGATCGCCTTCATCAACTGCGGTCTGTCCATGATCGTCCTGAGTTTCCTCCACTTCCCTCAGATCATGGGTCTGGGCATAATGATCTTCGTCCTCGGCCTGATCCCGGTGGCGGGCGTGGTCATCTCCCTCATTCCCCTTTCCGTCGTGGCTTTCCAGGTCGGCGGCGTCTCCATGATCCTGGTGGTGATCATCATGATTGCGGTTATCCACGCCATTGAGGCTTATGTGCTTAATCCCAAGCTGATGTCAGAAAAAACATCGCTGCCCGTCAGTTTCGTCTTCGTCATCCTCGTCGTGGCCGAACATTACCTGAAGGTGTGGGGTCTGCTGATCGGCGTTCCGCTGTTCATATTTTTCCTGACCATATTTGAAGTGGATTATAAAAAGGTTTTTGCCCATAAAAACGTCTCGCCTTTCGCGAAGTTCCGGCGGAAAAAACAGTCATAAACAACCATTTCACCTTGAAAGGAGCGCTACAACTATGCTCAGACCGAGAAGATTGCGGCGGACGGCGGCGCTGCGGGATTTGGTTCGGGAAACGGCGCTGGACGTCCGGGACTTTATTTATCCGCTTTTTATCACAGAGCGGACAGGGGCGCGGGAAGAAATTGCTTCCATGCCCGGAATTTACCGCCACGGCCTTGATCGGCTGGAGGAGGAACTGGCGGAGATCGCGGCGCTCGGCTTGCGGGCAGTGCTGCTTTTTGGCTTGCCCGCCCATAAGGACGCCGTCGGATCCGCCGCCTGGGCGGAGGACGGCGTTATTCAGCGGGCCGTGCGCCGGATTAAGGCCGCGCAGCCGGAAATGCTCGTCGTCACGGATGTTTGCCTGTGCGAGTACACGAGCCACGGACATTGCGGCGTCGTGCGCGGGACAGAAATTTTGAACGACGAGACCTTGCCCCTGCTGGCCCGCACGGCTCTCAGTCACGCCGCCGCCGGGGCCGACGTCGTCGCCCCTTCGGATATGATGGACGGCCGCGTGGCCGCCATCCGCGCCGCCTTGGACGAGCGCGGTTTTACCGATACCGCCCTGATGGCCTACAGCGTGAAATACGCCTCGGCTTACTACGGCCCTTTTCGCGAAGCGGCGGACGGGGCGCCCCAATTCGGTGATCGGCGCACATATCAAATGGATCCGGCTAACGCCCGGGAGGCTTTGCGCGAGATCGCCCTGGACACAGCCGAAGGAGCGGATATGATCATCGTGAAACCGGCGCTCGCTTACCTGGACGTGCTGCGGGCCGCGCGGGAATACACGGTGCTGCCGCTCGCGGCTTACAATGTCAGCGGCGAATACGCGCTGCTCAAGGCGGCGGGGCGCTTGGGCTGGATAGATGAGGAGAGTGTGATGCTGGAAAATCTGCTGGCCATGAAACGGGCCGGGGCCGATATACTGATCAGCTACCACGCGAAAGAAGCGGCGCGCCTCCTGCGGGAGCGGCTGTGAGCGACAGGCCCCGCACAGTATTGGTTACGGGCGCTTCCGGCGGCATCGGCGCGGCTGTCGTCACGGCTTTTTTGCGCCGGGGGGACAATGTGGCCGCGCATTATTGCCGTGCGGATATAAGCGCCCGCCTGGCCGACTGGCGGACGAACGGGCGGGGCCGGGTCGCGGCTTTTGCGGCGGATCTGACGGAACCGGCCGCAGCCGGCGAGTTGGTGGCGGCGGTCGCGGCGGATTTTGGCCCGGTGGACGTGCTGGTCAATAACGCCGGCGCCGCCTGGCAAGGTCTGCTGACGGAGATGAGTACGGCGGAATGGGATTATCTTTTTGCCTTGAACGTGCGCGCGGCCTTTCTCTGCGCCAAGGCGGTGATTCCGGCCATGACCCGGCGCGGACAGGGTTGGATTATCAATATTTCCTCCGTCTGGGGCCTCGTGGGCGCTTCCTGCGAAGCGGCTTATGCTGCGACGAAAGGCGCTCTGCTGGCGCTGACCAAATCGCTGGCCAAAGAACTGGGCCCGGCCGGGATTCGCGTCAACTGCGTCGCGCCCGGTGTAATCGACACGGCGATGAACGCCGGCCTGGACGAAGCGGCGCGGGCCGCCCTGCGCACAGCGACGCCGCTCGGCCTGCTCGGGCGCCCGGAAGACGCGGCGGAGAGCGCGGTTTTTCTCGCCTCGCCCGCAGCCGGTTTTTTTACAGGCCAGACCCTCAGTCCGAACGGGGGTTTTGTGATTTATTGATTTATTTTATTGATTTATTGATTGATTGATTGATTGATTATTTTTGGGCCTCATGCATGTTATTATTAGGACAGTTAACACGATTGCTATGGCAATAACTGCAAAGCAAATCGCCGGAATAAGGTAAACATCAATTCTTCTGTATAGATATTCGATTTCCTCATCACCACCCAACACTTCCATGAATAATTCCATATAGTCCCATACCCCATATTGCCCGACTATATTGTATTGATCAAGTGAAGGTTGGCTGCTGAACAAGGCGTAAGCCTTCACGTTTATCTGAGGAATATGACGTTGCATACCATGTTGTTCCGGCAAATAAATAGTATACGCCTCCGCCATCTCTTTATGATATTCCCGCGCATATCCTTCGATCGAAAAAGGCAGAGCGATGTTGTTGTAGGCAATGCCGACCACCACCGCATCTTGCTGGATAGTATCGTAGGCGACTCCACTATAGATAGAAGGGCCGCGGTGCAATGTCAGCCTGTCTCCGACATTAAAAGGAGCATTTTCTGTAACTACAACAGGCAACTCATCTTCAGCCGTATAGTCTTTGAACTGGAACAATTCTCCCTCTTTTATCTTGACCAAGCCAAGTGCATCAAGACCGCTATTGTATTCAAAAGGAATAAATTTTGACTCAATTAAACGATCATCCTGATATACTTCATGAAACAAATCGAGATCAGGGTATGGGTAAAGCCCCAAGAAATTCTCGCTTTCTCCCAACTCGTCGCGTACAAGATCCATTTTTTCCGCCAAGTTTATATCAGAAAAAGCAATGCAACCGACGTGGCCGTTAAGAATTAGCTGCGTTTGTTCAAGCTTATTGTGCCACTCGGTAATAAAACGATATGAATTCAGTAACGGTCTCATGCCTACGAATGAAGCGGCGAACACCAGCAACAGCAATACTAAATATATAACGAGTTCTTTGCGCGTCTTCATTTTCATTACCTCTCTTCCATTATTCTCAGTTCTAAGTTCTAAGTTCTCCCTAATCCCTAATCCCTAATCCCTAACCACCCCGCCGCTTCGCGGCACCCCTCCAAAGGAGGGGAATCCCTAACCACTAACCACTAAGCTCTCCCAACTAAGTTCTCCCTAATCCCTAACCACCCCGCCGCTTCGCGGCACCCCTCCAAAGGAGGGGAATCCCTAACCACTGCCCACTGATCACTGCCCACTGATCACTGATCACTGATCACTCGCCCCGCGCCGCCGCCGCCGCTCCAGGTGTACCAACAGGGCGGTAATATCCGCCGGCGTCACGCCGCTGACCCGCGCCGCCTGGCCCAAGTTGCGCGGGCGCACTTCCCGCAGTCGTTGGCGACCTTCGTGGGCCAGTCCGGTGACCCGCTCGTAATCCAAGTCCTCCGGCAGCGCCCGGCGTTCGTTTTTTTTCATCCGTTCCACTGCGGTTTCCTGCTGGGCGATATAACCGGCGTATTTCACCCGCGTCAGGGCCTCGCTCATTTCGTCCGCCGGTATATCCTGCAATTCCGGCATCAGGAGCGCCATCTCCGCCACCGTGATCTCCGGCCGGCGCGCCAATTCCGCCGCGCTCGCCCCGCCGGGCGGCACAGTCGTTCCCGCCGCCGTCAACACGGCGCGCAATGTTTCGTCCTGCGGGGAAAAACGTCGTTCTTCCCAGCGGGCCAGCACCATTCGCCGCCGCTCCATCCTGGCCTGAAAGACGCGCCAGCGCTCCTCGCTCACAAGGCCGATCTCCCGCCCGTGCGGCGTCAGCCGCTCATCCGCGTTGTCCTGGCGCAGGAGCAGGCGGTACTCCGCCCGCGCGGTCAGCAGCCGGTAAGGCTCGGCCAACTCCTTGTTCACGATATCGTCCGCCAGCACCCCGATATAACCGTCGGCCCGCCCCGGGATAAAAGGCGCTTCGCCCCGGGCGCGCCGGGCGGCGTTAATCCCGGCCAACAAACCCTGGGCCGCCGCTTCCTCGTAGCCGGAAGTTCCATTGATCTGCCCGGCGCTGAAAAGACCGGCGCAGTCTTTTAGCGCCATAGCCGGCGTCAGCTGCCGGGGCAGGATATAGTCGTACTCAATCGCGTAGCCCGGCTTGAGCAGCACGGCTCGCTCCAGGCCGGCGATGCTCCGCAGCATCAGCGTTTGCACTTCCTCGGGCAAACTGGTGGAAAGGCCGGCGACATACATATCCTCGCTCTCATGCCCCTCCGGTTCCAAAAAGAGCTGGTGGGCCGAACGGGCGGCAAAGCGCACCACTTTATCCTCAATCGAGGGACAGTAGCGCGGCCCGATCCCTTCCACCACGCCCGTGTACAGAGGGGCCCGGTGCAAATTGGCCCGAATATATTCGTGCGTCCGTTCGTTCGTATAACCGAGCCAGCACAATTCCTGGCGCCCGGGATCTTCCCCCCAGAAGAGGCTGGGCTGCGGTAAAAAGGAAAAAGACCGCCGCACCCGATCGCCGGCCTGGGGAACAAAACGGCCAAAATCCACGCTTTGCCGGGCCAACCGGGGAGGGGTGCCGGTTTTGAACCGCCCGAGCGCGAACCCCCAAGCGCGCAAATCATCCGCCAGAGTCAGCGCCGTTTGCTCCCCGTTCGGCCCGCCGGCGTACAGAGCTTCGCCGACAATAATCCGCCCGCGTAAGTAGGTGCCGCTCGTCAGAATTATGTTCGGCGCCGAAAAACGCGCCCCGGTGCGCATCACGACGCCCGCCGCCGCGCCGCCGGCCAAGAGCAGACGTTCCGCCATGCCCTGGTACAGGCGCAGCTGCGGCTCCGCAAAGAGCAGCCGGCGCATCTCCCGGCTGTAGGCCGCTTTGTCGGATTGCACCCGCAGAGCTTGCACGGCCGGCCCTTTGCCGGTGTTGAGCAGACGGGCCTGCAAAGAAGTTTTATCCGCCACCAAGCCCATCGCCCCGCCCAGAGCGTCGATTTCCCGCACCAAATGCCCCTTGGCCGGGCCGCCGACGGACGGATTGCAGGGCATAGAGGCTACCCGCTCCAAATTCAGGGTCAAGAGAGCCGTGCGACAGCCGAGACGGGCCGCCGCCAAAGCCGCCTCGCAGCCGGCGTGTCCCGCTCCGACGACGACGACGTCGTAATGACCGGCGTCATATTCGATCGGCTTGCTGGCAGTCACGCTTTATTTGCCGAGACAAAAGCGGGAGAAGATCCGGGTGAGCAAATCTTCCTCGGCGGCGTCCCCCGTGATTTGCGATATTTCCTCCAGCGCCGCGCGAATATCGATGGAAATCAGATCGAGCGGAGCGGAAGCCAGCATGGCCTCTTCCGCTTTTTCGAGAGCGCGGAGCGAGCGTTCCAGGGCGTTGATCTGGCGGATATTGGCCAGACGCGGTTCCTCCGCCAGCGCCCCCGCCGCCGCCGGCGCCTGCTCTCGCAGTTCCCGCCCCAATTCATCCAGGCCGCGCCCTGTTTTTACAGAAAATGGTATAATGCGCGCTCCCGTCCGGGCCAACGCGGGCAAATCCCATTCTTCTTCTTCGTCCGCCGGCAAAAGATCCGTTTTATTGAGCAGAGCCACGACCTTTGTTCCGTACTCCGCCAAAACGGCGTCTTCCTCCGCTGACAGCTCACCCCGGCGCACGTCGCGCGCGTCCAGCAGCAGCAGCACCACATCGGCCAGGTTCAGCACTTTCCAGGTGCGTTCAATGCCAAGTATTTCCACCGGATCATCGCTCTCCCGCAATCCGGCCGTGTCAACCAGGTGGAGCAAAACGCCGCCGACCGTGACGTATTCGTGCAGCTCGTCCCGCGTCGTCCCCGGTATATCCGTGACGATAGCCCGTTCCTCCCGGAGCAGGGCGTTAAGTAAACTTGATTTGCCGACATTGGGCTTACCGGCGATCACGGTGGAAAGACCATCGCGAATCAGGCGGCCGGTGTGGCTGCCGGTGAGCAAATCGGCGGCGTGCCCTTTGGTCGCGGCCAAACGGTACAAGAGGTCGGCCCGGGCCAGCGGATCGGTTTCTTCCTCCGGAAAATCAATGCCGGCTTCTATGTCGGCCAGCATGTCCAGGATCTCCTGCCGCGTCTCCCGCACGGCTCCGGACAGACCGCCGCGCAGCTGCGCCAGCGCCAGATCCGCCGCCGCCGGCGTCCGGGCCCGGATCAGATCGTTCACGGCCTCCGCCTGAACCAAATCCAATTTGCCATGCAAAAACGCCCGCAAAGTAAACTCGCCCGGCTCGGCCGGCACGGCCCCGGCCCGCAGACAAGCCTGGATTATCCGCCGTACGGCCAGCATCCCGCCGTGGCAGTTTATTTCGTAGACGTCTTCGCCGGTAAAAGAGGCCGGCCCCGGCATTTTGCTGACGAGCACCTGATCCAGTTCCGTCCCGCCGTCATGAAAACGGCCCAGGTGCAGGGTAAAGCCGCCGCTTTGCTCCCATCGCTCCGGCCGGAGCGGGCAAAAACAGGCGGCGACCACACGGCCCGCCTCCTTTCCGCTCAGGCGGATAAGATGGATGGCGCTTTCACCGACCGGAGTGGCCAGCGCCACAATCGTCTGCTCATCGTCGTTCATTGAGTGTTCCGTTTACTCCGGCCGCATCCCGCTGCGTTTCGGCGCGATGACCACATGGCGGTTCGGTTCTTCCCCTTCACTGAAAGTGGACAATCGCCATTCGTTCTGCAGCGCGGTATGGATGACGCGCCGCTCCTGGGGATTCATCGGTTCCAGCGTCACGCGGTTGCCCGAGCGTTTGACTTTATCGGCCAGGCGCAGGGCCAGTTCCGTCAGGGTTTCTTCCCGCTTCTGCCTGTACCCCCCCACGTCGAGATGGACCCGGGCCCGGGTTGCGGTTCGCCGCGACACGGCCAGGTTGGTCAGAAACTGCAGCGCGTCCAGCGTTTCCCCCCGCCGACCGATCAGGATGCCAAGATTCTGCCCGACAATCTTAACCTGTATGCCTTCGGGACGGTAAAAAACTTCCATTTCCGCTTCCACCGCCATCGCCTTAAGCAGGCGGCGGAGAAAATCCTGCGCCGTCTCCCCCCGCAGCCTGTTCAGCGCCTCTCTTTCCTCCGGCGAATA
This sequence comes from Gracilibacteraceae bacterium, assembly GCA_031270805.1. Lineage (GTDB taxonomy): Bacteria > Bacillota > Desulfitobacteriia > Desulfitobacteriales > Syntrophobotulaceae > JAIRRL01. Next base: position 9,183 of record JAISWK010000167.1, read on the forward strand.
CATCTCTCTTTCCTCCGGGGGAAGCGTATTGCTCCCCGAGGCCGGTTTTTCCCATCTTCTCAGGCTCTCCGCCGGCGCGCGCTCAGGTTCCGGCACGCTCACCCGCACCCGCGCCTGCCTGGCGCCGAACAAGCCAAACAGGCCCTTGCCCGGCTCCTCCAATATTTCTATCTCCGCTTCTTCCCGGCTGACGCCGCCTAATTCGCTCAAACAAGCGGCGATGGCTTCTTCTGTCGTACGGGCTGATTTTTCCGCCGTTTTCATAAACACATCCTCTCTTTACAACCGGACTTGGCCGCTCTAATCCCGCCCAGACTCCCGCTGCAAGTCCCCCACTTGCTCCGCGCCGTTCCTGCGCCCCTTGCGTTCTTTACCCTCCGCGGCGGAGACTTCCTGTCGCTGCGCTATCTCTTTCCGTAGCTTTTTGCTCATGTAATAACTCTGCAATCCCGAAACGACGTTCATGGTCACGAAGTATATGCTCATGCCGGCAGGGAGGCTGAAAGAGACATAGGCCAGAAAAAACGGCATAACTGTCAGCATGATTTTTTGAGTGTTCTCCGCCGGATTCGGCGGCGGAGGCGGCGCTTTTTTCCCCTTGCCCGGAGCGGCCGGCGCGGGCGGCTTATTCATCGCCATGGATATTTTGGTGGAAGCAAACACGGTCAGACCGACCAGGATGGGCAGCGGCCAGTGGGCAAAGTCTCTCCAACCGTAGATTGACGACAGGTGGTAGCCGAAAAACCAGGCGCTCGCGTCCTCGCCGTAAGGAAAAGTGTTGAGCATGCGGTAAAATATCCACAACACCGGCAGCTGCACCAGGATGGGGAGGCAACCGGCCGAAGGGCTGATATTTTCCTTGTTGTACAATTCCATTACTTTTTGATTCAGCTTCTGCTTGTCATTGGCGAATTTTTTCTGCAGTTCCTGCATTTTTGGTTGAACTTCCGCCATTCGCCGCATGGATTTTGTCTGTTTCCAGGTCAAAGGATACAAACAAATCTTGATGATTACCGTAAAAAGAATGATGGCCACGCCGTAATAAGGCAGCCCCACCGCCGCCGCCGCCTGGAACAGCAGCGCCATGAACGAAGCCATCGCTTCCGTAACCGCGTTGAACATTCACGTCCCCCTTCAAGGATCCGCTAAATAATTATTTGACGAATCCTACGACACCGGCTGGTTCATATTAAAGGATCATATCCGCCCGGATGAAACGGATGGCATTTGCAGATCCGCGCGGCGGCTTTGAGGGCGCCCCGCAGCGAGCCGTACTTGGCCACGGCCTGCATGGCATAATCCGAACAGGTCGGATAAAAACGGCAATTGCGTCCCAAATGCGGTGATATGGCCGCCTGATAAAAACGAATCGACGCCAAAAGCAGTACTTGACCGGCGCTACGGCCTACGTTCATACCGAACTCCCATTTTGCGCAACACATAGAGAACGGACTGTTCGACCTCGCGAAACGAAGCATGCACAATCGGTTTTCTGGCAATCAAAATCATGTGGAAATTCCCTTTGATTTGCGGCAGCAAACAGCGCACCGCCTCGCGCATCAAACGCTTGGCCCGGTTGCGGCGCACGGCGTCGCCCGTTTTTTTGGAAGCGATAAACCCGATCTTCGTCTTTTCCTGTTCGACGACATAGGCGGCCACATACTTGGTCACGCAGCTTTTGCCCTCGCGGAACACAAACTTATACTGACCGGCCTTACAGAGCCGCAAATCCTTTTTCAGCACCGGCCGCTCAAACCGTCAGTCTCTGGCGCCCTTTGGCGCGGCGGCGCCTCAAAACCGAGCGACCGTTGGCGCTTTTCATCCTTCTTAAAAACCCGTGTACCTTCTTATGCCGATGAACCTTAGGCTGATAGGTCCTTTTCACGGCGACCCCTCCCTTCTGCTTAAAAAACAGGCAACGACATTATACTCTAAACAAAAGCTGCGTGTCAAGTATGCCCCGCGGCGGGGGTGTACGACAAAAAAATAAAGCGGTGCAAGGGAGAACAGAAAAGGCTTGACGTGGAAGTACTCTCAGAGTAAAATATTAAGGTATAGATACCATAATATTTGAAGGGCGGTAAAGAGATGTTGCAACTCACCCAACTCACGGCAAGACGTGATGAGATTGTTGAAGAAATCGGCGGGATTCAGAGCATGAGAAAAGGCGTGTTGAATGCCACATATCAAAAAGTCCCGCACAAGAACGGG
>JAISWK010000003.1 GCA_031270805.1 Gracilibacteraceae bacterium
AACTTATCGGATGTTCTGCTCGGACAAAATGGGGCCGGCTGACTGTGTGAAAAAGGGAGTCGTTGGGGCGCGCTTGGCGCGCCCGCAGAACAAATGGGGGGACCCGGGCGCGCAATGCGCGCCCCTACGATACCCGGGGGGTTGCCGCCAATGCTTTTCCACACAGTCTGCCGGGTTCGGGTTGTTGGACGCAGCGCAAATAAAAAAATTGTATGCGAAAAATAAACGGGGACGAATTTGAGCCGATTCAAAAAATTGAACTGCTGGTTCGCCGTTTAATTTTTCCTCTTAGTTTCGGACTTATTGACAATTTCTTGCAACTCAAATAAATCTATCTCAGGAAAGCCCTCTCCTTCTAGTACTATATTTAATATTGAGGTGATTGCAGCGGGTTCAGGAATAAAATCTTTATCTTCACCGTCCATTAGAACTTTGTAAACCCTATCGTATTGGTAGTAATATTCATCAAGCAGAGAGCAGGCTTTTTCATATTGATTTTTGCAAATCATATTGGCACATCCTTTACTTATTTTTAACTCCAATTTATTGTGACGCCAGTGGTATTTGCTGTGGGGAAGCGTCAGACTGTGTGAGAAAGGGAGTCGTAGGGGCGCGCATTGCGCGCCCGCAGAACAAAAGGGGGCACCCGGGCGCGAAATGCGCGCCCCTACAATACCCGGGGGTTGCCGCCAATGCTTTTCCACACAGTCTGCCGGGTTCGGGTTGTTGGACGCAGCGCAAATAAAAAAATTGCCACTGCTTACAATTGGCAAGCGGTTGACTGTCGAACGTGACGCCGTCGTTCTCGCGGCGGTCGCAGCCGGGGCATTGGCTGCCGATGATGCCGGAGAACCCGCACAACGGGTCGCGGTTCGAAGGCCTCGGGATGCTGCAGAGAACGCTTCCGATTGCCGATCCGATGATGGTTTAATCCCTAATCCCTAATCCCTAATCCCTAATCCCTAATCCCTACTCCCTTGCCCTCTCCCAATTGTGCATTGTAACTCGTTGCGACTAAGGCGCCTTACGCCGGTTAGCACCCATCAGCTTATCTCAAGGCGCCAAGTCGCTGCCGATAGCCGCGCTCCCTGTTTCACTTCGTGCGGTCGCGCGTCTATCATTGTGAATTGTGCATTGTATAGACACGTCCCGTATACGCCGAATCGGGCGGTATTGCCGTAGGGGACGATGGCAATCGTCCCGAAAACCAACGGGCGGATTGCCATCCGCCCCTACGAAAATCCATTCCGACCAAAAAAGTGTTGCCTTTTTTCCGCCGCCTGTGGTAAAATAAAAACAGGCTAAAATAAAGCTGAGAGGTGAGCAGGATGGATTTATCAATCGCCGCCGTGGCCGCGAACATGAAGCAAACGCAGGTAATGTATCAGGCGAGTTTGCGTGTGCTGGACAAGTCCATGGAACTGGCGAGCCAAACCGAGCTGCAGATGATTGAGCAAATGCTGCCGCCGGCGGCAAACTTGCTGGACACATACGCCTAGAACCGCATTGCCGAGATAAACAGGGCGCCCAACGGCGTCCTGTTTGCCAATATAGGGAAAGCGGGGGATGTCCGGATGACCGATAGTAATGTCTTGGAAAACGCTCCGCATTTATGCGCGCTTTACCGGCTCTGGCGCGGATTTAACGAAAGCGCGCCTCTGCGGGCGGCGGATTTCTATGCCGCTGATCTGGACGAGGAAGAAATCCGGCCCTGCTGGTTGGAACTTGACCTCCGGGCCGCCAGGCTGCTGGCGGAGTGGCAGGCGCCGTCCGGGGCGCCGGTTCCGGGTCTGCTGGCGCTGATCTTTGCCGGCGATGAAATAAAAACCTGGGTTTTTGTTTTTCCGCCCTATCGCCGCGGAGAACCGGTGGACGCGGAAGCCGCCTTGGCCGAACTGGCCGCCCGCGGCGTTACGCACGGGATTGTGCCCTCGGCGCTGGAAGCCGCCCTCCTGCACCCTATGCGCCTTGTCCTCCTGGCGGTGGGTACGCCGCCGGTCCACGGCCGGGACGGTTATGTGGAATACTTAATTGATGCGCCGGAAAAAGCGCGCTTCGCCCAGACGGCCGACGACGCGCAGCTTGATTTCAAAAACTTGCATTGGCTCGTATCGGTAAAAACCGGCGATCTGCTTTGCCGCATCCATCCGCCGGCGCCGGCCTTGAGCGGCCTGAGCGTCCGGGGAGCGACCATTCCCGCTCGCCCGGGGCGGCCCGCACAGGCGGTACGGGGGCAAAACACCGTTCTGAGCGAGGACGGCACGGAACTGAGCGCCGGCATTGATGGGACAGTCCGCCGGCGGCATGGTCGCCTGGATATAGAAAACACCGTCCTGATCGAAGGCGACGTCGATTTTTCCACAGGCAACCTGAATGTCGAGGGCAATATCCTGATCAAAGGATCGGTGCGAACCGGGTTTCGGGTGCAGGCCAGCGGCGGGATCGTCGTGCAGCAGGTGGTAGAAGACGCCACTCTGGTCGCGGGGGGCGATATCGTGATCGAACGCGGCATGAACGGCAATTCCCGGGGCACTTTACGCGCCGAAGGTCATATCCGCTGTAAATTTTTGGAACACACCATCGTTTACGCCCGGGGCGACGTCCTGCTCGGCAGCGCCGTCAACTGCAAGATCGAGTGCGGCGGCGAAGCGCTGGTCACGCTGGCGCCGGGTTGTATTATCGGCGGCAGTATTACGTCGATGAAAAAAATAGAGGCGCGTTCCGTCGGAACCGAAATCCGCCATATTCCCACCCTATTGTCCATCCAGCTTTTGCCTTGGCATATAGATGAAGCCCGCCGGCTGCGGACGGAGGCCAAAGCGGAGCAAGCGAAACTGGACGCGATCAAGGAGATGTTCCGGAAGCAGGGGGAAATCCCGCCGGAAAAAGCGCATATAGCCCAAAACCTGAAGGAACAGCAGGCGGCGCTGCAAATGAAGCTGACCAAGATAAACGCGGCCCTGCTCGGGATTACGGCCCGGGAACAAGAAGCGGCCCGGGGCGCGATTTTGCTCGGCACGGCCTATCCCGGCATCAGCCTATTGATTTCCGGCGCCCGACTTCGGCTGGAAGAAACCGCCTACAGCTGCCGTTATACGAACATAGACGGAGAAATTCACTGCGGCCTGAAATGACGGCTCAGTATTGCCGCGCCGGAGACAAGAACTAAGGCGACGACAGCTGTTGCTATGGGCAGGGGGAATCCCTTGTTTTCTTCACCGGCGGGAAGACGGATTCCCCTCCAGCATCGCCTCAATAAGTCAGCGAGGGTTGGCGTCCAGTCTTCCAGCGGCTCTGGGAGCTGCAGCACGATGAGCTTTATCATCACTCTGAGCCGTGCCAATTCCCGCGGAAATACTGGTTTTCTTGTGATTATTTCATACAACACGGAACCGAACGAGAACCCATCAACCTTCTGATCGTAGTCGGCCGCCTCGAATATTTCGGGGGCCGAATAATGCGCCGTTCCGGGCTGTCTCGTCAAATAAAGTTGCCATCCATGAATCGACACCAAGGCAAGTAACCGACCCGCAGCCTTCCCCGGTCATCGACGAACAGACTCGACGCCTTTAAAGTTCGATGGATCGCCTGCCGTCAATGAATGAACTTCATCCTCAGCACAATTCCTGCAACAATCGTCGCAATCCCGGTCGCCGTCCAGAACAATGGCACGTCGCCCGACTGCACGCGCTTGATAACATCCACCAGCGAGCCGTTCTGCATGTGCGGGTAGA
>JAISWK010000006.1 GCA_031270805.1 Gracilibacteraceae bacterium
CGGGCGGTATTTGCCGTAGGGGACGATGGCAATCGTCCCGAAAACCAACGGGCGGATTACCATCCGCCCCTACGAAAATCCATTCAATCCCTAATCCCTAATCCCTAATCCCTCCCCAACTGATCCAGCCGGGCAAAAAAAAACCGCCCCCCCCCTTTTCCCGGCGGCGGCGACCATCTTTAGGTAAAAAAATCGTGCTTTTTTCCTGAGTTTTATCAAAAATAAGACTACATTACCACTTCAGTCACGAAACGGCAACGCTCCAGTAACACGCCTTAGCATAGAATAAAGCGTACTGTTGAATTATCAAATAAACCCGTGGCCGGGGGAACAACTGTCTGCTCTATATATTTCGTATTTTCGCGGGCGAAATGAAGCGCAAAAAAAGCAGTTTTCCCAATAACAGAGTCTCCGGAAGTATCGCCGCGCCAGACGATCTCTCCTGAAAGAAAGGCGGTCGCCCCTATGAATTTTCTGGACAATCCGACCCACTTGGTGATGGAAAAAACCATGGACGCCCTCTGGCAGCGCTCGCGGGCGCAGGCGGAGAATATCGCCAACGCCTCCACGCCCGGCTACAAGCGCAAGGTGGTGGAGTTCGAGGAACAGCTGCGGCAGCGGATCGGGGCCCTTGAGGGCGGGTCGCGGCAGGAGGCGCTGCGGGAAATCAGTTCCCTCAAACCGCGCCTGTACGAGGATAATGCGACCAGTGTGAACGTGGACGGCAATAATGTGGAGTTGGATCAGGAGTTTTTGGAAATGACGGATACCTTGATGCAATACCAGTATTTACAGCGTCTGCTCAGTGACGGGCTGGCCCGGCTGCGCTACGCCGTTACGGAAGGGAGGGGGTAAGGAGTGGCTTTTTTGCAGGCCCTGGACATTGCCGGTTCCGGGTTGACCGCCCAGAAAACCCGCATGGACGTGCTGGCCCAAAACCTGGTCAACGCGGAAACAACGCGCACGGAGGACGGGACGCCCTACCGGCGGAAAATGGTGGTTTTTCAGGAAAAAGAAGGCGGACATTTCGGCTCTTACCTGCACCGGGTTCTGGGCGAATCGGCCCCGGGGGTCAAGGTGGCGGCGATCATTGAGGATGAGCGCCCGCTTACCCCGGTGTACGATCCGGCCCACCCGGACGCGGACGAGGATGGTTATCTCTGGATGCCGAATGTGGACAAGGTGAAGGAGATGAGCGATATGCTCTCGGCCACGCGCGGCTACCAGGCCGGCGTCACTGCGGTGAATGTCTTAAAAACCATGGCATCCCAGGCTTTGCAGATAGGAAAATAGCGCGGCGGCGAGCACGCGGCTGAAATGAGGAACATGTGATGAATGAACTTTTTCTGAGTCCAAATTTCATCAAACCGCTGGAGTCTTTTTCCAGCCAGGCGGCTGGGCCGCGCCCCTCCGGAACTTCCGGCGCCGAGGCCCCTTTTGCCGATATTTTTCAGGGGCTGATCCAATCCGTGGCCGAGACGAACGCCATCGAGGAAGAAGCCGCCCTGGCCGCGGCCAATGGCGACATCGACCAGCTGCATACCTTGACCATCGCCTCGGTAAAAGCCGATCTGGCCCTGCAATTATTTGTCCAGCTCAGGAATAAAGCCCATGACGCCTATTCCGAAATCATGCGGATGGGTACCTGATTGGAGAAAGCATGAACTTCAAAAACCTGAAGGACAGATATTGGCAGCCGCTGCTCAGTTGGTGGCAAAAACAGGAAAGCAAAAGACGGAAGCAGTTCATTATCGGGGCCGCTCTTTTTCTGGTCGTGATAATCGCCCTGGTTATTTTCCTTAATTATCAGTCTTATGTCACATTGTTCACGAATCTAAGCTCGGCCGAGTCGGCGGAGATCTTCGCCCGGCTGCAGGAAATGGGGGTGAGCGCCAAACTGGAATCGAACGGCGTGATCCTCGTGCCGCGGGATCAGGAGGCGGCGCTCAAGATGAGCCTGGCCACGGAAGGCTACCCCAAAAGCGGGTTCAGCTACGATCTGTATATCAATAACGTCGGCGCGATGAGTACGGATTCCGACCGGCGCGCCTACAGGCTTTTTCAGCTCCAGGAGCGGATTCAGCAGGCGGTGCGCACGATCAGCGGCGTCACGGACGCCGTCGTGACGATCTCGGAAAACACGGCCGGGTCCTCCGTGCTGGCCCCGGCCCAGTCGCAGGCTTCGGCCAGCGTCCTCGTGACCATGCTCGGGGGGGAGACGCTGACGGCCGCGCAGGTGAATGGAGTCAAACAGCTGGTGGCCACGAGCGTGCAGGGGATGAGCAAAGAAGACGTCGCCGTGATCGATAGCGGCAGCGGCAGCGAGATGGGCGGCGCCGCCGATAGCGTCAGCGGGCGGGCCACGGACAAGATGGAGATCGAAAAACAGATCGACTCGACGATTGAAACCAAGGTGCGCGATATTCTCCGGCCCCTGCTCGGCGCGGGCTACGCTACGGTGGTCGCCACGTCGCGGGTCAGCACCGACGCCGGCGTCGTGCAGTCCGTCACCTATACGCCCATGGCGGAGGACGGTTCGACCGGCGTGACCGCCCGGGAGGAGCATTACCTGGAGGGCCGGAATGAGGAAGTGCTGGCCTCCGGCGTGCCGGGGGCGGAAACAAATGCGGATGTGCCGACCTACGAGGAATTGCTCGAAGGGGAAGGCGGCGGCTATTTTGTCAATAAATACGATTACGACTACTACGTCAATGAGCGCAAGGAGCAGGTGGAACGCTCCGATGTAGTGATTGAGAGCATCGCCGTCAGCGTGGTTATTTTTTCCGACGTGCTGAGCGAGATCGACCGGGTGGAGCTTACTTCCCTCGTGGCCCGCACGGCGAACGTGCCGGAGGAAGACATCTTCATCATGATGCGGGACTTCGAGGCCCCGCCGGAGCCGCCGGGCACGATCGAGTACCTGCGTACGAACTGGTGGATCGCCGCCGCCATCGCCGCCGCTCTCCTGATCCTGATCGCCCTCATCGTCGTGTTCCTGCTCCGGCGGCGACAGCGGAAGACGATGGAAGAATTCGAACGGGCGGCGCGGGAAGAAGAAGAATCCCGCCTGCGGGCCGAAGTGGAAATCCCGGTGCCGGAAGAATCGCAGCAGCAAAAACTTTCCCGCCAGATCAAGGGCTTTGCCGACGAGCATCCGGAGATTGCGGCCCAGCTGATCAGAAGCTGGCTGAAAGGAGATGAATAGGGGTGGCGGTCATGAATAAGGAGTATATGGCCCTGTCCGGGGCCCAGAAAGCCGCCGCCGTCATGGTTTCCCTCGGCGCGGAAACAGCTTCGGGCATTTACAAAAACCTGCGGGAAAACGAAGTGGAGCAGGTGACCTACGAGATCGCCCGGCTGCGCAATTTTTCCGCCGAGACTTTTGAGAATATCCTGCAGGATTTTTACGGCATCTGTCTGGCCCAGCAGATTATCGCCGAGGGGGGGCTGGACTATGCGCGGGAGGTGCTGGAAAAAGCTTTCGGTTCGCCGATGGCCACCCAGTTTTTGGATAAGGTGACGAGATCATTGCATACGAAAGCCTTTGAATTTATCCGCAAGGCGGATTATAAGAACCTCATGGCGATCATCCAGAACGAGCATCCGCAGACCATCGCCCTGATCCTTTCCTACGCCCGCTCCGACCAGGCCTCCACCATCCTGGCCGAGCTGCCGAATACGACGAAGATCGAGGTGGTGGAGCGCATCGCCAAAATGGACCGCACGTCGCCCGAGGTGATCAAGGAAGTGGAGAAAACGCTGGAACGCAAGTTTTCCTCCATTGTTTCCACGGATTTTACCGAGTTGGGCGGCGTGGACTATATCGCGGAAATCATGAACGATATGGATCGGGCCAGCGAGAAATATATTTTCGACGAACTGGCGAAAAAAGACGCCAAACTGACGGAAGAAATCCGCAAGCGCATGTTCGTGTTCGAGGACATCATGAATCTGCAGCCGCGCGACATCCAGCGGGCTTTGCGCGAAATCGACGCCGCCGACCTGTCCCGGGCGCTCAAGGGCGCTTCCCCCGAGGTGCAGGAAGTGTTCTTCTCGAATCTGTCCAAGCGCATGAGCGAGACGGTGCGCTCCGATATGGAAGACACAGTGGTGCGCATGAGAGAGATGGAAGAAGCGCAGCAGAAGATCGTCGCTATTTTCCGTCAATTGGAAGAACAGGGACAAATTACTATTTCTAAGGGCGGGGGGGACGATATTGTTGGCTAATGTCATAAAATCCGGCTCCGTCAGCTTGGGCGAGCACTACGCCCTCAATCCCGACGTGTTCAAACCCCGCCTGGACCTGGAGGCGACCGACGAACGCGAGACCGAGGCGATGGCTTTTTCCCGCCAGCTGATCGCCGAGGCCCGGCAGCAGGCGGGGCGGATCAGGCAGGAAGCGCTGGACTCCACCCACCGGATCATGGCCAAGGCGGAGGACGAGCGGCGGCAGACTCTGGCCCGGGCGGAAAAATCCGGCCGGGAGCGGGGCTACGCCGAGGGCTATGACGCCGGCTACGCCAGGGGTTACAAGGAGGCGCGGGAGGAACGGCGGGAGAACGCCGAGGCCCTGACCCGGGCGCTGGCGGCCCTGGAAGACGAGTGGCGGGACTCTCTGGCCGAGAGCCTGGACGATCTGAAGCACCTGGCCCTGGAGGTGGCGGAAAAAGTGGTGGGCCGCGAAATAAGCCGCGACCACGATATTTATTTTAACCTGGTCGAGGAGGCGCTGCGGACTTTTCGCGATTACGAGTGGGTGGACATCTGTTTTTCCGCCGACGACGAGGAATTGGCCGTGCAGGTGGAGAAAAAACTGGCCGGGCGGGTGACGGAGGGGAACAAGTTCGTCAAAATCCGGCTGCTGAAAGAACTGGCCCCCGGCGCCTGTATCGTCGAGACCAACGCCGGCGTCGTGGACGTCAGTCCGGACGTGCAATTGCAACAAATTAGCCAATTAATGGAGGAGCAGGTCTCATGATGGCCAACCCGCTGCCCGCCTACCGGCGTCAACTGAAGAATTTCGACTCGTTCAAGTACATGGGCGTGGTCGATCGGGTCGCCGGTCTCCTGATTCAGTCCATCGGGCCGGAAGCGCGGATGGGCGACGTGTGCCGCCTGCGCGTCCTGGGCGAGCAGGACGGCGTGACGGCCGAGGTCGTGGGCATCCAGGAAAACCGGATTTTGCTCATGCCCTATGACGATGTGAAGGGGATCGGCCTCGGCAGCAGCGTGGAAAACCTCGGCGGTAAATTGCAGATCCCGGTGGGCGAAGGGCTGAAAGGCCGGATCGTGAACGGGATCGGCCAGGTGATCGACGACCGGGGCCCGCTCCGGGGCGATTACCAGATGTACCCGGCCGAGCGGCGCTATTCCAATCCGCTGGCCCGGCCGCGCATTACGGAAAAATTGACTTTTGGCGTTAAGGCCATCGACAGTCTGCTGACGATCGGCAAGGGCCAGAGAATGGGAATTTTTTCCGGCAGCGGCATCGGCAAAAGTACGCTGATGGGCATGATCGCCCGCAATGTCTCGGCCGACGTCAATGTCATCGCCCTGGTCGGGGAGCGGGGGCGGGAGGTGCTGGATTTTATCGGCAAAGACCTGGGCCCGCTCGGGATGAGCAAGTCGGTGCTCGTGGTGGCCACCTCGGACCAGCCGGCGATGATGCGTTCCAAATGCGCGGTCGTGGCGACGGCCATCGCCGAGTATTTCCAGGATCAGGGGCAGGACGTGCTGCTGATGATGGATTCCCTGACCCGCTTTGCCATGGCCCAGCGTGAGATCGGGCTCGCGGTCGGGGAGCCGCCGGTGTCCCGCGGTTATCCGCCCTCGATCTACGCCGACTTGCCCAAGCTTTTGGAGCGGAGCGGCAATTTTACCAGCGGCTCGATCACGGGGGTTTATACCGTGCTGGTCGAAGGGGACGACACGAACGAGCCGATCAGCGATACGGTGCGCGGCATCCTGGACGGGCATATTATCCTCTCCCGCAGCCTGGCCCAGCGCGGGCATTATCCGCCGGTGGACATCGGCATGAGTATTTCCCGCCTCATGAACGATATCGTGGACGAGGAGCAGCTGGACCTGGCCCAGAAAATGCGGGAATTGCTGGCCGTGTACTACGCGAATTACGATCTCATCGCCATCGGGGCTTACAAGAAAGGCAGCAACCCGCGGGTGGATCGGGCGTTGCGCTATATCGACCGGATCAACGCTTTTTTGCGCCAGGAGATCGAGGCCAGTTTCACTTATGAGGAGTCCCTGGCCCTCATGGCCGAGGCCTTGGCGGGATGAGGGGCGGGGAGGATAGGCGGCGATGAAAAAATTCTTCTTTTCCCTGGAATCGGTGCTGCGTCTGAAGGAACAGCTTTTGGCCGCCGCCCAGACGGAGTTGGGCCGCCTGAATGAGGCTATCGCCCGCCAGGAGGCGGCGGAGGCGGAAAACCGGCGGCAGAGCGCGGCCAATGACGCTAAATGCGGGGAGGAGCAGCGGCGGGGGATTGATCCGCGCCTCATGGTCTGCTACGCCGATTACCGGGCCCAACTGTTCCGGCAGCTGACGGAGATTCAGCGGCGCAAAACAGCCCTGTCCCTGGACAGGGATAATGTAATAGAGAAAATCGTCGTCATCAAAACGGAGAAGGCGGCGCTGGAGAAACTGAAGGAAAACGAATTGCTCGCTTATCAGGCCGAAGCTCGCAAGGAAGAAGAACGCGCCGTGGAGGAATTTATCGGTTTTCGGCGCGTCGCGAGCGGGGCCTAAGACGAAAGGAGACGAAAGAGATATGATTACGCAAACGGCGGAAAGCGCGGGAGCGGCGGCCCAGACGGCCCGCCCGGCCGCGGAACGAAGCCGGCCGGCGGAAAAGAGTTTCGCCGAGTACCTGAGCAGCCGGGGGCCGAAAGCACGCGACCGGACGCCCCGGCCGGCCGGCCGGAGCGAAAAACCGGAGCCGGCGGCGGAACAGGCCGCCGGAGCCGCGGCCGCCCCGGCCCAGGCGGTGGCGGCGGCCGAGGGCCAGCCCGTGAATGTGGCGGCCCGCTTTGCCTCCGTCCTGATCCTGCCGCCGCTCAACCTGACCGCGCCGGTCGGGCCGGAGGCGGCGAGCGAGGCGGAGACGGCGGCGGCGGTAGCGGCGCTCGTGCTGCCGCCGGCGGGGGCGGAAGTCGCCCCGGTGAACGCTTTGGTGGCGCCGGCGGTGGTGGAAACACTCCCCGCGGGCGGGGCGGCGGCGGCCGACCCGACGGCCCCCAGGGAAGAGCCCCTTTTGGCTGAGGCGCCGGCCAGGGGGAAAACGGCCGTCGGATCGGCCCCGGCGGAGACCGCGCCCCGGCCCGGGCCGCCGGAAACGGCGGCCCGGCCGGAGGGCCGGCCGGCCATCGCCGATGGCGGCCGGGGCGCGGCTCCGGCGCCGGCGGTCGCAGAGCGCCCCGCCGCCCCGCCTTTGCCCGGACGACAGCCGCCGGCGGCCCCGGCGGAAACGACCCGGGCGACCGCCGGCCCCGCCTGGACAGCCCCGGCCCCGGCGGCTATCCCCGTCAGCGACCCCTCGGCCCTGCTCCAGCCCCGGCTGGCCCGGCAGGTGGCCGACCGGATCACGGTTTTGGCCGAAGAAGGCATCCAGCGCTTTGAAATGACCCTGCACCCGGAAAAACTCGGCGCCGTGGTGGTCAAGATCGCCATCGAGGGCGGCCGGGCCGTCGTGCGGATTGAGACGAGCAGCCAGCTGGCCCAGCAGATTATCACCAGCCAGACGGCGGAACTGAAAGAAATCCTGAGCCAGAACGGCCTGACCCCCGGCCAGATCCACGTCGTTTACGACGGCGCCGGCCAGAACGGGGAAGAAGGCCGGCCGGAACAGGAGAACAGCCGCCCGGACGGAGAGGCGGAGGAAACGGACGAAGACGGGACGGCTGAAGCTGAGGACGAGCCGGATCTTTTGGCCTAGAGCAAGGAGGAAGAGCGATGGATGTGGGTTATAATTTTGCCGACCCGGTGGCGGAGCTGGACAGTGTCAGCGCCTACGCCGCCCGCACCCGGGAGACCGGGACTTCCGGCACGTTTGAGCTGGATGATTTTTACTATCTTTTCGCCACCCAGCTGCAAAACCAGGATATGATGAATCCGGTGGACGACACTCAGTTTTTGGCCCAAATGTCGCAGATGGCCCTGATTCAGGCCATGGAGCAGATGAACGCCATGACGCTGACCTCCTACGCCTTCGGCTTCATGGGCCGGGAAGTGATCGTGACGGATTTTGACGCCAGCGGTCAGCTGGTGAACAAGCAGGGAATAGTAGAAAAAGTAGTTCTTTACAATGGAACGCCGCAGGTCTACGTGGACGGTCAGGCCTACGAAGTGGCGCAGATAATGGAAGTTTTTGCCGCCGGAACCGAGTCGGAACCGGCCGCACCGTGAGAAAGTGAGGTAAGAGAGATGTCCAGGGCGTTATACACTTCGGTTTCGGGTCTCAAGGCCCACCAGACCAAGATGGATGTGATTGCGAACAATATCGCCAATGTGAACACTTACGGCTACAAGACGAGCCGGGCCACCTTCCGTGATGTTTTCTACCAGAATATCAGCGCGGGCGGCGGCTCCAACGCCGCGGCCGGCGGGCTGGGCGGCATGAATCCTTTCCAGATCGGCTACGGCGCCGCCGTGGCCAGTATCGACACGAACCACGCCAATACGGGCTACGCCACGACGAATATCGGCAGCGACTGCTATATTAACGGAACGGGCTATTTTATCGTCGGCTCGCTCCAGGAAGGCTCCGAGACGGATATGGGGCAGGTCTACTATTCCCGCGTCGGCATGTTTGAGTTTGACGAGGCGGGCTGGCTGGTCGATATCACGGGCCGCCTGGTTTGCGGCGTTCCGGCCGGGGAGACCGGGAGCGGCCCGGGCGACTCCTTTGAACACGCCGATCTGCGCCCGATTCGCGTCAATTATGAGGACGCGGACGAGGCCGTCCTGCCCCTGAACAATATTAAGATCGGCTCGGATGGCGTGGTGAGCGCGGTGGGCGCGGATGGCGTCACCTACGCTTTTGACGAATCCGGCGCGCTCGTGGCCATCAGCGGCACGGGGGCCGCGACGGACGGCTTCATGGCCATCGCCCTGGCCCATGTCCCGAACCCGGCCGGGCTGGAGATGATCGGCAACAGTTATTACACGACCTCCGGCAATACGGGCGAGCCGCAATACTATCAGACCGGGACGAACAATATGGGCAGCATCAAGACGGGTGGGCTGGAAATGTCCAGCACGGATATTTCTCAAGAGTTTGCCGATATGATCATGACGCAGAGAGGTTTTCAGGCCAATGCCCGCATCATCAACGTCGTGGACGGTATGCTGGAGGAAGTCGTCAACCTGAAACGTTGATAAGACCGGGCGCCGAGGGGCGGCGTTCGGGGGAGAAAGGCCGGGTGCGCGGTGATTACGCTGACTAAGCTGAACGACGAAGAATTTATCCTGAACTGCGATCTGATCGAGACCGTAGAGGTGACTCCGGACACGGTGATCGCGTTGACCACCGGAAAAAAAATAGCCGTGAAAGAACCGCCGCGCGCCGTGGTCCAGCGGGTGGTGGATTTTCGCCGGCGGATCACGCTCGGGTGAGCAGGAAGGAATACAGACGGGAGGTGAGGACGACGGATGGCGGAAATTCTGTCACAGAGCCAGATAGACGAACTGCTCCGGAATTTGAGTACCGGCGAAGCGTCCATGGACGAAGACGACAGCCGAAAGCGCGTCAAGGACTATGATTTTCGCAGCCCCAAACGCTTTACCCGCGAGCAGCTGAAGATTATTGACAGTATTTACCAGAATTTTTCCCGCCGGCTGGCTTCCTACCTGTCCGGGATCCTGCGTGTGTATTGCGAAGCCGAGGTATTGCAGATCGAGGAACAAAAGTATTACGAGTACAGCAACGCGCTGGCGGATTCCGTTCTGATCGGCAATTTTAACATTCATTATCCGGAGGACGAAAAAATAGAGGATCAACTGCTGCTGATGGAAGTGTCCAAAACGGTGTCGTTTTCTATTATCGACCGGATGCTGGGCGGCAGCGGTGAAGGCTACAACTATATGCGGGATTACACCGAGATAGAGCTGACCATACTGGAAAACCTGCTCAATCAGATGGGACCGATGCTCAAGGCGCCATGGGCCAGTTACTTCGTCATTGAGCCGACGCTGCGCAAGATCGAAACGAACGCCCGCCTGGGTCAGTCCATGAACGCGGACGAGACGGTGCTCATCATCGTCGTCAATATTAAGATGCAGCATATAGAGGGTTTGATGAATATCTGCATGTCCGGCACAAGTCTGACGGAGCTGCTCAAGGCGATGGACGAGCGGGAAGTCCGGGAGCCGCGCCGGGATCAGGCCAACGAACTGGGGGCCCGGAGCATTTTACATTCCGTGGAGGAAGGCGCGCTGGAACTGACTGCGATCCTGGGCGAAGCGCATATCCATTTTGCCGATATCCTGCATCTGCGGGTGGGGGACGTCATCGAACTGGATAAAAGCGTCTCCTCGCCGATCGTCCTGATGGAAGGCAAAAAACCGTGGTTTTACGGCGCCCTGGGAGTGCGGAAGCAGAGGAAAGCCGTGAAAATACTGGATTACTATGAAAAGAGAGGGAAGCTGTGATGGAACCGGACAATAAACTTTTTTCAGCCATGGACATTGACGCCATCGGGGAAATAATGAATATTAGCATGGGTTCGGCAGCTACCGCCATCTCGACGATGCTGGAAAAGAAGGTTACGATCACGACGCCCGAGGTGCAGCAGGCCGAAGCCGGCAGCATTGTCATCGATGAGTTTGAGCCGGCCGTGGGCGTGGCGATCACTTATGTGGAAGGGATCAGCGGCAACAATATTCTCGTCCTCAAACTGGAGGACGTCAATTCCATCGTCAATATTATGACCGGGGGCATGATGGGCCAGTCGCCGGACTCGCCGATGGACGAGATGAGTACGAGCGTAATCTGTGAAGTGATGAACCAGATGATGGGCTCTTCCGCGACGGCGCTGTCAGATTTTTTTGGCAAGACGATCAATATTTCCACCCCGGTGCCGGTGAGCGTGGAGGTGGGGCAGACGATCCTGCCGGATAGCGCCCCGGACGAAAGAGTCATCACCGTGTCTTTCCTGCTGGACGTGGATGGCGTGATGGAGAGCAAATTCCTCTGTGTGATGACGGAGCAGCTGGTGCGGGAAATGCTGGGGATTCTCTTCGGCGAGATCAGCGAACCGCCGCCGCCGCCGGCCCCGGAACCGGTTCCCCCTCAGGCCCCGGCTGTTCAGGCCCCGGCTCCCCAGGCTCCGCCCGCTCAGGCCCCGCCTCCCCAGGCCCCGCCTCCCCAGGCTCCGGCTCCCCAGGCTCCGCCTCCCCAGGCGCCGCCTCCCCAGGCGCCGCCTCCGCCGGCCCCGCCGCCCTACAGCCCGGCCCCGGTTTACGCCGCCCCGGATCCTTACGCGCCGCCGCCGGTTTATCCGACCGCGCCGGCCTATCCCCCGCCGGGCTATCCGGCCCCGCCGCCGGGCTATCCGGCCGCGCCGCCGGGCTATCAAGCCGCCCCGAACCGGGTCATCCAGGCGACGGGCGAGTTCAGCCAGGCCCGACCGGTGCAGCTGCAGAGTTTTGACGACGAACCGCTGTTCGCGAGCGGCGAGGTGCCGGAAAACCTGGCCCTGCTCCGTTCCGTCCCGCTGGAAGTGACGGTGGAAATAGGGAAGGCCGTGCGCAAGGTCAAGGAAATACTGGAATTCACCCAGGGCACCGTCCTGGAACTGGATAAACAGGCCGGGGCCCAGGTGGACATCATTGTGAACGGACAGCCGATCGCCAAGGGGGACGTAGTAGTCATCGGCGATAATTTTGGGGTCAGGATCACAGAAATTTTGAAACGACAAGACCTTTTGAATTTGTAATATTGGGGTGTGGAAGAAATGGCAAAAAAAATAATGGTAGTGGACGACGCGGCTTTTATGCGCATGATGATCAAGGATACGCTGACCAAGGACGGGTTGGGCGACATCATCGAGGCGGCGGACGGGGAACAGGCCGTGCAGCAGTATGAGGCCAACAAACCCGATCTGACCATCATGGACATCACGATGCCGAACAAAGACGGCCTGGAAGCCCTGCGGGAAATAAAGGGCAAGCATCCGGAGGCCCTGATCGTCATGTGTTCCGCGATGGGACAGGAAGCGATGGTGGTGGAAGCCATCAAATTGGGTGCGCGGGACTTCATCGTGAAGCCGTTCAAGGCGGATCGCATTTTGAAAACCGTGCGCGATCTGCTGAAATAGTGCGGCCGGCGTGTTAGGGAGCGGGGAGACCGGGTCGGCCGCAGCCCAGGTGCTGGCGGTCGTACTCGCCTTGGCGGTCGTCGTCGGGGCTATATTTCTCACCTATGCCCTGGCCCGCTATCTCTCCGCCCGCAGCGGCGGTTTTATGAGCGGCCGGCAGATCAAAATCCTGGATCGCGTGCCGCTGGGCAAGGACAAGTACCTGCTCGTGGTGGCCGTGCGGGGCAAGGTGTTTTTCCTCGGGGCGGCCGAGACGGTCACGGTGCTGGAAACCTGGCCGGAGGACGCGGCGGAGCGCGAGATGGATCTGCCGCAGGCGGCGCCCTTCGCGACGCTGGTGGCGAAATGGAGACGGATGCGGCCCGGTCAGGCCGGGAAAGAGAGTGACGGTAGCGATGCTTGATCTGGAAGGCTTGCTCAACGGCCAGACCAATACGCTGGAAATCTTGTTCCTGCTTTCCCTGATCACCCTCCTGCCCTCCATCGTCGTCATGATGACGAGCTTCACCCGCATTATCATCGTCCTCTCCTTTTTGCGCAACGCGCTCGGGATGCAGCAGTCCCCGCCCAACCAGGTGCTGGTCGGCATCGCCCTTTTTCTCACGCTGTTCATCATGCAGCCGGTGTTCGGCGCCGTCTACAGCGAGGCCTACCTGCCTTACGAGGCGGGTGAGATAGACGGGGAGACGGCCCTGACCAATTTGCAGACGCCGCTGAAAGAGTTTATGCTCCGCCAGACCAAGCCCGGCGACCTGAACACTTTCCTCGGCTTTGCCGAGCTGGAGATGCCGGCGGATCCGCTTGATCTGAGCCTGGTGGTCGTCATTCCGGCCTTTATGACCAGCGAGCTGCGTCAGGCTTTCATCATGGGCTTTCTGATCTACTTGCCCTTCATCGTCATTGATATGGCGGTGGCCAGCACGCTGATGTCGATGGGGATGATCATGCTGCCGCCGGTGATGATCTCCATGCCGTTCAAACTCCTGCTCTTTGTGCTGGTGGACGGCTGGGCCCTGACGGTGGACACGCTGGTGCGCGGTTTTCATTAGCCGGGCCGCGGTAGTGATCAGTGATCAGTGATCAGTGGGCAGTGGGTAGTGGGCAGTGGGCAGTGGGCAGTGGGCCGTGGGCGGCGACGAGGATAGGAGGTGGTGTTGATGGAAACGGCGGTAATCGACTTAAGCGCCCTCATGCAGGACGCGATTTTTACAGCCCTGAAGCTGGTGATTCCGCTCCTGGGCCTCAGCCTGCTCGTCGGGCTGACGATTTCGATCTTTCAGTCGGCCACGCAGATCAACGAGCAGACGTTGACCTTCGTGCCAAAACTGCTGGTGATCACGGCGGCCCTCATGATCTTCGGCTCCTGGATGCTGCAGACCCTGATCGAATTCACCCGGCGGGTTTTCGCCTTGATGGTTCTTTCGGTATGATGAATGGAAGCTACTTTCAACGATCTGATCTTCTGGATTTTTATCATGACCCGCCTTTCGGGCATGATCTTTTTCAACAGTATCTTCGGCCGGGTCAATATCCCGATGATTTTCCGGGTCGGCCTCGTCGTCGTCCTCACCGTGCTGGCGGCCGCGGTGCTGCCGGCCCTGGCGCTGCCCTACTTGACCTGGACGGCCGTACTCCTGGCTTTGGCCCGCGAATTGCTGATCGGTTTTACGTTGGGATATGTCGTCAATACCGTGCTGGCCCTCTTCATGCTGGCCGGCGAACTGGTGGATCTGCAGATGGGCATAGCGATGGCCAAGATGTACGACCCGGCGAGCAATGTCAATATGCCGATCATCGGCAGCGTGTTCAACGCGATGTTCCTGCTCCTGTTTTTTATGTCCGGCGCCCATCTGACTTTTTTGCAGATCATGGTTTCCTCCTTTCGGGCCGTGCCGGTCGGGGTCTGGAGCTTAGGCAGCGAACTGCCGCTGCACGCCGTCATGTTTTTTGGCGCGATCATCACCCTGGCGGCCAAGATGGCGCTCCCGCTCATCGTGATCCATCTCATGACTGAGGCGGCCATCGGCATTATCATGAAGGCGATTCCCCAGATCAACGTCTTCGTCCTGAATATAGAAATGAAAATGATCATCGGCTATGGCGTGATTTTTGTCCTGGTGCCGGGATACGGCGAGTTCATGGACGGGGCGCTGACCGTCATGCTGGAGAACCTGCGCGGGGCGCTGGCAATGTTCCGGGTCTGAGACCCGGGTGGCAAAGGTGGTGGTGAGGCCATGGCGGAGGAAGAAAAAACTGAACAGGCGACACCGAAGAAAAGGCGGGACGAGCGGCAGAAGGGCAATGTGCTCCAAAGCCGGGATATAACGACCGCAGTCTTTATTTTCGTGATTTTCTTCGCTTTCTACTTGCTGGTTTCGTATATGTACGAGCGCATCAGCATGAGTTTTGTCTATTATTTCCAGGCCGGGGCCCAGATCACCGACCTGGGCCTGAGCGACGCCACCGGCCTGATGCGCGGCTGGATGTTCGGGATTCTGATGATCGTGCTGCCGCTGCTCTTGACCGCCGTTTTTGTCAACGTAGCCGTCACGATGTTTCAGACTCGGATGCTCTTTACGACGGAAAAATTGAAATTCAAGTTTTCCAATCTCAATCCGATCAACGGCCTGAAACGCATGTTTTCCCTCCGCTCCGTCGTCGAACTGGTCAAAAACCTCCTGAAAATCATCATCATCGGCGTGCTGGTCTACACGAGCATCAACCAGACCTTCCACGACTTGCCCCGCCTCTTTGACATGGAGGTGCTGGCCGTCCTCATTTATGCCGGCGATCGGGTGTTCGCCCTCGTCTGGAAGATCGCCCTCGTCTTTGCCGCCATCGCCTTTCTCGATTATCGCTACCAGCGTTGGGATTATGAAAAGAAACTGCGTATGACCAAACATGAAGTAAAACAGGAATACAAACAACTGGAAGGGGATCCGCTGATCAAGTCGCACCGGCGGCAGGAACAGCTGAAGATCAGCCGGGCCCGCATGATGCAGGACGTGACCCGGGCGGATGTGGTCATCCGCAACCCGACCCATTTTTCCGTGGCCCTCCGTTACGACGAAAATGAAAGCTCCGCTCCGGTCCTCCTGGCCAAAGGGCAGGACTACGTGGCGCTGAAAATAAATGAAATCGCCGCCGCCGCCGGGATTCCCTTCGTGGAAAACGCGCCCCTGGCCCGCGGGATCTACCGGCAGGTGGAATTAGGGCAGGAAATACTGCCGGAATTTTACCAGGCCGCCGCGGAGGTCTTCGCCTGGCTCTATCGGTTGAACCGGAGGAAAATCGCCCAATGAGAGCTTTCCTGCGTTTCGTTTCCGGTAATGTCATCGCCGTATTTGTGATCGCGATCATTGCGCTCATCATTGTTCCCCTGCCCACGCCCCTGCTCGATCTCATGTTTATTTTCAGTATATCCGTCTCTATCATTATACTGCTTATTACCATGTATATCCGGGGGCCGCTGGAGTTTTCCATTTTCCCCTCCGTCCTCCTCATCACCACCCTCCTGCGCATCGCCCTGAATATTTCCTCCACCCGCCTGATCCTGTCCAACGGCGGCCAGGCCGGCCAGGTGATCAAAACCTTCGGCGAATTCGTCTTGCGCGGCAATATCGTGGTCGGCCTCGTTATTTTCACGATCATCGTCATCGTCCAGTACCTCGTGATCACGAAGGGGGCGGAGCGGATCGCGGAAGTGGCGGCCCGCTTCACCCTGGACGCCATGCCCGGCAAGCAGATGGCCATCGATGCCGACTTGAATTCCGGCCTGATCAACGAGACGGAAGCTCGGGGCCGGCGGGAAAAAATCCAGCGCGAATCCGATTTTTACGGCGCGATGGATGGCGCGACCAAGCTGGTGAAAGGAGACGCCATCGCCTCCATCATCATCGCGATCATCAACCTGGTCGGCGGGATCGTGATCGGCATGGTGCAGGGCGGCGGCACTTTCGCCGAAGTCGTCCAGATTTACTCCATCGCCACGGTCGGCGACGGTCTGGTCTCCCAGATCCCGGCCCTGATCATCTCCATCGCCACGGCCATGGTCGTGACGCGGGCGGCCTCCGAAGGCAATCTGAACATGGAGGCCGGGCGCCAATTCCTCTCCCAGCCCACGGCCCTGATGATCGCCGGCGGCGTACTCCTCTGCTTCTGCCTCGTGCCGGGGATGCCCAAACTGCAGCTAATCGCCCTGGCCGGGCTCTACCTCTTTTTCAGCGTGCGCCTTTTCCGCGACCAGGCCCGGCTGCAGCCCGCGCTGGCCGGCCCGGGGGACGCCCGCCCGGAGATGAGCGAGACGGATTTTTACCGCAATATCGACAATATCTACTCCGTTCTGCCCGTGGAGACGATTGAGATGGAATTCGGCTACAGCCTGATTCCGCTCGTTGAGGAAAAAACCGGCGGCTTTATTGATCGGGTCGTCCTTTTTCGCCGCCAGTTCGCCCTCGACATGGGCATGGTCGTGCCGGCTGTGCGTCTGCGCGATAACGGGCAGCTGAACCCGAATCAATATGTGATCAAGCTGAAAGGAGAGGAAGTGGCCAAAGGGGAAATCCTGGTCGATTATTACCTGGCCCTCGACCCCGGCAACCTGGAGCAGGAAGTGGACGGGATCGAGACGATCGAGCCGGCCTACGGCATCCCGAGCCGCTGGATCACGCCCGACAAGCGGGAATTGGCGGAGATCTACGGCTACACGGTCATAGACGCCCTTTCCGTCATGGTCACCCATCTGTCCGAAGTGATCAAGGCCCACGCGGCCGAACTGTTCAGCCGCCAGGATCTCCTCAGTCTGCTCGACAATGTGCGCCAGTATAACGCCCCGATCGTGGACGAGGTCGTGCCGGCCCTGCTCAGTCAGGGCAACTTGCAGAAGGTCCTCGGCAACCTGCTGCGCGAGGGGATTCCCATCCGGGATGTGGAGACCATCCTGGAAGCCGTGGCCGATTACGCCGCCACGGTGCGGGATGTCGATCTTTTGACCGAGTACGCGCGCCAGCGCCTGAAACGCACGATCACCCGCCGCTACGCCGAGCACGGCCTGATTCGGGTGCTGACCCTGGACGCGGATATAGAAAACCAGATCATCGCCGGCGTCAAGCAGAGCGAACATTCGACTTACCTCTCCCTGCCGCCGGAGAATATCCAGGGCATCGTCCACAACTTGATGGAACACATGAATCGGCTGAAAGACCTGATCAGCACGCCGATCGTCGTGACTTCGCCGGGGGTGCGCATGTATTTTCACCGGATCACGGAGCAGTTCTGCCCCAGCGTGGTCGTGCTTTCCTTCAATGAAATAGATAGTTCCGTCCAGATTCAGTCCGTCGGGGCCGTGACGCTGGCCGGCGGCGAATCGTCGGCCTGAGAGGGGGCAGAGCAGTGACAGTCATGCTGAGCAACGCTTCCCCGGGCCGGGAAGAGGAACAGGCCGTCTGGGAGGAATACTGGCGGACAAGGGACGTCGAGCTGCGCAACGAGCTGGCGATGGACTACATGTATATCGTTCGCCTCTATGCTTTTCAGATGCGGGGCACGTACAAAAATTTTGCCGAAATGGAGGATATGATCAACCAGGGTTTTGTCGTGCTGCTCGAAGCGATTGAAAACTACGATCCGGAGAAGAAAAGCCAGTTCAAGTCCTACGCCTCCATTCGCGTCCGCGGGGCCATCATTGATTTTGTCCGCAACCAGGACTGGGTGACGAAGCGCCTGAAAAAAGAGGCGGTGCTACTGAGCGAAACGACGGACAAGCTCGGCGCCCAGCTGGGCCGGATGCCGACGACGGAGGAACTGGCGGCCCATTTGAACCTGGATGTGCGGGCCGTGGAGAAGATCATCGCCGAGGAACATATGTTCCACTTGCTTTCCTACGAGGAACTGGTGGACGTCGGCCTTTACGGGACGAAGGGCTTCCGGGAAAACATGGCCCATGGCGTGGAGCAGCCGGGTTTTTCCCTGGAGGAAAAAGAACTGCGCGACGTAATCGGCGCTTCCCTGGACGAGCTGACCGACAGGGAAAAACTGGTAATGAGTCTGCATTATTACGAGGGACTGAAAAAGAAGGATATCGCCTATATTATGGGCGTGTCGCCTTCCCGGATCTGCCAGATGCATAACGGGGCGTTGACAAAAATGAAGCAAAAACTGCAAAATTATTTATATGGGGAGGGAGAAACTTGATTCGCAGTTATTTTACCGCCACGGCGGGAGCGATCACGGAAAACAGGAATCTGAGCGTCATCTCCAACAATATGGCCAACTTGCGCACAGCCGGGTACAAACGGGATATACCGCTGGACTCGACCTTCGCGGCCAAATTGCTGACGCGGCTGGCGATGGCCGATTCCGGGACGGTGGGCCAGGCGGTGTTCGGGCGGCGGGTCGCGGAAACCTACACGGATTTTACCCCGGGCGGGCAGGAGGCGACGGAGCGGGCGCTGGATTTCGCCGTGGCCGGCGACGGATTCTTCGCCGTGGAGACGGCGGCGGGCGAGGTGCTGTGGACGCGGAACGGCGAGTTCGCCCTGGACGACAACGGTTTTCTCGTCCATGTCCGCGGCGGCAATGTCCTGGATGTGAACGGCGCGCCGATCCAGCTGAACGGAGCGGGCTTCAGCGCCGACAGCGAGGGGCGCCTGTACGAGAACGGCCAGGAAATGGCCCAGATCGGCCTTTTTGCCACCGCCGACCAGACGGCGCTCGTCCGGGCCGGGGAAGGGTTTTTTGCCGCGCCGGAGGACGCCGCGCCCCAGTTTGCCCAGACCGTGGTCTGGCAGGCCCTGGAGCAGTCCAACACGAATATGACGAAAGAGATGTCCTTGGCCCTCGTCAGCGCGCGGGAATTTCAGACCTATTCCCGCATCATGAAGATGCTGGACGAGGTCACCGGACAGACCGTGAGCGAGATCGGGCGACCGGTTTAGGATCAGTGCACAGTGCACAGTGCACAGTACACAGTTCACAGTTGGGGAGGGAGAGATTATCGTGATTCATGCTTTTTATAACGCCCGCAGCGGCGTGCTGGCTCAGGAACAGGCCATGAGCGTCATCGCCAACAATCTGAGCAATGTGAATACCTCCGGTTATAAGAATGAAAAAATGGGTTTTGCCGACTTGCTCTACGGCAATATAAATCAGCCGGAGGGGCAGCCGGACGAGGCCCGGGCCGGGGCCGGCGTCCGGCCGGTCCAGGTGGCGGTCGCTTTTACCCAGGGCGCGCTGAGCCAAACCGAGCGCGAGCTGGATTTCGCCCTGGCCGGGGAAGGATTTTTTGCGGTGCGCGACCCGCTGTCCGGCGAGGTGGGCTACACCCGGGACGGCAGTTTCCGCAAAGCCCTGCTGGCGGACGGATTTCATCTGACGACGGCGGCGGGCGCTCTGGTGTTGGACGACGCAGGGGCGCCGATCCGTTTTGCCGACGACTGGCCGGCCGCAGTGGGGCAGGAGCAGCTGCAGATCGGGGTATACCGTTTTGCCAACCCTTACGGTCTGCTGAAAACCGGCGACAACCTCTATGCCGCCACCGAGAACTCCCAGGCGGCCGAGACCGCCCCGGCCCCGGACCTGCGCCAGGGATACCTGGAACGCTCCAACGTGGACGTCGCGGCGGAAATGACCCGCGTGATCGAAGCCCAGCGCGCTTTTCAGATCAACGCCCGCCTGGTTTCCCTCAGCGATGAGATGGAGCAGCAGCTGAACGCGCTCAGATCGTAGTCATAGGGACAGATGATCGGCTCAATCAACGCGTCTTGTCGTTGACTTGCCAGCGAGTCTTCGTGTCATTATTTACTATCAGAACCTTCGCTTTGCTATTAGCGATGGCAGACATGTAATTTTGAATAATTCCCTCCAAGTCGGGGAGGATCTCCTTATATTTGTTAAACGGGATTTCTATCCTTATATGGGTTCTGTTGGGTAGTTTAATCTTCAAGTCGATACGCGAACTCATTATTTCAAAGGCATACGGCATTTTCATCCCGGAGCAGATCCGTTCCAGCACGGTCAGCACGTTCTCCTCGCGGATTTCACGGATTTTTTTGCGTTTAGCTTCTTTTCCCTTGGCGATCATTTCCAACTGTTCCTGATGCGCAATCATTTGGGGTATTTTGTCAGCAATGGATGCCGCCTTGTCGAGGCAAAGCAATATGAAAGCAAGGCTGACAAATTCAGAGTATCCGTCATTAGCATAGCGGTAAGTCAAAAGGTCAGACTCGCTCACAGAAAAGCTGATTTCAGCCGTAATTGCCGCTTTCGAGTCATTGCGTCTTCGCATGTACTCCGGCGTATATTCACGGATGAGAACTGAGATATAAATGTCGTTGCTTGCCGAGTATTTATCAGACTCTTCCGTCGCCTTGCGAGTCATTTTGTAATTGTCGCTCAGGAAAGTGTCATAAGCATCGAACTTCGTCGTCAGCGACCACTCCGGGCGGGCAGCGAGTTCCTTAACCATCAAAGTGCGGAACGCTGAGCGAGTGCAGGTTCGGTCGTTTAGGCCGGCTGTTTCTTCGAGCTTGCGAAATTCGCACCGCAGATCGGTACGCACTCCATTTCTGACAGTCCATGAATAATATTCAGAATGAGATTTTTTCCACATATGTCAAAACCTCCAGGTTAAGAACAGGCCTCATGAATTGATATAGCAGCAGCGCCCGCGCCTGATCATCCAATCCTTATGAGCCTCGTATGAAGATTTGTTAGTGCATATCCAAACGATATGGCGCCTGATTCCGGCGTCAACCTGCGGCGCCGGGGCCTCTCCGTCCGTAAAGATAATCAACCCGTCATAGGTCTTTGTGTTTTCCTTGAAATAATTCAATATCGGTTGAAAGTTTGTGCCTCCGCGGCCGGTGACGACCACCGTTTTGCGAGCTTTTTTCATGGTAATGGGCCGCCCCTTCAGATCACTGTCAAACATTTGCGCGTCAATGTTTTTGATTCCGTACCGAAAAAAGACATTTATCGCCGAAAAAAACTCTCTGAGCTCCTTGTCGGTAACCGAACCGCTGACGTCTACGCCCACCAAAAGGTTGGTTGTAAACTCCAGGCGCCTGCCCATAGCCAGATTCCCGTACCGCCTGCTGGGTTTGAACCGGGTCAATATCCGGTCGCCGGTGAGCAGCGAAGCCCTGAATCCGCTAAGAACCTTTTTGTAGTTCATTACCGGCTTCATATCGGCTGTCAGCCGTGAGATCAGTTGGTCGGACAGAGTCCCCCATTGTTTGTTGTTCCCGAGTATAATCCGGATCTGTTCTTTGATTTTTTCTTCGTAATATTCATCAGCCGCCCAAAGTTCCGTTTTCTCCGTCGCCTGGCTAAGATTCTCATCAGACTGGCTAGGGCCGCCGCCTGCCTGGGCATTGCCGCCGCCTGCTTGGGCATTGCCGCCGCCTGCTTGGGCATTGTCCCCGCCTGCTTGGGCATTGCGGCCGGCTGACTCCTGATTAAAAAGCTCGCATAGCGCCTGGTAGTAGAACTCAAAGAACTGTCCTTTGTACTTCCATCCGCTCCAATAGTCATCGGCTTTGTACGGAAGGTTCAAGCCCGTATACAACTCGTTTATTGTGATATTGCTCGCCATATATGAGATAGAGGCATTCCGGGGCGGGTATCTGTACGGGTGGCGGAACATGATGCGTATAGCCTCAGCTTTCAGCGCGGTTTCAAGTTCGAGGTCAGACAGCGCCTGCACGTCGGCAAGATTGTACTCAATGCGCCCCCTCCCGCAGCGGAAACCTCTGATTTTGGGATTCGGCGTCATCTCGTGCGTGCTTACGATAAGCAAGAGCGCAGGTTCGGTTATAAACCAGCGTTCTTTTATCCTGCCGATTCGATCGGCGACGCTTAACTTGGGGCGCCGGGTGGATTCGGCTGCGCTCATAATTGAATGTCCCCGATGAATTTTTCTATATATTTCATAATATCGTGCGCGCCCATGAGAAGTTCGTATTTAGTCTTAGGGTAAGCCGCCGAGGCGTAGAGGGTGGTAAAGTGGGCGAGGATCTCGTTTTTCTTGTGCTTGTGCAGCCACTCGGCGTATAGGGCCAGGTTGGAAGCGTAGAGCTTGCGGCGTTCATCGTCAACGGTCTCGGTCTGCCTGAAACAGGCCTCCGTCAGCGCGGTCAGTTCGTGGGCGCGGGATTTCGCCAACTTAGGGGAGGCGGCGTTGAAATCCGTAAGGAAAGGAGTCGCGGAGAGTCCTACGCCTGTCCGGCAATACTGCGCGAGTTGCAGGGCCGCGGCGACGCCAACTATCCCGGCTACGGCTTTCGTCGTCACGTCGTCCAGAGAATCTGCGCTCCCGACCAGCTCGGAGACCCGCTCCCAGGCGCGCCTGTCCGGGGATTTTTCCAGTCCGCTGTCGCCGACCTCTCCGTCCAAAAGGTGCGGGAATTCCCCGATAAAGCCGATTACGCGCTCATCAAGGCTGTTTTTCTGCGCCCATAGCAGCCACTCCTCCACGGTCGGAGTGAAATGGTAGACATTAAAGCGGGAAACAAGCGCCGGGTCAAGGTCCGTCAGCTGATACTCGTCTCCCTCATTAACCGCCGAGATGATCTGCGAACCGGCCGGCAGTTTTCGCCCGACAATCGTTTGGTTGAGGGTTAAATCCATGACGCATTGCAGGATTTCAGGCCTGGCGCGGTTAAGCTCATCAAGGAACAAGACAATCGGTTCCCCGTCCTCCGGAAACCACCACGGCAAGCGAAAAACAGTCTTTGCCGTACTCTGGTCTAAGGACGGCAGGCCGATGATATCGCCGGGATCGCTCATTTGCCCCAGGAACAATGTCACAACCTTTTTTTTCGCAAAAGTGAAGTAAGCCTCAACGATACGCGATTTGCCGATCCCGTGCCTGCCAACCAGCATGATATTGTGATGGCTGGGTGTGAGTTTGAGAACTCGTTCGAGTTCCATGGCGTTAATGTTTGTAGCCATGATCATCCTTTCTTGGCGCCGCTCCGTTTTGCTTTGGACAGTAAATAGCCTTTTTCTTTTCGGTATTCCGCCAAGCCGCGATAATAAAAGATGCAATCTCATGACATCCGGCCAGTTAGCTATGCCGTCCGGGCGAAGCCCGGCATCTCGAAGAAAAGATACTACAAATCAGAACAACAGTCAAGCTAAATTTGACAGCTTTAGGTCGATCGAAATGGTA
>JAISWK010000139.1 GCA_031270805.1 Gracilibacteraceae bacterium
TACCGCCCGATTCGGCGTATACGGGACGTGTCTATACAATGCACAATTCACAATGATAGACGCGCGACCGCACGAAGTGAAACAGGGAGCGCGGCTATCACAACAAGCACGAGCGCCGCGGAGCGGAGAAAGCGAGTGCGACTTGCAGCAGCAACAGGGAGCATCGCCGATGACTGAAGGTGCTGCCGCGAGCGATGCGACCATGTTGCAATGCCAGCGACTTGGCGCCTTGAGATAAACTGATGGGTGCTAACCGGCGTAAGGCGCCTTAGTCGCAACGAGTTACAATGCACAATTGGGGAGGGATTAGGGATTAGGGATTAGGGATTAGGGATTGAATGGATTTTCGTAGGGGCGGATGGCAATCCGCCCGTTGGTTTTCGGGACGATTGCCATCGTCCCCTACGGCAAATACCGCCCACTCTTTCCTAATTCAGCCTTGCTCCGGCGCTTTTTTCCTGCTATACTGTAACTGTCTGAAATCGCGCAATTATGGAACGGAAGGCCGGCATTCCCGTTACTCCCGCCGCTCCGCGGCCGGTCTCCCGCAAATACAAGAAATCCGTAGGAGGAATTAACATGAAAAAACAGTTGGTATGGCTCCTGGCGATCCTTTTGCTGCTGCAGCCTTCCTGGGCCGGGTTTTCGGCGGTGCCGGCGGCGCTTTACGCCGAGGAACCGGGCGGAACTTCAATGGACGACGCTATCCCGTTTGTTTACGGCGCGGAAACCGCGGTAGATTTGGCGGCGAACTCCTACAAATATTTCGTCTATACGCCGGACATTACAGGTACTTACATTTTTTCCAGCTCAAACCTCACGGCCGGTTCACCGCAGATAACGATATATTCCCCTGTGCAAGTGGCCGCCAGCCCCAACGCTTACGGCCGGACTGATATTTATCTGCCCGTGACCCTGGCGGCCGGCCGGCCTTACTATATCCGCCTGTACTGCAACACGCAGACGCAGTTCAGTTTTATCGCCCTGCGCACCGCCGACGACCACGCCAATCAGCAAGATCTGGCTGCGCCCTTTTCCCTGGAAACCGGCGCCGGCGGCTGGCTGGAGTATCCCGGCGACGCCGACGCTTTCACGCTGCACCCGTTGTATGAGGTAATGCTGGAATTCAGCGTGGACACCGCCGCCCAATATAAACTTACGGTGGACGGTTATGACCTGTCCGGTCCGCCGTATCAGAGAAATATGTCCGCCGGCGCCGCCCATACCGTCGTCGTTAAGGAGATATCGCCGCGGACGGGGAGCTATCAGCCCCGGCCCTACCTGCTGCGCGCCGCCGCGGTGCCGGATGACGCCGGCAACTCTGACGCCGCCGCCGCGGCGCTGGCGCCCGACACGCCCAGGAGCGGGCGGATCGACTACGCGGGCGACAAAGATGTTTACTCTTTCACGGCCGACGAAGAAACATCCGGGACATACCGCCTGCAAATCGACGGGCCGCCGGATATACTCTGCGACCCCCTTGTTCGTAACGGCTACGCTCCGGTCAGCGCCGGCGATTGGCGCCTGATTGAGCGCGGCGCCGGCTCATCCAAGTACTTCACCATTACCGGCAGCGCGGGCAGCGAATATACCATCGCCCTAATGACTCAACCGGACGATTACGCAAACGCCACAACCTATCTCAGCCCCGGAAGCGTGCGGGCGGAGATCCCGGTGGCCGGGGAACTGGAGTACGAGGGAGATATTGACATGTTCCGCATCCTCTTCGCTACTGCCGCATATTACCCGGATGACTCGGAATTTCTGGAGCCGGGCTACTATTCTCTGCGGGTTGCCGGACTGACAGGGCCGCAGAGCGTGTATTTCGACGGCATAAAACTGGACGGCCCGGAGTCGGAGCCGGTCTTGTTTACGGACGGCGCCCATTATGTCCGCGTGGAAGCAGCCGGCGCGACCGGCTCCTATACGCTGCTCCTGCAAAAAGAAGGACCGACTCCATCTCCCCCGCCGGACGCCGAACCCAATACGGCGGCGGAAGCTTTGCTCCTGCCGGCGGAACCCTCTTATGACGGGACGATTGATTTCAGCGGCGACACGGATTGGTTTGTTTTCACCGCGGATGAGGAAAGCGTCTACCAACTGGAGGCGCCGGGGGAAAATTGTATACTGACGATTCTAAGCGAAGATCTTATACCTTGCTATGAGCAAACGGTGGGAAATATGGCCGGTCTCGTCCTGCTGGAGCCGAACAGCCTTTACTACGTCCGCCTGACACACGGTAACCGAACTTTCAGGCCGCCGCTGCCCTATCGCCTGCGTTTGACGAAAGCGGCCACCCCTCGCCCGTCTTGGGCGGAGACGGGCGAGAACAGCCTGAGTCTGAGCGGGGCCGCCGCCGGATCGCTGTATCCCGTCGCTTTCAGCGCGCCGGTCAGCAGCGAGTATACCTTCCGCCTGACCGGAGACAGCGATTTGCACTTGAATTCCGACGGCTATACTGCTGTGAGCAACACGGAAATCAAGCGGATTCTGGCGCAGGGGGCAGGAGCGACGCTGACGGTCAGCGGCGGCGGGGAAAGCCCAAGACCCTTCACACTGACCGCCGCCTGGACGGAGGACGATTACCCCGGTGAAACAGACTGGTGGCTGGCGCCGCTTATGGATTTGGACACGAGTTATACCATGCGCTGTGATTATGATGACGACATCGACGGCCTGAAACTGCCGGCCGGGCTGAGCGGCCTTTATTCCTTCCGAACTGACTCGCCGGATATGACCAATATCTATATCGTGTATGAAGAAAACGGGGAGATTGTACTCTGGAGTGATATCCCGTACGGGAGCTCGGGTTATCTAACCGCGGAACTGCAGGCGGATAAACAGTACTATGTCGCAGTCGACACTGTCAACACAGACGCGGTCGGCGCCGTTATCACCCTGACGGCCCGGGCCGGGGCGGACGACCACCCGGACGGGCTGGGGGGCGGCCTGCATGAGGAGCCGGCGGGCCGGGCCAAAGAAGCGGCGGGCGCGATCGACTACGCGGGCGATGCGGATGTGTTCTCTATGCGGCCGTTCTTCGGCCCG
The DNA here is from genome assembly GCA_031270805.1 of Gracilibacteraceae bacterium. Taxonomy (GTDB): domain Bacteria; phylum Bacillota; class Desulfitobacteriia; order Desulfitobacteriales; family Syntrophobotulaceae; genus JAIRRL01. Next base: position 3,049 of record JAISWK010000139.1, read on the forward strand.
GCCCGCTTCCGCGTCAGCGCCGCCCGGCCGCTGCAGGCGGAAATCTTCGCGCTGGATCAGGATCGCCGCTGGCTCCCGCTGGCGACGGCCGAGGGAACGGAGATTGATCTGTATGCCCTGAATCCCGCGTTGAGTGAGTGGACCTACCACACAGAACTGGAATTCTATTACCTGCGTCTTACGGCGGCGGGGGACGACGCCGGCATAACTTACACGGTTCGGGCGGAGCAGGCGGACGACTACCGCGATACTTTCACCGCGGCCCGGGCGGCGGCGGAGGGGGAGACGCTGGCCGGAGCCGTGCAGTTCGCCGGCGACGCGGATCTCTTCCGTTTTACCCCGCTCCTTACGGCGGCCTACAATTTCGATTTCGGCCCGGAGGACGAGGCCCTGACCTGGACGCTTTATGACCTGACCGGCACCGAGCTGCTCTCCGGGCACGGCGGCGGTTTTGCCCGGACACTGCAAGCCTTCGCCCCTTATTATCTTCGCCTCGGCGCCGCAGAGGGCGCTCAGCCGGCCTATGAGCTGACCATTCGTTACGCGCCGCCGGACGATTACGGCAACGGACCGGGGGAGGCTTTCGCTCTGGGAGAGGGCGGCCGGGCCGGCGTCATTGACTATAATGGCGACCTGGATTATTTTTCCTTCACGCCGGTCCTGAGCGGGCATTACAGCCTGACGGGCGGGGGGCGCCATGGCCTGGTCGCGGAGCTCAGCGCGGCGGATGGCACGGTGCTGGCGAGCGCCACTGGGGAGAGTTTCGCTTTCCGGCACAAATTCACGGCCGGGCAGACTTACTATTTTTCCCTGCGGCCCCAATTCCGGGATCGGCTCGGGGCCTATGATTTCACGCTCACCGCCCTGGAGGACGAGGCGGGAGAGAGCGTGGCGGAAGCTCTGGCCCTGAACCTGCCGCACACGGAGGAACACAGCCTGGGCTTTGCCGGGGACGCGGATTACTACGCCCTGACGGCGGCGGCGGGCGGCACGTATACCTTTCGCTCCGCCGGGCCCCTGGATCTGCGGGCGGAACTGCTGGACGCGGGTGGCGCGCTGATCGCCGCCGGGGACGACGAGGGAGCCGAGAAGAATTTTTATATCATCGCCCCGCTCCGCGGCGGCGAATTGTATTACCTGGCCGTGCAGGGCCAGACGGGGGAAGAGACCGGCTCCTACGATCTGCTGCTGCGGCGGGAGACGGACGATATCCCGGACAGCGCGGCGGCGGCCCCGCACATCACGCTGCCCTACCGCCAGACCCAGCGGGTGGATTTTCCGGGGGATGTGGATTATTACGCCCTGACGGCGGCGGAGGAGGAGACCATAGTCGTCACTTTCGGCGGTGATACGGCCCCCGTGCGCGGGACGCTGTACGACGGCGAAGGCCGGACATTGGCGGAAAAAACCATCACGGCCCAGGAACGCGCCTTGGTCTGCAAGCCGGGAGCGGGGACTTTTTACCTCGCGGTGCGCCATCAGCTGGATCAGGGGAAATATGACGGCTCGGCTTACGGCCCTTACGCCCTGGAGATCCAGGCCGACCGGACCACCCCCTCTCCGCCGGCGAATTTCACGGCGGTACTCAGCGGCGAAAGCGTACTCATATCCTTTGACCCGGCCACCGACGACACCGGCGTCGCGGCTTACGACATCTACCGCAACGGCTGGCTGCTCCAGGCGAACGCCGCCACGGTTTTTACCGACCATAGCACGACCTGGAATAAGACTTACACGTATTACGCCAGGGCCCGCGACCGGGCCGGCAAGACTTCCGCGCCGAGCGAGAGCGTGACCGTGACCACGGGGGCGGATGTCACGCCGCCCAA
>JAISWK010000186.1 GCA_031270805.1 Gracilibacteraceae bacterium
GATGAGCGCCAAAGTTATTCCTTTGTTTGGCAAAATGCCCCACCGGCGTATTTGCGTGCTGTGTGAATGCGTCGGAGCAGTGTACACATTCCATGGCCACCCTGTCTGCCAGAAATGCACCGATTATTTTCGCGAGCAGGCCCGAGGCGGCGCGCCATACCCCGATCCGCGCTCGTGACGTTTCCAAGTTTATCACTACGAGAGCGGCGCATTCGCGCCGCCCTCTACACGTCGGGCTGAAAGCGTAATATATGAATATTCAAACATTGCTGGCCGACGAATTCAACCTGACGCCGGGCCAGGCTGCGGCCGTGACCGCGCTGATTGACGACGGCGACACGATCCCCTTTATCGCCCGTTACCGCAAGGAGGCGACGGGCGGCGTCGACGACGCGACATTGCGGGAGTTCTACGAGCGCCTGCTCTCCCTCCGCAGCCTCGAAGCCCGCAAGGACGAGGTACGGCGGTTGATCGGGGAACAGCTCACGCCGGAATTGCGGGCGGAAATCGACCAGGCCCAAGTTTTGCAGCGTGTGGAGGATTTATACAAACCTTATCGAAAAAAACGAACCACCCGCGCGACCAGGGCCCGTGCCGCCGGGCTGGAGCCGCTCGCGCTCACCGCGCTGGAACAGCAGTTGACAGAGGGCGACCCGCGGAAAATCGCGGAACCGTACATTAACGCGGAGCAGGGTTACCCGGACGCGGAGGCGGCGCTGGCCGGCGCCGGCGACATTATCGCCGGGCTGATCGCGGACGACGCGGAATATACCGCGCTTCTGCGTGATTTTACCCGCCGGGGCGGCAGCATCGTCAGCACCGCCGTTACGGCGGAAAAAACCGCCTACGAAACGTACCGCGATTTTTCTGAACCGATCGGGAAGATTCCCAATCACCGCGTCCTCGCCCTCAACCGCGGGGAGAAGGAAGGGCAGCTGAGGGTCAAGGTGCGAATTGACGCGGATCAGGCGGTCGCTCTCCTGGAACGGCGCGTCATCCGGCGGCGGAGCATTTTTACCCCCCTGCTGCAAACGGCCCTGACAGACGCTTATAAACGCCTGATCGCGCCGGCGCTGGAGCGGGAAATGCGGAACGAGCTCACTGAGCGCGCCGAAGCCGCCGCTATCCGCGTCTTCGCCCGGAACGCGGAAAACCTGCTCGCCCAGCCCCCCGTCCGCGGCGTCCGCGTACTTGCCCTCGACCCCGGCTACCGCACCGGCTGCAAGGTCGCGGTGCTGGACGAACAAGGCAAGGCGCTGGCTTATACGACGGTGTACCCCACCCCGCCCAGGTCCGACCTCGCGGGCACGGAACGGGTTTTGCGCGATTATACCGCCCGCTACAGGGTCAATATGATCGTTATCGGCAACGGTACGGGTTCGCGCGAGACCGAGGCCGCCGTCGCGGGCTTCATTGAAAAATACGCTCTGCCGCTGCGGTACGCCATTGTCAGTGAAGCGGGGGCTTCGGTCTACTCCGCTTCCCAACTCGCGCGCGAAGAACATCCCGACCTGGATGTGACGATCCGCGGCGCTGTCTCGCTCGGCCGCCGTCTGCAGGATCCGCTGGCGGAATTGGTGAAAATTCCGCCTCGCAGTATCGGGGTCGGGCAGTACCAGCATGATATTAATCAGGCCGCCCTCGAACGCGCCCTGACGGGCGTGGTGGAAAACGTCGTCAATCGCGTCGGTGTCGACCTCAATACGGCGAGCGCCAGTCTACTGGGTTATGTCGCCGGTCTCGGCGGGGCGCCGGCCCGGAACATCATCGCTTTCCGCGAAGAAAACGGCCCTTTCCGCAGGCGCGAACAGCTGAAAAAAGTGCCCCGGCTCGGCGAAAAAACCTTTCGCCAATGCGCGGGCTTTCTGCGTATCAGCGGCGGGACAAACCCGCTGGACGGGACGGCCGTCCACCCCGAAAGCTACGCCCTGGCGGCGGAACTGCTGCGCCGAGCCGGCGTGAGCGCGGCCGAGCTGGCCCGTGGCGGCGCCGCCGATATCGGACGGCGGCTCGGTGATTTGCCGGCGCTGGCGGCGGAACTGCAAGTCGGACTGCCGACCCTGCGCGACATCGCGGCGGAACTGGAAAAACCCGGACGCGACCCGCGCGGGGACGCCCCGCCGGTCGTAGGCAACCGTTCCGTCCGCACCTGCGCCGATTTACGCGTTGGGATGGAACTGAGCGGCACTGTCCGCAATGTCGTGGACTTCGGCGCTTTCGTGGACATCGGCTTGAAACAGGACGGTCTGGTTCACGTCTCCCGGCTGGCGGAGCGTTTTGTCCGCCATCCCGCCGAGGTCGTCGCGGTCGGCGACATCGTCACCGTGTGGGTGATCGCCATCGATCCGGTCGGCGGCAAGGTCTCCCTGACGATGGCGCCAGACAAATGACAGGCGGGAACGCCCTCCGCTGCCCGATCTGCCCCCGCCACTGCCGGCTCCGTCCCGGGGAAAGTGGATTTTGCCGCGCCCGCGCTAATATCGCCGCCGAAATCCGCTTATGGGATTACGGTTTTTTGACGGCGCTGGCCCTTGATCCAGTGGAAAAAAAGCCGCTGCGCCATTTCCAGCCCGGCCGGCAGGTACTTTCGCTCGGCGGCTACGGCTGCAATCTGCGTTGCCCCCATTGTCAGAATCACGCTATCGCGCTGGCGGGCAGAGGCGAAGCGCCCGGACGCTTTTACCGCCCGGGGGCGTTGGCTGATCTCGCCGCCGAACTCGTACCGCGCGGCAATATCGGCCTGGCTTTTACCTACAACGAGCCGCTGGTGCAGTACGAATTCGTGCGGGAAACTGCGACTCTGATCGCGGAGCGCGGATTGCGCAACGTGCTGGTCACAAACGGTTACGCCGCCGAGGAAGCCTGGCTGGGTCTCTTGCCCCTGATCGACGCGATGAATATCGACGTCAAAACCTTCGCCCCGGAACGCTATGCGGAATTGGGGGGCAATCTGGACGTCGTGCGCCGCAATCTGGAACTGGCGGCGGCGGTCTGTCACGTCGAAGCGACATTGCTTCTTATTCCGGGCTGGAACGACAGTCCGGCGGAAACGGAAGCGCTGGCCCGCTGGCTGGCCGGGGTGGACAGGCATATCCCCCTCCATATCACGAGGTTTTTCCCGCGCCATCAACGCTCCGATACGCCGCCGACTTCGCCGGAGGTCATTTTTGCCCGGACAGAAACGGCGCGCCGCTATTTGACCCGGGTTTATCCCGGCAATGTCTGACATTGCGCGTCCGGACGGGTACAGTCTGGAGTGTACGGAACCGGTGTAAATTCTCATTTGTCGCAGCAAAAGTGCGGAAAGGACAAACGTATGGAAAAAGATAATTCCATCAAACTTTTCGAGGAAAAATTCATCCGTACCCATTGGGATGCAGATAAAGAAAAATGGTATTTTTCAATCGTTGACGTGGTCGCCGTCCTGACGGGCAGCGAAAATCCGCGGCATTACTGGACTGTGCTAAAAGGTCGTCTTAATAACGAAGGAAATGAAACGGTCACAAATTGTGAGCGTTTGAAAATGAAAGCGCCGGATGGCAAAATGCGCATGACGGATGTCGCCAATACCGAACAGCTTCTGCGGCTTATTCAGTCCATTCCTTCCAAAAAAGCTGAGCCATTCGGATCGGTGGTTTCGTCAATGCGCTCACTGCCGACACGCGCCAACCAGAGCTTGAAGATTGCCATTGACCGCGCACTTGAAACCTATCTGAAAAAAGGCTATTCCCGGGACTGGATTAACCAACGGCTGAAA
>JAISWK010000032.1 GCA_031270805.1 Gracilibacteraceae bacterium
AAGCTCTACGCCTTCGGTAACGGTTGAGATAGGAAAGAGTAAAGAGTGGGGAGAAAACCCCCAGGATATCGTAGGGGCGCGCATTGCGCGCCCTTTTATTATGCTGCCGATTTCGGTCAATTGCGGGCGTATATCGGGACACGGGCGCGCAATGCGCGCCCCTACATTGTGCATTGTGCATTGTGAATTGATTCGGGGGCACTACGATACCCTGGGCATATACTGTGCGGGCGTATTGGCGGCCAGGATGGCCGCGCTCCCAGAAGACCCCGCCCCTAATCCCTAATCACTAACCACCCCGCCGCTTCGCGGCACCCCTCCAAAGGAGGGGAATCACTAACCACTAACCACTAACCACCCCGCCGCTTCGCGGCACCCCTCCAAAGGAGGGGAATCACTAACCACTACTCCCTAATCCCTAATCCCCTTGATTCAACTTTATCTCCTTCACAAATTGCAGCCGGCGGTGATAATCTCGCTCGATCAGATCCGTCGGGGAAACCTGGCCGTCCGGCTTGGTAAAATAGGCCAGGTCGGCGAATTGGAGCATCCGGTAGACAAACTGGGAGCAAAACATAATATTAGGGCGGAAAGAGCGCTTCAACACGAGTCCCATCATGTTGTAGGCGCTGCCTTCGCGGTTTATTTCCTCCACCTTGCTCAGGATCCGCTTTTTCTGCTCCGGGCTGCAGTCGAGCCGGTACACGAGGATGGAGGCGTCCGGTTTTTGGTTGAAATACTCCAATAGCTCCCGGTTCAAGCCGGGCGGATAGGCCCGGGCCCCGCCGTTGTAGCTGATGACGGTCTGTAATTCCCGGTCGAAGGAGAGTGAGGCGTGGTTAAAATGATTTTGGGTGAAAATCGAGATTATTTCACTGGCCGCGCTGCCGGTATTGGAGATCATTATATACATATGCGGGTCGGCCAGACTGGCTTCGGCCTGGGCAAAATATTCCTCCGTCAGCGTGCCATTGTTGACATAGCGAAAAGAATCATGGCGCGGCAATTCCGCGGCAATTGATTTGACATTGTCCGTCGATATGCTTTTCCCGGCCTCGTTGATTCGATCCGCCAGCCGCGTCACCATTTCCACACCGGCGTTCAGTTCGGCGAAACTGATCGTCGCCGCTTCCTGCAGCGAGGGCAGGTAAAAACTGGAATATTTGCCCGCGCTGATATAACGGCTGATCAGGAACGGCAGGAGCATGAGGGCGAGACCGAAGACCCGGCGGGCCAGCAAGTCAAAAATATTACGCTCCTCTGCGGCAAAAAGAGCTCCGTTGCAGATGGAGAGCTGGAAAAGCATAACAAAAAAATACGCGGCCAACAGGTAGAATTTAATGCGTTTCTTCGCCGACGACAACAGAGTGCGCACAGCCGCGAAAACAAAGATAGCGATGTAGGCCAGGTTAAAACTAACGACGTCGCCAATAAAGAGCATCCCCGCGATCAGGGCGGCGGCAATCAAATTGGTTACAGCCCAATACTTGTTCAGGTTCATGACGTTATTTTCGACGCGGAGGCGGGGAAACCTCTGGAAACGGCAAAAAATCTGTAAGCGGCAAATACTTGCCAACATGCCGCGGGTTTTATCGTCAATAATCCAGTTCGGCGTAAGCGTCCGCTACTTTGCCGTCCCGGCCGAGGAGCAGCACGACATAGTCGTCCTCGCCGAGCCGTCCGAGGCCGAAAGCCTGCCGGGCCGCGTAAGTGCCGAGTTCATAGCTTTCTTCCTCAATAGTCACGGTGGTGGGCAGGTCGCCGTCCGGCCCGACGGCGGTCACATGGCCTTCGACTTTTTTCGAGTAAGCGGCGACGATCCGGGTATTCGGGTCATAGTAGACGATAAAATAAGGCTCCAGCTCCGAGCGCTCCGCCGGCTGACCGTCCAGGTAAATCGCCGGATTGGAACCGACGCCGAGGGAGTCGATCTGGGACTGATTGGTCAGCGTGATGGGGCCTTTCATATTTTGGCTGCGGATATCCCGCAGGCTCAACACGCTGTCCACCACGTAGCCCAGCGTTTCGGCATATGTCGCGCCGCCGCTCTTGGGCGCCGCGCAGAGCAGGTTGTAGAGCAAAAAAGCGCCGTCCTGCTTGTTCAGTCCTTCCCCGGCTACGGCGCCGAGCCCGTCGGTCAGGTTTTTGTCTGTGGCCAGGGCGATTTGGCCGTAGGGATAGCCGCCGACAAAATCTTCCGCCGTGTAACCGAGCAATTTGAGCGCCGCCGTCAGCGCTTCTTCATACTTTACCGCCTGGTCCGGCAGGAATTTTCCCGTCGAATAGGCGCTCAACAAGCCCTGCCGGGCCGCGACGGCGATATAGGGGGCGTAAGGGTGGGTGAAAGGCGCGTCGCTGTAGGGCGAGATCTTGGCCCCCGTCAGGGCCAGGCCCTTGTATACGGAAGCCTTGACCAGCATGTGGGCGAATTCTCCCCGGGTGAGGGGCTGACTGCCGGCGGCGGACGAGTCGAAACTCAGGGCCCCGAGGACGGTCGCCAGTTCGGTCGCGTCCGTCGCGGCGATCCGGGCCGTGGCCGGCGTAGAGAGCGTTTCCGCCGCCGCGGTCGGCCCGGCTAGCAGAGCGAAGATCAGCGCCCCGGTTAACAACAGATTGAAGCGGTGTTTTCTTTTCATTAAACTCTTCCTCCTAATTCATCATTCATCATTCATCATTCATCATTCATCATTCATCATTCATCATTCATCATTCATCATTCATCATTCATCATTCATCATTCATCATTCATCATTCATAGCGCAGGGCGTCAATCGGGTTCAATTTGGCGGCGGCGGCGGCGGGAAAATAGCCAAAAATCACGCCGATAGCCACCGAAACGCTGAAAGCGATGAGTACGGCGTTCAGGGAAACGACGGCGGACATGTCCATGACATTGCCGATCAGGACGGAGCTGCCGGCCCCCACCCCGATGCCGATCAGCCCGCCTAAGGCGCTGACCGTGGCCGCCTCGATCAAAAACTGCAGGCGGATATCGCGCCTTTTCGCCCCGAGCGACTTGCGCACGCCGATTTCCTTTGTCCGCTCCGTCACGGAAACGAGCATAATATTCATGATCCCGATCCCGCCGACCAGGAGGGAAATAGCCGCGATCCCCACGAGAACCAGGGTCAGCGTTCCCGTCAGCTCATTGATATTTTCCAGCATATTCGCCTGGTTGAACACGCGGTAAGAGTCGCTGTCGGCAAAATAACCGGCTAAAAACTCCTCGATCGTCGTCATGGCCGCGTCCACCGTATCCTTGCTCTCGGCGCTGAAGACGTAGTTGGAGACGCCGCCCTGCTGGGAAAGCGGCGTCACGGCCGTATAGGGCACAATCACCATGTCGTCGGCCGAGCTTTCTTCGCTGCCGTCTTTGGCGGTCAGTACGCCGACGACCTTATATTTGTGGCCGTTCAGGCGGATTTCCTCGCCGACGGGATTTTCAAAGGGGAAAAGAGTGTCGGCCACATAGCTGCCCAGGACACAGACTTTGCGCCGCGCCTCCAGCTGGATAAAATTGTAAAAACTGCCCCGTTCCACCTCGAAACTGCGAATTTGATGAAAACTCTCGCTGCCGCCGTACACCGTCGTACTCAGGTTGACGGAGCCGACTTTGGCCGTGACGCCGCCCACGGTCACGGAGGGGGAGACGCCGGCCAGCACGTCCCGGTGTTCCTCGCCCAAAGCCATGATGGCTGCGGGCTTGACCACGACATTTCCCCCGCGGCCGGGTATGGAGACCTGGATCAGGTTTGTCCCCATCGACTCAAAGGACGAGGTCATATCGGAAGAAAAGCCGTTGACCAGGCTGACCAGGATGATGACCGCCGCCACGCCGATGATCACGCCGAGCATGGTCAGAAAAGAGCGCATTTTACTGGCCATGATGCTTTTCAGGGCCATGCGGAAAGCCTGCCACATTTTCATGCCGCCGCGCCCCCTTTCCTTTCGTCCGCAATAATCCGCCCGTCCTGCAAACGGATGTGCCGCCCGGCCGCCGCAGCGATTTCCGCGTCGTGCGTGATCAGGATAATGGTGTTGCCCTCGCTGTTCAGCTGACGGAGAAAGCCCAGCACTTCCTTGCCGGTCTGGGAGTCCAGCGCCCCCGTCGGCTCGTCGGCCAGAATAACGGACGGATTCACGACCAGGGCCCGGGCGATGGAGACGCGCTGCTGCTGCCCGCCGGAAAGCTGGTTCGGCATGTGCCGGCCCCGATCGACCAGACCGACCCTGGTCAGGGCCCCGCGCACCCGTTCCTGCCGCTCCCGCTGATCCAGCCCGGAGTACAGCAGCGGCAGCTCCACATTTTCAAAGACGTTGAGCTTGGCGATCAGGTTGTATTGCTGAAAAACGAAACCGAGCATCCGGTTGCGTATTTCCGCCAGTTTATTGTCGCTGAGGGTGCTGACGTCCTGCCCGTCCAGATAGTATTTGCCGGCGGTCGGCGTGTCCAGGGCGCCGATGATGTTCATGCAGGTGGATTTGCCCGAGCCGGACTGGCCGATGATGGCGATAAATTCGCCTCGCTCCACGGTGAAGGATATACCGTCCACGGCGCGCACCTCGCTGTCGCCCATTTTATATATTTTGTAAACATTGTCAAAAACTATAAGCATTCGTCATCCTCCACCGCCGGCGCCGCCGCCCTGGCGGATTATCATACCGCCGCCACCGCCGCCGCCCGGCGGCATACCGCCCCCGCCGCCCGGCATGACATTGAAGGTGAAATTCTGAGTGCCGCTGCTGTCGATCGGTGGCGTGTAGATGATTTCCGCTCCTTCGACCAGGCCGGCGCTGATCTCGACCATATCCCCGTCCGTCAGCCCCGTACTCACCCGCACCCAAATATATCCTTCCGGCGCTCCTTCCCGTTCCACCGTCTCTCCCACGCCTTCCCGGCCGCCGTATTCCTCTTTCACCAGAACGAGGTTGCCGCGCTGCACGGCGGCGGCGGGGATGACGAGGACGTTTTCCGCCCGGGCCGCCACGATGTCGGCGCTGACGTTCATGCCGGGCAAAAGCCCTTCATAAGTTTCGATTACGACCTCGACGGGGTAGGTCGTCACGCCGTTGCTGGACGTTCCCATCAGGCCGATAGTGCGCACCCGCCCCTGGAAAGACTTGTCCGCCACGGCGTCCGCCGTGACCGTCGCCTCCTGCCCTTCGGCAATTTGCCTGATGTCCAGTTCATCGATATTCATCGTAAAAACCAGGCTGGACATGTCGGCGACCACGGCCAGCACCGTGCGGTTGCTGTCCAGCGTGTCCCCGGCCTTGTAGCTCTTGGCGATGACAGTGCCGGCAATCGGGGAGGCGATATTATAGTCGTCCAGCTGTTTTTCCATATTGGCCAAGGAGAGCTGGGCGTCCCGGAGGGCGAGCGCGCCGGACTGGGCGGTCACTTCCGTGGATTTGTTCGTTAAGACGGCCAGGGTCTCGCCTTCGGCGACGCTGTCCCCCACAGCCACGGGGACTTCCGCCACTTCGCCCGACACCTGGGCGCGCACGATTTTTTCCTCACTGTAGGCCACGACGCCGGCCGCCTGACAAGCCAGACCGCCGACCTGAGCCGTGGCCGTGTTACCGGGCAGGAGGGCGCCGGGATTGGCAAAAACCAGTTCCACCTCGCTGACCTGAGCGCCGTCCGCCGTCACATAGGCGCCGCTCGCGATCTTCCGCACGGCGGCGGTAAAACTCTCTCCGGTTTCCTCCAAGTAGACCGTCCCTTCCTGCCCGACCTGGAGTTCCCGGGCGTCGGCCGCGTTAAAAGGCAGGGTCAGCAGCATTTCCGCCGCATTGACCACCGTGGCCACTTCCGCGTTATTGCCCGCCTGGTCGCCTTTTTTCACATTCACCGCCGTGACCGTCCCGGCGAAAGGCGCCGTCACAGTCAAATGGGCCGCGTTTTCCAGGCTTTCCTCATAAGAGAGCTGCTGACGCTCCAGCGCCACGCGCGATTTTTCGATATTGTTCTGGGCGTCGGTTGAGTCGATGCGGTAGAGAAAATCGCCGGCCGCCACGCTCTGGCCGATTTCGAGACTGTCGGTCAGTATGTCCCCCTGAACGAGGGAAACGATGTCGTACTGCTCTATGGGCTGCACCGTCCCGGAACCGTTCACTATGTTCGTAATGCTGCCGATTTCCGCCTGCGCGCTCAGAAGCGCCGCGCCGGTTCCCTGCACGGCCGCCTCTCTGTTCCCCCAGCCCAACGCCAGCAAGATTGCCGCAGCGAGCAGCAGGGGCAGAGCGAAGACCCACTTTGGCAGACGGCGTAATTTGCCCATCATCATGCCTCCCTAAAATTTGATTATGCGGTAAAAAGAAATTACCGCTCTTTTCCTCTCAGTATACCGCACACCTGTGAATTAAGTGTGACGTATCCGTGAAAGGGCTCGGAAATTTCCCGGATTAGTTAGGGATTAGGGATTAGGGATGGGGTTTAATTCCCCTCCTTTGGAGGGGTGCCGCGAAGCGGCGGGGTGGTTCGTTCCTTTGGAGGGGCGCCGCGAAGCGGCGGGGTGGTCCGTTCCTCCCGCAAAGCAGGGAACTTATCGCTTAGTTAGGGATTAGGGATTAGGGAGTAGTAGGGGACGATGGCAATCGTCCCGTATACGCCGTATCGCGCGCCGTAGGGGACGATGGCAATCGTCCCGTATACGCCGTATCGCGCCCCTAAAAAGTCGGCGCGATTTTATAGATGCCGAACTCGCGGTGGCCAAGGCTTTCCGCCTTGGTCAGCCGACCGCCGGCCGTGAGCAGCATTTCCGCAAACAGCGCTCGGCCGCAGGCGGCGATAGATCTTTCGCCGCGGATAACGGCCGACACGTCGATGTCGATATTGTCCCGCATTTTGACGGCGGTTTCCGCATTACCCGTTATCTTGACGACGGGAGCAAGCGGAGTGCCGGTCGGCGTGCCGCGGCCGGTCGTAAAGACGACGACGGTGGCGCCGCCGGCTACCAGGCCGGTGACTGAATCGACGTCCTGGCCGGGAGAATCCATGATATAAAGGCCCTTGCCGGCGGGCGCCTCCGCGTAGGCCAGCACGTTTTCAATCGGCGCGGTTCCGCCTTTGTACACGCAGCCGAGTGATTTCTCTTCGATCGTTGTGATTCCGCCCGCGATATTGCCGGGTGTAGGTTGACTGCCGCGCAGATCCACCTGCTGGGCGAGCGAGCGCAGCTCACATTCCCGCACGAGGTCAAGCAGTTTTTGAGCGACGGCCGGCGTTGCGGCTCGGCGGGCCATGAGATGTTCCGCGCCGATAAATTCGGTCGTTTCCGCGAGGATGGACGTGCCGCCGGCTTGAATCAAAAGGTCGGAGACGAAGCCGGCCGCCGGATTGGAAGCAAGACCGGAAGTGAAATCCGACCCGCCGCATTCCACGCCCAGGACAAGGGAGGAGACGGGGCAAGGTTCCCGGCGAAGAGCGGACAGATCGCGCGCCAGCAGAGCGGCGCGGCGCGCCCCTTCGGCGGCGGCGCTCAGAGTGCCGCCGCAATCCTGAATGAGCAGGCAATCCGTTTTTTTGCCGCTGCGGGCGATGGCGGCGGCCAGATCTGCGGCCTCAATATTTTCACAGCCGAGTCCGATCACGAGAGCGGCGCCGACATTCGGGTTTTGCCCCAACCCGATCAGCGTGCGCCGCGTCTGCTCAAAATCCGCGCCCACCTGACAGCAGCCGTGCTGGTTGGGGAGGGCCACGCATCCCTCCGCCAGCGCGGCGATTTTGGCTGCGGCGACGGCGGCGCAGACGGAAGTAGGGATAACGGCCACGTAGTTGCGCACACCGACCCGGCCGTCCGGGCGCTGATAGCCCGGAAATGTCTCAGCCGTTGGGGGCGAACCACCGGGAGCGGCGGAATTTTTGTTCATCCTTCCCCCTCCTCATATTCAGACCTGTCGCCGCGCCCGCGCCGGCTTTCCACGTTATGCACATGGACGTGGGTTCCGACCTTGATGGGGGCGGTCGCCGCACCGATGGTCTCACCATATTTTATCACGGCCTCGCCGACCCGCAGAGGCGTCAGGGCAAATTTGTGCCCCAGCGGAATGTCGTCTTGCAGTAGGCAGGCGCTCACCTCCCGCCCGACAAAACAGGATACGTTTTCCCCGGCGCTTAAATCGGCCACCGCCGTGGCCACATTGTCCGCAGGGTGAATAACAACGGCCCGATGATTCATAAAATGGTCTCCACTCAAACTTATTCCAGAGCGATATTGACGTGCTGCCCCTCGCCGTCCGCGGCGTCCACCAGGACATAAGGCAACGTAATTTCCCCGCTCGCGATGCGGGCGAGTACGACGTTAATATCCGTTTTATTCAATTTTTCCAGTATCTCGGCGCTCAGTTCATCCTGCGCGAATTTCAAGCTGAAGCCGCCGACGGACTGCCCGAGCTTCAGACCGGCTCGGACGAGGGCAAAAGGCACAGTGACGTTGACCTTCGTGTTCTCCTTCTCCGTGATATGAACCCTCACCTGTTTTGGCGCCGGAGGCAAAGGCTTCTCCGCGCCGGCCGGAACGGCGTCCAGCAGTTTGACAGCTTCTTCCACGGTGATACCGCCGTCCTTCAGCATTTGCAATATCATGGTTCTTTCTTCCTGCATCGGCAACCTCCCCTTTCAACTAACCACCCCGCCGCTTCGCGGCACCCCTCCAAAGGAGGGGAATTACGAATCGACGCCCGCAACTGATCCACGCTGCGCGCGCCGCATTTATTTGCGCTGCAATCGTTCCAGCGCCTCATCCACGGACAACAAACCGTCTTTCACCTGTTCGAGAACACCCAGGCGGCGGGCGGCGGCCTCGTCTTCCCGGGCTCGCCCCAGCGCGTCCACCAGGTTGTTCAGGCGACCGCGGGCCGTGGGATAGGAAACGCCGGTCGCCGTACCCACGTCTTTCAGATTGCCGCGACAGCGGATAAAAGTTTCCAGAAAGGCCAACTGCTCCTCGGTCAGGCGGGCAAACCAGCTCAGACGATATTCACCCTGCACTTCCGTACCGCAAGCCGAGCAGCACAGTTGACAGACATGCATTTCCCCCCCGCAGGCCGGACATTTTCTTGGCATGACAGACATCGCGCGCACCACCTTCCAAATATATATCAATATAATATAACAAACACTTACGATTGTCAATATTCTTTTTGATATTTTTTGTCCCGGGCTTATTTTTTCAGCCTTAAGGGGCGCCGCGAAGCGGCGGGGTGGTTCTCAGTTCTCAGTTCTCAGCTCTCTTCCCTCAGGTGGGCGGTCAAGGTAAACGCAACCTTGTTAGAGTAAGCGCCAAACGGTTGCGTCAAGTAATGCAAGGAAGTGGCATTTACAGGTAAATGCCACCGAATTTTGGATGGTTTTCGC
>JAISWK010000157.1 GCA_031270805.1 Gracilibacteraceae bacterium
TGTCGGGCCGGTGAAAAATACTTGGTTCTATATATTGACAGCAGGGGCGCTATATAGTAGGATAAGGAAAAAGGGTTTGATTTTACCCTGTATTCGTGAAGCATGATACTTTACGAAAACAAAGTTTCGCGCCCCGGCGTCGCAGAATCCATGTAAGGGTCTTTTGTGTGAGTGTGATTGTGTGAGAGTAGATCCTGCGACGGAGGCGCGACCCCCGGTAACGGAACCGGCGCGCCTCCGCGCAGGATGACACACGAATCCCTACGGGACTCCAGGCAAAAAAATCCCCGCCCTCGCCCTTCCTCGAAAAAATTTTTTTCTCAATAAGTGCAAAAATTTGCAAAATTGGTTGACTTATGGCCGAATCTGTAATAATATAGTGGCATACTATTTTTTGTTGAGGTGAAATCTTGATGACGAAAACCCTGTACGTGGGGAACCTTCCTTGGAGTACGACTTCCGAGGAGCTGACCGATTATTTTGGTCAGTACGGCAATGTGGTGAGCAGCAGAATCATCACTGACAGAGAATCCGGCCGCTCCAGAGGGTTCGGTTTTGTCGAAGTTGAAGACGACGAAGCCGAACGCCTGGCCGGAGAACTGAACGGCAAGGACTACAATGGTCGGGCCCTGACGGTGAACGAAGCCAAGCCTCGCCAGGCGTAATCCACATTGCCACTCATTTTTGCGGGGTTTGTAGTATACCAGCCCCCTGAAAGCCGGCGCGCCGCGCCGGTTTTTTTGCGTGGAAAAAAAGGATCGAAGGATTGGATATGGAAGCGCGACTGATAAACAAAGAACTGATCGAACATTTCCGCGCCCTGGCGGCGGAACGGCAGGCGCCCGAACGTCTGCGCCACACGCTCGGCGTGGCCCGGATGGCGGTGGCGCTGGCCCGGCGGCACGGGCTGGATGAGGCGGCGGCGGAGGTCGCCGCCCTGGCCCACGATATGATGAAAGGGATGCCTCCGGCGGAGCAAATTGCCGCCGCCCGGGCGCAAGGACTCTTGCTCTGGCCGGAGGACGAGGCCATGCCCCAGGTGCTGCACGGTCGCCTGGCCGCGGCCTGGCTGCGGCGGGAATACGCGGACTTGCCGGCGGAGATTGCCGCGGCGGTGGAAAACCACACGCTGGGCCGCCCCGGCATGGGAGCGCTGGAAATGTTGATCTACAGCGCTGACTTAACGGAGGAAGGGCGAAATTTTTTCGGACTGGACATTTTGCGCCATAAGTTGTATGATGATTTAGTGGAAGGAACCAGGGCCTGTATGCAGGCGACGACAGAGAGTCTGCGGGCCCGGGGCGGCTGCGTCCACCCCTTGACGCTCGCGGCATACGAAGACTTGCAAAGGAGGCTCGGGCTTTGACCATCACAAACGGAACTTTTGACACAATCACCGCCTGGATCGCGGATAAGCGGGGGCGGGATACACTGGTGCTGGATTTGCGCGGACTTTCCGTCGTGACGGACTATTTCGTGCTGACCACGGGCGGTTCCGTCGTGCAAATCAAGGCGCTGGCCGAATACCTGGCGGAAAAAATGCCCTCCCTGGGCCTCCGGCTCCTGCGCGTCGAGGGCCGGGAGTCGGCGCGCTGGATACTGATGGATTACGGGGATATGGTGCTGCACCTCATGCTGGCGGAAGAACGCTCGTTTTACGGGCTGGAACGCCTGTGGGGGGACGCCGGCGTTATTGGCGGAGGTAAAAATGAAGCGGGAACGATATGATTTTCGGGCCATAGAGCGAAAATGGCAGGAAAAATGGGATAAGAGCGGGGCCGGCCGTGTGGGGGAGGATTCCGGGCGGCCCAAGTATTACGCGTTGGCCATGTTTCCTTATCCGTCCGGCGACTTGCACATGGGTCATGTGCGCAATTATTCTATCGTCGACGTGATCGCCCGCTACCGGCGCATGGCGGGTTATAATGTCCTGCAGCCCATCGGCTGGGACTCTTTCGGCTTGCCGGCGGAGAACGCGGCGATCAAAAACCGCACCCGGCCGGACGAGTGGACGCGGCGGAACATAGCCCGCATGAGACAGCAGCTGCAGGAAATGGGCATGAGCTATGACTGGGAGCGGGAAGTGACGACCTGCCGGCCGGACTATTACCGCTGGACGCAGTGGATTTTTCTCCAGTTTTACCGGCATGGCCTGGTCTACCGCAAAAAGGCGGCCGTCAACTGGTGCCCGTCCTGCGCCACCGTGTTGGCGAACGAGCAGGTAGTCGACGGGGCCTGTGAACGCTGCGAAACAATTGTGACAAAAAAAGACCTGGAACAGTGGTTTTTTAAGATAACGGATTACTCGGAGCGTCTGCTGAACGACCTGGACACGCTGCCCGACTGGCCGGAAAAAGTGAAAACGATGCAGCGCAACTGGATCGGCCGCTCCGAGGGCGTGGAAGCCCGGTTCCGGGTCGAGGGCCGCCCGGACGAGATCACGGTCTATACGACGCGCATCGACACGCTGTACGGAGCGACTTACGTCGTGCTGGCCCCGGAGCACCCGCTGGCCCGGGCCCTCGTGCGCGGGACGGAATATGAGGAACCGACGCTGGCTTTTATCGAAAAAACAAGACATCTGAATGAAATAGCCCGCACGAGCGCGGAGACGGAAAAAGAGGGCCTGTTCATCGGCGCCTGGTGCCTGAACCCGCTCAGCGGCGAGCGGCTGCCTCTCTGGATCGCGAATTACGTGCTGCTGGAATACGGCGCCGGGGCGGTGATGGGCGTACCGGCCCATGACGAGCGCGATTTTGCCTTCGCCGGCAAGTACGGCTTGCCTGTCCGCCGCGTGATCCTGCCGCCCGACCTTGATTCCGCCTCCAGGGACGAACCTTTGACCGCCGCCTATACCGGCGAGGGCGTTATGGTGAACTCCATGGAGTTTGACGGGCTGCCCAGCCCGGCTGCCTGGGAAAAAATGGCAGACAAACTCGTCGCCCTGAACAGCGGGGAGCGCAAGGTGAATTACCGGTTGCGCGACTGGCTCATTTCCCGCCAGCGCTACTGGGGCGCGCCGATTCCGATGCTCTACTGCGACTTCTGCGGGGCACAGCCCGTGCCGGAAAGCGATCTGCCGGTTCTCCTTCCTGCCGACGTGGTCTTTCGGACGGGGGAAAATCCCCTCGCCGGCTCCGCGAGTTTTTCCCACGCTATCTGCCCGGTCTGCGGCGGCCCGGCCCGGCGGGAAACGGACACAATGGACACATTCATGTGTTCTTCCTGGTATTTCCTGCGTTTTTGCGATCCGCATAACGAGACGGCTGCCTTTGACCGGGCCAAAGCGGATTACTGGATGAACGTCGATCAGTATGTCGGCGGCGTGGAACACGCTATCCTCCACCTGCTCTACGCCCGTTTCCTGACGAAAGGGCTGCGGGATTTCGGCTGTACGGCAGTGGACGAGCCTTTTCAGAGCCTGCTCACGCAGGGGATGGTCTGCCTTGATGGGGCGAAAATGTCCAAGACCAGGGGCAATATCGTCAGCCCGGATGAAATCATCGGCCGTTACGGTGCCGATACGGCCCGCCTGTTTATCCTCTTCGCCGCTCCGCCGGAGCGCGACTTGGAGTGGAGCGCCCAGGGGGTGGAGGGCTGTTACCGTTTTCTCCAACGCCTCTGGCGGCTGGGGAGCGAGTTTGCGGCGCGGCCGGCGGGGGCGGGTGAAACAGCGGCGGCAGTTGCGGCGGCCGATCCGCGGGCCCGGGCTATGCGCCGCCTGACGCACGCGACGCGAAAAAAAGTGACCCAGGATTTGGGCGAGCGTTTTAACTTCAATACGGCCATCAGCGCGGTGATGGAACTGGTGAACGCTCTTTATCTGTATAAAGAGGAAGCGGGCAGCAGCGCGGCTGTGGCCCGGGAAGGGCTGGAGAGCGTAATCCTGCTCCTGGCCCCCTTCGCTCCCCATATCACGGAAGAACTGTGGCAGACCCTGGGCCACAGGAAAAGCGTCCATGGCGAACCCTGGCCGGTGGCGGAGGAAGCCGCGCTCCGCGTGGAAAGCGTCACAGTCGTCGTCCAGGTGAACGGCAAGGTGAGAGATCGCCTCGAAGTGCCGGCGGAAGCCAGCGGCGCGGAGATAGAAGCTCTGGCCGCGGCGCGGGCGGAAAAATACATCCAGGGCCGCGCTGTGCTAAAGACAATCACGGTGCCGGGCAAACTCGTCAATTTTGTCGTCTGACGGCGCGTCAGGTCGAGGTAGCAGGAAACCTTGTTTACGGTCATTTATGCCGCGACCGCTCTTTTCGCGGCCGCGCTGCTTTTATCCGCCTCATTCTGGCTGACGGCCACCTTCGGGCGGGTGGAGGCTGATCAGATCCTGTTTCAGGCGCGCGTCCCAGCCAAAGGCGCTGACCCGGGGCTTGTACGCTCCTTTCTCACGCGCTGTCTGGCCCCGGCAGCGGCGGCGGCTGCCGCCGCCGGGTGGGCCGCGCCGATCCTGCGCCGCTGCTTGGCTGTTTTTCTGCCTCAGGCGCTGCTATTTACCCTGCCTTTGCTCCCGGTTGCAGCGGCGGCGGTGTTTTTTTTCCAGCGTTTCGGATTTTTCGCCTTCGGGCGCGCGGCCGCCGGCAAAAGCGCCTTGATCGCCGGGCATTATTGCCGGCCCGCTGCCGGCGACATTGTTTTTCCCGCCCGCAAACGCAACCTGCTTTATATCTTCCTGGAATCGATGGAATCTTCTTTTACCGGCCCGGAGGCCGGCGGGGCGCTGCCGGGGAACGTCATCCCGGAACTCACGCGGCTCGCCGCCGCCGGGATTAATTTTTCCCATACGGACGGCCTCGGCGGCGCCGCCGCCGTGCGCCACACCGGCTGGACCGCCGCCGGCATGTGCGCGCACCACGCCGCCCTGCCCCTGATCGTGCCGGCGGGGGCACAGGTGCATACCCCCGGCGCGCCTTTTTTGCCGGGCGCGCTCACGCTGGGCGACGTCCTCGCCGCCGCCGGCTACAATCAGACCTTGCTGCTCGGTTCCGACGCCGCCTACAGCGGCCGGGCCAATTTTTATACCCGGCACGGCCGCTTCCGCATCCTTGACCTGCACACCGCGGCGGCCGACGGGATCATGGAACCCGCCCACCGCGTCCGCTGGGGTTTTGAGGATGAAAAACTTTACGCTTACGCCCAAAAAGAGCTGCGCCGCCTGGCCGCGGCGGGGGCGCCTTTTCACCTGACCATGCTGACCGTCGATACCCATACGCCCGGCGGCTACCTCTGTCCCCTCTGTCCGCGCCTCTGGCCGCAGCGCTACCTGAATGTCCTGGCCTGCGCCGACAGGCAGCTCGCCGCTTTCCTCCGCTGGGTGCAGGCCCAGGATTTTGCCGGCGAAACCACCATCGTCGTCGTCGGCGACCATCTGAGCATGGAACCCAGTCTGATTCCGCTTATTGACAAAAATTACCATAGAACTATGTTCAATCTCTTTCTCGGCAGCGCCTTGCCGGCCCGCAATCACAAAAACAGGCTCTTCACGCCTTTTGACCTCCTGCCGACGACGCTGGCCGCCCTGGGCGTCCGGCTGGCCGGAGAGCGTTTCGGCCTCGGGGTCAACCTGTTCGCCGGCGTGCCCACTTTGCTGGAAACATACGGCCCGGAGGCGCTGAACCGCAGCCTGACCGCCCGTTCCCCCTTTTACCGGCAGGAACTGTTCCGTGGGCAGAATAATTCTTTTGCTTGACTCGCTTCAATGTCCATGCTATACTGTTTGCCGGAGAGGTCGGTTGCGTGTTTTGCTGTAAATACTGCTTATCGACTGCTTCATTAGGGGATTAGTTTAATGGTAGAACAGCGGTCTCCAAAACCGTCGGTGTAGGTTCGACTCCTGCATCCCCTGCCAAAAAGCCTGTAATCGCAAGAGGTTACAGGCTTTTACCGTGAACTTTATTGTAATAGTGATCAGTGATCAGGGATTAGGGATTAGGGGCGGGGTCTTCTGGGAGCGCGGCCATCCTGGCCGCCAATACGCCCGCGCAGTATGGAACGCGGAATCAAGACAAAATAGAGCCGTCAGACTGTGTGAAAACGCATTGACAGCAACCCCCGGGTATCGTAGGGGCGCGCAGTGCGCGCCCCTACGATGTCCCGGGTTGCGCGCCCCGGGGGACGATGGCAATCGTACCGTATACGCCGGGCGGTATTGCCGTAGGGGATAGGGGCGCGACCGCGCGAAGCGATGAAGGGAAGCGCCCCTATCACAACAAGCACGAGCGCCGCGGAGCGGAGAAAGCGAGTGCGACTTGCAGCAGCAACAGGGAGCATC
>JAISWK010000159.1 GCA_031270805.1 Gracilibacteraceae bacterium
GCACTCTGGCTGCGTTGCCAGAACCCGCAAATACAGCCAGTATTAGCGGAACCTGGCGCCTTGCCAGAGCACAAAATTGCTGCGTCAACTGCACAAGTTATTTATCAACAGTCCCTTGCTCACCTCCCTCTGTTTTTATGGCTTTATCTCTCGCGATCCCTTGTGTATTCCAGTCTCGCCTTTGTTATTATTATTATTATATAAGCAGAGGCCAAGGCTGTCAATGCGCCTGAGTTTTGCGTCGCCCTTTCGCGACATGAATCCGATAAGTTCCCAACCACCCCGCCGCTTCGCGGCACCTCCAAAGGAGGGGAATTAAACCCCGCCCCTACTCCCTACTCCCTAC
Source organism: Gracilibacteraceae bacterium (assembly GCA_031270805.1). Classification (GTDB taxonomy): domain Bacteria; phylum Bacillota; class Desulfitobacteriia; order Desulfitobacteriales; family Syntrophobotulaceae; genus JAIRRL01. The sequence continues at coordinate 347 of JAISWK010000159.1, forward strand.
TCCCTAATCCCTAATCCCTAATCCCTAATCCTTATATAAGCAGAGGCAAAGACTGTCAAGGCGCCTGAATTTTGCCGCGCCCTTCCGCGTCGCCGGGACGATTACGAGAGACTTACCTCACGTGCCGTAAAGCCCCCGGCAACTTCCAGTCACACACCGGAAAATATAAGTATTGACAGGGCGGGCGGGTTGCGGTAAAATGGGGTATATTTTAGGCGGGAGGCGTTGTCGCTTGAAAAAAAAGGTTTTGGTGGCTGACGACAGTATGTTTTTCCGCACTCAACTGTGCCGGGTGCTGAGAGGCGCTGATTATGATGTTCTGGAGGCCGGTAACGGTCATGACTGCCTGGAAATGGTGGATCGGGAACTACCGGATATCGTTCTGCTCGACATCGTGATGCCGCCTCCGGACGGATTTGACGTCTGCCGTATTTTGCGCGATCGGGAAAAGCATAATCTCATGCCTATTATATTGGTTACTTCCAGCGAAAACTTGGAAGAAAAGCTGATGGGACTGGAGTTGGGCGCGGACGACTACATAACGAAGCCTTTTAACGAGCGGGAGCTTTTAAGCCGCGTGCGTAACACATTGCGGCGCGTAGCCCGCAACAGGGCGGCCAATCCGCTGACGGGGCTGCCCGGCAACGTGGAGATCAAGGCGGAGATTAACCGCCGCATCGCCCTGGGGCGAAAATTCGCTGTGGTGTACGTTGATATTGATAATTTCAAGCCGTTTAACGATATTTACGGTTTCCTGCGGGGCGACATGGCGATCAAACTGACGGCGGAAATCATCTGGGCTCTGAGAGGCGAAGACACTTTTCTCGGCCATATCGGCGGCGACGACTTCGTTATTATTACTTCGCCCCAGCGGGTCACAGCCGTGTGCGAGGAGTGTATCCGCCAGTTTGATGAAAAAATCCGCCTGATGTACGATCAAGAGCATGTAGAGCAGGGTTATATTTCCACGGTTAACCGCAGAGGCGAGCCGGAAATTTTCCCCATTTCCACGCTTTCTCTCAGCGTGGTCACCAACGAATACCGTACTTTTTCCAGTGAATTGGAGGTGGCCGACGTCGCCTCTGAATTAAAACACAAATTAAAACAGATGCCTGGCAGCAATTATTTGATTGACCAGCGGAAAGAACCGTTTGAGGTCGCTTGAAATCGGCGGCCGGGGCCTGTATAATTAAGTATTGTACAGGTAAGCAAAAATCAGCGAGGTGGATTTATGGGCGTTATCAAGGCGGCTATCGGCGCGGCGGGCGGCGTGCTGGCCGATCAGTGGAAGGATTTTTTTGTCTGCGAATCTCTGGATGCCGACACTCTGGCGGCCAAGGGGCAGAAACGCGTTTCCCGCCGTTCCTCCAATACCCGGGGCGAGGATAATATCATTACCACGGGTTCCGGTATCATCGTTGCGGACGGCCAGTGCATGATTATCGTCGATCAGGGCCGGGTGGCGGATGTGTGCGCCGAGCCGGGCGAATACACTTACGACGCCTCAACGGAGCCGACCGTATTCTGCGGTAATTTCCACGAAGGCCTGCGGGCGTCAGTGCAGAATGTCAAGGCCCGTTTCGCTCTGGGCGGCAGTCCGGGCAAAGACCAGCGCGTCTATTATTTCAATATGAAGGAAATCATCGGCAACAAATACGGGACGCCGAATCCCGTGCCTTTTCGCGTGGTGGACAAGAATATCGGCCTGGATATAGACATCGCTATTCGTCTGCACGGTGAATATTCCTACCGGTTGGTCGATCCCATCCTTTTTTACACGAATGTCTGCGGTAATGTGGAGCGGGTCTACCACCGCAGCCAGTTGGACGGCATGTTGAAAACGGAGCTGCTGACGGCGCTGCAACCGGCGTTCGCCAAAATTTCCGAACTGGGCGTGCGCTACAGCGCGCTGCCCGGTCACACGGCTGAGTTCGCGCAAGCCCTGAATGAAGTCCTGTCGCCCAAATGGACGCAGTCCCGCGGCATCGCCGTCGCTTCCATCGGAGTCAACTCCGTCACGGCCTCCGAAGAAGACGAAAACATGATCAAACAGCTGCAAAAAAGCGCCGTCATGCGCAATCCGGCTATGGCGGCCGCAGCGCTGATCGACGCCCAAGCCGACGCGATGCGGGCGGCGGCGGCCAACGACCAGGGGGCGCTGACGGGGTTCATGGGATTGAGCCTGGCCCAGCAGGCCGGAGGCGCGAACGCACGGGACATCTTCGCCCTGCAGCAGTCCGGGAGCGGAACGGGGGATCAGACCTGGCGTTGCGGCTGCGGCACGGAAAACGAGGGCAAATTCTGCGTGGATTGCGGCCAGCCCCGTCCGGCGGAGTCCGCCCGCTGCGACAAATGCGGCTGGACGCCGGCGCCGGGCGGTAAAATACCGAAATTTTGCCCGGAGTGCGGCGATAAGTTTTGAGCGACCTTCATGACTGAGGTATTGGAATACAAGTGCCCCGCCTGCGGAGCGCCCCTGGTATTTGACGGCGGCAGCCAGAATATGGATTGCGCTCATTGCGGCAACAACTTTGCGGTGAGCGATCTGCGCGAATACGCCGCGGCTTACGACACCGGCGACGCCGTCTGCGATTGGGGGGATTGCCCGCGGGAAAGCGGCGTCTGGGCGGAGGCGGAGCAGGAAAATCTCCACTTGGCGACATGTCCCTCCTGCGGCGGAGAACTGATCGGCGAAGCGCAGACCATTGCCGCGGAATGTCCGTACTGCAATAATATGATGATTCTGAGCGGGAGCGTGGCGGGCCGCCTCCGCCCGGATTTTGTCATACCGTTCCGGCTGGACAAGGCGGCGGCCATAGCGGCTCTGCGCGCCTTTTACCGAGGCAAACTCCTCCTGCCCCGCCTGTTCCGCGAACAAAACCAGCTGGAGCGCGTCAGCGGCGTGTACGTGCCCTTCTGGCTTTTTGACTGCGACACGGGCGCGCGCATCAGCTACAAAGCGACGCGGGTAAGCAGTCGCAGCGACGCAAATTGGAATTATCTCACGACCAAACATTACCATCTGCTGCGCGCCGGCGAGGTCAGTTTTGCCCGCGTGCCGGTCGATGGTTCCCGCAAGATCGACGATACGCTGATGGAAGCGCTGGAACCGTTTGATTACGGGCAAATCCGGCCTTTTGCCCCCTCATATCTCTCCGGATTTCGGGCCGATCGCTTCGACGTGGAGGCGGCGGAGAGCGAAAAACGCGTGAACGAGCGCATCCGCAACAGTACGCGCGCTTTATTTGACGAAACGGTGCGCGACCGCAGCTACAGCGCCTATCAAGCCGAGAGCGTCAATATCCGCCTCAACCGGGGCCGGATTTCTTACGCCCTGCTGCCGGTCTGGCTGCTGAATACCCGGTACGGGGATAAAGCATACCTGTTCGCGATGAACGGACAGACCGGCAAGTTCGTCGGTCGTCTGCCCGTCTCCCGCGGAAAATTCTGGGCCTGGTTTTTTGGTCTCTTTCTGGGCTTGAGCGGCGTCGGCGCTCTCGCCCTTTCCCTCGCGGCGGGGTTCATATAATGCGGGGCCGGGGCGCGCTCATCCTTGCTCTGCTCTTGTTTTGGACGCTCGGATCGGCGGAGATCGCGACCGCAGCGACGGGGGTGGATTATGATCCCGCCTTTTTGCGGGAAAAATTTCCAATGTTACTGGGCGGCGTTTTTGCCCTCGCTTTACTCATTGCCCTCGCCGTGACCCTAGCGATGAAATCCAGCCTGAACCGGGCGCGCCCGCAGAACCTGGCCCATGAGTATGTAGTGCCGGGCAGTTTCAAGCTGCGGGAACAGAAAGATATTTATCTCTACCAGACGACAAGCAAAACCCCCCGACCACGTCCGTCCACGAGCGGCGGGGGCGGAGGGCGGCCCGGCAGAGGCGGCCGGCCCGGCGGTGGGGGTCGGCCCGGCGGGGGCGGTGGCCGGCACGGCGGCGGGCGGAGATTTTAGCGGCGGGGCTGGGAAATTTTCCCACCCACTCTCAGCCCGCCTCCGCCTCCCATTCGGCGATCAGCGCGCGCGCGGCGTCCCGAGTCTGGGCCAGCGCATCGCGGTAAGCCGCCGCTGCGGCCGGAGCGGTGGCGCCGGTTCGCAGTTCGTTCATCAGAATCGTGCTTGTTTCAAACAAAGCGTCCAAGGACAGATTACCGGCCATTCCCTTGACGGTGTGGGCGGCGTCGGCCGCCGCCGGGTCGGCGCCGGCGAGCGCGTCTTCCAATCGTCCGCACTCCGGCCCGTCCAAAAACATTTGCAGCATGCGGCGGTAGAGTTTTTTGTTGCCGCGCAGACGCTGCAGACCGCTGTCCGTGTTGATAAGAACCGCCATTCCGCACCTCCGGTAAAAATAAAATATATCTGTCTCAATATAGCATATAATTACGGCTGACGCAACTATATATTGAGGAAAGAGTGAGGAGGAAAGAGGAAAGAGTGGGGGCAGGTTGCCGCCTCTCTTTCTTCTTTTCTTTTCACTCTTTCCTTCTCTACACTATTGACAGAGTGAGGGTTCTGTGTTAAACTGTACGTGGTTACGAAGGGTGTGCAGTTTGGTTATGTTTTGTTACGAAGAGAAAGAAGGAGGAAAAAACATGGCAGCTCAAAAAAGGACCGCGCTCATTATCTGTCTCTTGCTGCTGACTCTGTTGGCGGCCTGCTCTCCGGCCGCCGCGCCCCCCGCCGCGCCCCCGGCCGCGCCGCCGGCGGAAGAGCCGGTGGAACTGATGATTTCTGCGGCGGCCAGTCTGACGGACGTCGCGGCAGCCCTGCAGGAGAAGTACAAAGAGAAGGCGCCCAATGTGACGCTCACTTTTACCCTTGATTCTTCCGGCACGTTGCAGACGCAGATCGAAGAAGGCGCTCCGGCCGATATTTTCATCTCGGCGGCGCAGAAGCAGATGGACGCCCTGGAGGCCGCCGGTCTCCTGATGGAGGGCGCCCGGAAGAATCTGCTGGAGAACAAAGTGGTTCTGATCGTACCCAAGGATTCCGCCAAGAATATCGCCTCGTTTGAGGATGTCGTGAGTGACGAGGTGGGATTTATTTCCATCGGAGAGTCCTCGGTGCCTGTCGGCCAGTATACGGAGGAGATTTACACCACGCTCGGCCTATGGGAAGAAGTAAAGGCCAAAGCGACCTTCGGTTCCAACGTGCGGGCGGTGCTGACGGTGGTTGAAACCGGCGACGCCGACTGCGGCATCGTCTACGCGACCGACGCCGCCTCCAGCGACGGCGTGACCGTGGTCTGCGAGGCTCCGGCCGGCTCACATCAGCCGGTTGTTTACCCGGCGGCGATTTTGGATCGGACGACCGTTTACGACGAAGCGCGGACTTTCTATGATTTCCTCAGCGGCCCCGAGGCGGCGGATATTTTCGAGGCGGCCGGCTTCGCCCTGGCTGAGTAACGAAAAACTGTGGATTTATCGCCTCTGTGGGTATCAATAAAGGTGGCCGGCTGCGCGACGGCGCTGACTTTTGTCCTCGGGATCGTCGCCGCGCGCCTGGTCGTCAGGCTTGATCGGCTGAAAGGCGTAATAGACGGCCTTTTCACCTTGCCGATGGTCTTGCCGCCGACGGTGGTGGGCTTTTTTCTCCTGCTCCTGTTCGGCAAAAACGGCTTACTCGGGCAAACACTGGCCAGCCTCGGCTGGTCAGTGGTTTTTACCTGGCAGGGCGCGGTCATCGCCGCGACGGTCGTCTCGTTTCCGCTGATGTACCGGGCGACGCGGGGGGCCTTTGAGCAGATGGATCCGAACCTCATCCACGCAGCCCGCACCCTGGGCGCTTCCGAGACCTGGATTTTTCTGCGGGTCATGCTGCCCCTCTGCTGGCCGGGCGTGGCGGCGGGAACTATCCTGGCTTTTGCCCGCGCCCTGGGCGAATTCGGGGCCACGACGATGCTGGCCGGCAATATTCCCGGGCGGACGCAGACCATGTCTCTGGCCGTGTACACGGCTGTGGCCAATAATAATCGCGCCATCGCCTATAAATGGGTGGGCGTGATCATGATTATCTCCTTTGTCAGTATGTACCTGATGAACCGCTGGACCGGCTATCAGGAAAGGAGCTGGCGCGCCCGCGGCGGCGGCGGGTCATGACGCTGCGCCTTAACATCAGCAAGGAATTGCGGCAGTTTCGCCTACATATGGTATTCGAGGCGGGCAGCGAGGTAATGGCCTTGCTCGGCGCTTCCGGCTGCGGCAAAAGCATGACCCTGAAATGTATCGCCGGCGTGGAAACCCCGGACGAGGGCCGGATCGAACTGAACGGGCGCGTGCTCTTCGACTCGAGCCGCGGCGTGAATCTGCCGCCGCGGGAAAGGCGGGTCGGCTATTTGTTCCAGAATTACGCCCTTTTTCCGCACATGACCGTGGAAGAAAATATCGCGGTCGGTATTCGGCGCCCCCGGGCTGAGCGGGCGGTCGTCGTGCGGGAAAAGATACAGGCTTTCTACTTGACCGGCCTGGAAAAAGCCTATCCGCCCCAGCTTTCCGGCGGGCAGCAGCAAAGGGTGGCGCTGGCACGCATTTTGGCCAGCGAGCCGGAAATCATGCTGCTGGACGAGCCGTTCTCCGCCCTGGATTCTTACTTAAAATGGCAAACGGAGAAGGAGCTCATGGCGGTAACCGATGCTTTTCCGGGTACGACGCTCTTTGTTTCCCACGATCGGGACGAGGCTTACCGGATGTGTACGCGCGTCGCCGTGCTGCACGACGGTAAAATCGACGTGCTACGCGAGCGGGAAGATCTGATGCGCAATCCCGAAACCATCTCCGCGGCGCGCATCACCGGCTGCAAGAATTTTTCCCGCGCCCGGCGGACGGACTTGCGCCGGCTGTGGGCCGCCGACTGGGGGGTCTCTCTCCAGACCGGCGCCGACTTGCCCCCGGATTTGAGCTATGTCGGCTATCGCGCGCATTATATCAAGTTTTGCCCCGCTCCGGCGGCGGAGAGGGCGGACAATGCCCTTCCCTGCCGTCTGCGCGCGGTGATCGAAGATACATTTTCCTCCATTATCCTGCTGGAGGCCGCAGGGGCGGAGGGGGAAAACCGGATTCCCTTCAGCGAGGAATTCTCCGTCCTGCGGGTGGAAATGCCAAAAACGGACTGGCGAGCCATAGCGGCGGGGCAGGATGTCAGCCCGGGCGCGGCCGTCCTGATCCGCCTGGATCCGGAAAAATTGCTCCCGCTCCGGGAAAGCGGGGGAATAGGCAAAGCCCAGTCCTTAGGGACTGTTGATAAATAACTTGTGCAGTTGACGCAGCAATTTTGTGCTCTGGCAAGGCGCCAGGTTCCGCTAATACTGGCTGTATTTGCGGGTTCTGGCAACGCAGCCAGGGTGCAAAAGGGCAAGTCAAATGTATAAGTTATTTGAGGA
>JAISWK010000161.1 GCA_031270805.1 Gracilibacteraceae bacterium
GCACTCTGGCTGCGTTGCCAGAACCCGCAAATACAGCCAGTATTAGCGGAACCTGGCGCCTTGCCAGAGCACAAAATTGCTGCGTCAACTGCACAAGTTATTTATCAACAGTCCCTTGCCCACCGCCCTCTGTTTTTATGGCTTTATCTCTCGCGATCCCTTGTGTATTCCAGTCTCGCCTTTGTTATTATTATTATTATTATATAAGCAGAGGCCAAGGCTGTCAATGCGCCTGAGTTTTGCGTCGCCCTTTCGCGCCGTGAATCCGATAAGTTCCCAACCACCCCGCCGCTTCGCGGCACCCCTCCAAAGGAGGGGAATTAAACCCCGCCCTAATCCCTAATCCCTAATCCCTAATCCCTAATCCCTAATCCCTAATCCCTAATCCCTAAATCGCGCCGGTCTCATGCCCGTGACCGTATTTGCCGGTGATGAGTCACAAAAGAAAACGCAGCCTCGGCCCGGGAAAAATTTTTCTTTGTGACGTCTGGACTTTATTCCCGCGATAAGGTATACTCAAAGAAACCAGATACCGGGAACTCACGCGCTCCGCCGCCTTTGCGACGATGAGACGGCCCGCCCGGCGAACCAAGAGAAGTTCGCCGCGCCTGAGGGGCGGTGGGAAAAACCCGCGAGAGAAAAGTCACAACAAAAAACCTGTGTGACAAAGCGGCCTAGTGCAGCTACCCCGCACCCTGAAGGAGGGCTGAAAGTGGAACCGGAGACAAGAGCGGAACAGCCGGGTCCCATTTTGCAAGTGAAGATGTTTGGCGGGTTTTCCCTCTCTTATGGGCAGAGAGGGGTTATGGAGGATGAAGGCCGCAGCCGCAAGGTGTGGACTTTGCTTGAATACCTGCTGATCAACCGCCGCCGGGATCTGAGCCAGGACGACCTGGTGGAACTGCTCGTCCGGGACGATCGCAGCGCCAACCCGGCCAATATCATTAAGAATATCGTCTATCGTCTGCGCAACCTGCTGGATGAGTACGGTCTGCCCTCCAAGCAGTATATCTTGTGCAAAAAAAGCGTCTATTCCTGGAATACGTCCGTGCCCTGCGAGGTGGACGTCGAGCTTTTTGAAAATAAATGGAAACGGGCCGGTCAGCCCACCGCGGGCGATGAGGAAAAAATCCAGCTCTATACCGAGGCCATCGGACTTTACCGGGGCCGGTTTTTACCGCGCGCCGCTTACGAGGAGTGGGCGGTGCCATATGCCTCGTTTTACCACCGTATTTTTAGCGAATGTGTGCATAAAGCGTATAAACTGCTGAAACAAAGGGAAAAGTACGAGCAAATCCTCAGCATCTGCACGCGCGCCACTTCTATCGACCCTTATGACGAAAGTTTTTACGAAATGCTGATCACGGCCTATATCCGTCTCGGCCGGCACAAGGAAGCCCTGGCGGCTTACGAGACCATCACGGGCCGCCTGTTCAACGAGCTGGGCGTGAATCCTTCCGACGGCGTGATCTCTCTTTACCGCGACATCATGAAGACCATCAAGAGCGTGGAGCGCGACCTCCTGATCATCAAGGACAACCTGAACGAGGCGACGCTTCGGCAGGGAGCTTACTCCTGCAACTATGAGATATTCAAGGACATGTACCGTTTTATCGCTCGCGGTGTGGAGCGGACGGGCCAGTCGGTTTATGTCATGCTGATCACGCTGACGGATATGGACGACGAATTGCCGCAGGCGGAGTATATCGGGGAGTATATGGAAAAACTGCACGGGGTTATCGCCATCCATCTGCGCCGCGGCGACCTTTTTGCCCGCTACAGCAGCACGCAGTATGTCTCCCTTTTGCCGGGCACATCTTATGAAAACGGCTGCAAGATCGGCGAGCGCATCTCGCTGAGCTTCGGCAAGATCAACCGGCGAAAAAATTACATCAAACTCCATTACAAACTGCAGCCCCTCGACCCGACCGACCCCCGGCGCTGAACCGCGCCCCTTCCGGTGTTCCGATTTATCCAAGAAATATAGCGCCCATAGCGGTATAGTTAAGCCACGCGGCACAGACAAGGACGTCTGCGGTACGACATGTATCGCGGGCGTTTTCGTTTGAGCGGACGCGGGACGAGAGTGATGAGGAAAGGAAGTAAGGGCAATGGTTGAGACAAAAATTGATTTTTTGTACCTGAACGAGGAAGACATGATTAAAGCGGGCGTGACCGGCATGGAAAAATGTGTGGACTGTATGGAGGAGATGTTCAAAATTCTTGGGCGGGGCGACTACAAGATGGCGGGGCAGAACGGCGATTCGCACGGGGCCATGGTCACGTTTCCAGCGGATCCGCCCTTCCCCAACATGCCCCAGGACGGCCCCGACCGCCGATTTATGGCCATGCCCGCCTACCTGGGCGGGAAATTTGACATCGCGGGGATGAAGTGGTACGGCTCCAACGCGGAGAACCGCCACAAAGGTCTGCCCCGCTCGATCCTGATGGTTATGCTGAACGATAAGGACACGGGCGCGCCGCTGGCCCTCATGTCCGCGAACTTGCTCTCGGCCTATCGCACCGGCGCGGTGCCGGGCGTTGGGGCGAAGTACCTGGCGCCCAAGAACAGCAAAGTCCTGGGCGTCATCGGGCCGGGCGTTATGAGTAAAACGAGTCTCGAAGCGTTCGTTTACGCCTGCCCGACTCTCGAGGCCATCAAGATCAAAGGGCGCGGCCAGGCCTCCATCGACAGTTTTATTGAGTTCGCCCGCCGCTATCCGCAGTTCCGGGAGATCAGCGTCGTGGACACAATGGAGGAGGCCTGTAAAGACGCGGACATTGTCACCATTGGCACGTCCTCCACCATGGGCATGGAGAATTATCCCTTCCTGGAGGAAAAATGGCTGAAACCCGGGATGCTGTTGTCCGCCCCCGCCTACGTCCGCCTGGACGACGATTTTCTGGCCCGGCGGGCGCGCAAAGTGCTGGAAAACTACGGACTGTACGAGTGTTGGGCCAATGATTACGCCTATCCTTCTTTTTCCGCCGTCGGCATAATCGGCGTGCGCTACTTCGACCTGCTGCGGGATAAGCTCATCCGGCGCGAGGACATTATCTCCTTGAGCGACGTCATAAGCGGCGCGGCCCCCGCCCGCGAGTTTGAGGGCCAGATTGTCGTCAACTCCGTGGGCGGTATGCCGGTCGAGGACCTGGCCTGGGGCAAGACGATCTGGCAGAACGCCCTGCGGCTGGGCCTGGGCGTCAGTCTAAACCTGTGGGATTCCCCGGCGATGGTGTGACGGAGTGGAGATGAGGCTGACGAATCACCCGATTTTGGGCCCAGCGGCGCCGGGGCGCGAGGTAGTATTCTTCCTTGACGGCGTGGCGGCGACGGGTTTGGAGGGCGAACCCCTGGCCGCCGCCCTGAAAGCCGCCGGGGTCGCCGTCCACCGCTATACAAAAAAGCACCGCCGTCCGCGCGGCCTGTTTTGCGCCGTGGGGCGCTGCACCGACTGCGTTATGGTCGTCAACGGGCGGCCGAATGTCCGCGTCTGCGTTACCCCGCTGGAGGAGGGTATGCGGGTGGCGACGCAGTACGGAGCGGGGGAGGGGGTAAAGTGACAAGGTACGACCTGATCGTAATCGGCGCCGGCCCCGCCGGGCTGTCCGCCGCCGCCGAGGCGGCCGGGGCGGGTCTGCGCGTCGCCGTCTTCGACGAAAACGCCAAACCGGGCGGGCAATTGTTCAAGCAAATCCACAAATTTTTCGGCGCGAAGGAACACAAGGCGAAAATCCGCGGCGTCAAGATCGGGGCCGAGCTCCTGGCCGAGGCGGAGAAGCGCGGGGCGGAGGTTTTTCTCAATTCTCCCGTCGCCGGTTTGTACAAAGAGCGGGAGATCCTCGTCCGCCGGGGCGAGGGGGTGGGCCATTACAAAGGCGACGCGATCATCGTTGCGACCGGCGCGCAGGAGAATATGCCGGCTTTTGCCGGTTGGACGCTGCCCGGGGTCATGGGGGCGGGGGCGGCGCAAACGCTGATGCATCTCCACCGCGTCAAGCCGGGTAAGCGCGTCCTAATGCTCGGCAGCGGCAATGTCGGACTCGTGGTCGGTTTTCAGCTCCGGCAAGCCGGGTGCGAGCTTGCGGCTGTGCTGGACGCGGCGCCCCGGATCGGCGGCTACGGCGTCCACGCGGCCAAACTGGCCCGGACCGGCGTGCCGTTTTACCTCTCGCACAGCATAGTGCGCGCCTGGGGGACGGACAAGGTCACGGGCGTTGTTGCCGGCGAGGTCGATGGCGGCTGGAATTTTATCCCCGGCCGGGAAAAGCAGTTCGAGGTCGATACGGTTTGTATCGCCGCCGGGCTGGCCCCGGCGACGCAGCTGCTGAAAATGGCGGGTTGCGCCATGCGCGCCGCCGGCGCGGACTGGTTGCCCGTTTGCTCCGCCGTGGGCGAAACGAGTCTGCCCGGAGTCTACGCCGCCGGCGATGTGAGCGGCATCGAGGAGGCGAGTTCCGCGATGATCGAGGGCCGCCTGGCCGGTGGGGCGGCGGCGCGGAAACTCGGATTCATCGGCCCGGACGAGTACGAGGAGCGGCGCCAAGTTTTGCTGGCCGCGCTGGCCTCCCTCCGCGAAGGGATGTTCGCGCCGCAGAAGCGGGGCCAAATCTCCGCCCAGACCGACGAAGGGATAGATCTCTCCCAAACCCTGCTGCGGAAAGGCTATCTCGAGGAGGGGGAGGTGGGCAAATACCCCGGCGTGAAGCCGGCGGCGGGGATCCACCCCGTCATTGAATGTACGCAGAATATCCCCTGCAACCCTTGCCGCGACGCTTGTCCTCAAGGTTGTATCAAGGTCACGGGCGGCATCGCCGCGTTGCCGGAGTATGACGACCGGGCCGGGTGCGCGGGTTGCGGCTTATGCGTCGCCGTCTGTCCGGGCCAGGCGATATTTTTGCTGAACGAGGACGCGGGCGACGGCCTGGCGGAGGTCACGGCCCCCTACGAATTCCTCCCCCTGCCGCAAAAGGGGGAGCTAGGCGCGGCCCTGGCCCGTTCCGGCGAAAAACTTTGCCCGGCGGAGGTCGTCCGGGTAAAGCTGGCGCCCGCTTTCGACCGGACGGCCCTGGTCACCTTCCGGGTGCCGCGGGACTTTGCCATGCGCGCGCGGTTTTGGCAAAAGGAGGCGGCGGCATGAGCAGCGAGAGAACGCGGGATTTTGGCCGGTATGTCGCCGCGGCCGACGACGACGTTATTATCTGCCGCTGCGAGGAGGTCGCCAAGGGCGAGATTCGCCGGGCCGTGCGGGACGGTCTCTTTACCGTCCACGAAGTGCGGCGGCTGCTGCGGTGCGGGATGGGCCTGTGCCAGGGAAACACGTGTGCGCGGCTCGTGCGGGGGATTATCGCCCGGGAGCTGGGCGTAGCGGCCGACTCTCTGGTTGAGGCTACGGGACGCGCCCCGGCCCGCCCGCTGGAAATGCGCGTTTTCGCGCGGGAGCAGGGGCTATGACGGACACGTTTGACGTAATCATCATCGGCGCGGGGGTGATCGGCAACGCGACCGCCTACTACTTGGCCCGGCGCGGCTTAAAAGTCGCCGTGCTGGAAAAAAGCGACCATATCGGCGGCGGCGCTTCCGCCCGCAACGGCGGAGGCGTGCGCCAGTCGGGCCGCCACCCGGCGGAGCTGCCGCTGGCGATGTATGGGGTGAAAAATCTTTGGCCGAATCTCTCGGCGGAACTGGACTTGGACGTCGAGTATTACCGCGCCGGCAATCTCCGCCTCGGCAAGACCGGGGCCCATCTGGACATCTTGGCCCAGTTGGTGCAAAGCGCTGAGGCCGGCGGTTTGGATATGCGCTTGATCGGCGCGGTCGAAGCGAGGGGGATTTGCCCCGGCCTGGCGGAGGAGGTGATCGGCGCGGGCTGGTGCCCGAGTGACGGACACGCGAATCCCCTCCTGGTCACGCTGGGCTATTACCGCGCGGCGCGGCGCCTGGGGGCGCGCTTCATCTCCGGGGCGGAAGTGGTCGAGCTGCGCAAAATCCGCGGCCGGGTGGCCGAGGTGGTGACGGCGGAGGGCGAAATCCGCTCGGCCGGGCGCGTTGTGGTCGCCGCCGGCTATGAGAGCCGCAAAATACTTTCCTCCGTCGGGCTCGACGTGCCGATGCATCCGCTGCAGGTGGAGTGCCTGGTGACGGAGGAGGCGCCGCCCATGTTTTGCCAGATGCTGGGGACGGCTATGGCGGACTTCTACGGCCATCAATCCCGGCACGGCTCGTTCGTTTTCGGCGGATCGCACGGGTATGAGGCCCACGCTTTTTACGGCCAACCGCTGGGGACGTCCATCGCCGCCTCGAGCGTGTGCCGGGCGATAATCGGCTACTTGCCCGCGCTGCGGGAGATCAAGATCGTCCGCGTCTGGGCGGGGTGGCTGGACGAGTGCGCCGACCATATCCCGGTTATCGACAACCCGGCCGAAACTCCCGGGCTGACCGTCGCCTGCGGCTTTTCCGGGCACGGTTTCGGCATTGCCCCTGTGGTGGGAATACTGCTCGCGGCGCTCGCGACGGAGGAAACCCCCGTGCTGGACTTGAGCGCCTTCCGCTACGATCGTTTCCGGGCCCAGGTTTGAGCAAGGCAGGGAGAGAGGATTCGCCATGATCTATCCGGTGCAGCCGTTTTTCCTCGTCAACACGACAAAGTATTACAAAAAAATCGTGCCGGAGACGCCCTACGTCCATTTCTACTCCTTTACCGCCGATGCGGAGGGGGCGGAGTTGAGCGCCGCCGTGCCCAATGCCTGCGTCGACCTGCTCTTCACTTTTACCGGCGAACGCGTCGAGGGGCGGGTGTGCGGGTTCGTGACCAAACGGCGCGGACTGGCGCTGCCACGCGGGGCGCGCTGCTTCGGCGTGCGCTTTCGGCCGGGTTGGTTGCCGGAGGCTTTGGGCCTGTCGCTGCCGGAGCTTGTGGACAGGCGGCTGGATCTCGCCGATTATCCCCAGGGAATGGCGTTGATGGAAAATATTGCCCAGGGCGACGGCTTCCTGACGCGGATCGAAGGACTGCGGACTTTTGTCCGGGATCGCTGGCAGGGCCACGCTCTGCTGACGCAGTTTATCGCCGAGGTCGCGGCCAGCGGCGGGGCGATCAGCGTCGCCGAGCTTGAGGCGCGAACCCTGTACTCGGCGCGCTACATAAACCGCGTTTTTCACGACAACTTGGGTATGTCGCCCAAAACATTCGCCAAGTGCGTGCGCTTTCAGCGCCTGATCGGCCTGATGAACGGCTGGCCCCGCCCCGGTTTCGCCGGGATCGCCGCTGAGGCGGGTTATTGCGATCAGCCCCATTTCAACCGGGAATTCAAAGAACTGTCCGCCCTCACCCCCCGGGAGTATATCGCCGCCGTGGACCCGGAGCATTACCAGGATAAGCTCGTGTATGTGTAGGTGCGGATTCCTATACAATGCACAATGCACAATTCACAATTGGGAGAGCGTAGGGGACGATGGCAGTTCGGCTCCAACGGCTCGGAGACTCGCCGGGAGCCTGTTGCAGAGGGCTTACCAACAGCTCGGAGACTCGCTGGGTAAGT
>JAISWK010000164.1 GCA_031270805.1 Gracilibacteraceae bacterium
GCACTCTGGCTGCGTTGCCAGAACCCGCAAATACAGCCAGTATTAGCGGAACCTGGCGCCTTGCCAGAGCACAAAATTGCTGCGTCAACTGCACAAGTTATTTATCAACAGTCCCTTAGGGGCGCGCCAAACCGCCGCTTACATGCTGTCAACATGGTAGATATTATCATAGCCTGCGTTCGCTATGATCGAAAAAAAAACCAAAATAATGCTTGACAGATGGAGCGGGTTGTAGTAACATTGCTTTCATTCAGATAGCATATAAATCATATAAATTTAATATGCGTTGCGGTCGATCGAAAAACCGAAAAACCGAAGAACAGGAATGTAAGCATGGGTTTTACCTATTTCAAGTAAAGGGAGGGTAACAAGGCATGAGTGATTATGAAGTCAGGAACATTCGCACCGACGTGCTGATCGTCGGCGGGGGGCTGGGGGGACTGGCGGCGGCGATCCAGGCCCGGGAAAGCGGGGCGGAGGTCGTCGTGCTGGAGAAAGGGCACGCGGCGCGCAGCGGTCTGGCCGGCTCAGGGATCGACCATATCCAGGCGTATGTACCCGAGTTCCATCAGCGTATCGGTTACACGGAAACCGACCTGGCGGACGACCAGTACGCGGCCGGCGGCCCGGGCGGTTTGAACCGCCGTGACCTGGCCGAGTTGTACGCTTTCAATTCCGCCCGGGAGATTCGGCGTTTGGAAGAATACGGCCTGCGTTTCCGCTATGATGATCACGATCCCAACCAGCCGGAAGGCTTTCGCCTGGTGCCGCAATTTCACAGCGTACCCACCAGTTACCATTTTGACGGTCGCGACATCAAGCGCGTTTTGTCTGACAAGGCCCTGGCCCTGGGGGTGCGGATTTTCAACCGCGCCCACGCGCGCGAACTGATCGCCCGGGACGGGGTTGTTTACGGGGCGGTGGCGGTGGGGGTGCGCGAGCGGGAAATTTTGGCCGTGACCGCCAAAACGACAATACTGGCCACCTCCGGGTACGCCGCCAGGCTGACTGACGGCGGCGCCGCGGGCGGCAGCTTTGAAACCTTCGGCGCGCCGACGGCAAGTGTGGGGGCCGGCAAGGTCTTGGCGGCGAAAGCCGGGGCCAGGGTCGTCAATCTGGAATTCTTCAATCTGGCGCCGCCGGGCGCGGCTTTTCTCAATTTTTCCTTCTCAGCGGGGGCGCCCCGGGGCACCTGGTGGCCGGCGGGACGGGTCGTGGACGCGGACGGGACGGTTATAGCTGAGCGCTTTCACGATCTCAGCGTCGACGAACCGGATTACAAGGCGAAGTATAAGGAAAAGCTGGCGGCGGCCCAGGCCCAGGGGCAAAAAACCGGCCGGCTGCTGGCGGAGGGGCGGAGCCTGTACTTCGACGTCCGGGAAGGAACGGAGGCGGAATTGGAGCGCATCTGGTGGGCTCTGGGCAACGAGGGCAAATGCGGAGTCATCAAGGTAAACCTGCAAAACAACGGCGGTAATCTGCGCGATCTGCGCATCCCCTTACGCCGGAACCAACGGGGCGGCGCGCCGGTTCTCTCCGGCGTTTGGGTGAGGGAGAATACCCTGGAAACAAGTGTGCGGAATCTTTATGCCTCCGGCAACGAGCCGGCCGGACTCGGCAATTTCATCCCGGTGGCCGGGGCGGCGGTTGTCTTCGGTTTTCTCAGCGGCGCCCAGGCAGCGGCGCGGGCGGCCGAACTCGCCGCGCCCCCTGATTTTTCCGCGGCCTTCGTGGCAAAAGTGGAATCCCGGCTGGCCGCTCTGCTCGCAGGGGAGGACGGCGACAGCTGGCGCGACGCGGAATCGGCGCTGCAAGCCCTCCTGGCCAACACGCTGGGAAAGCAATACTCTGAGCAATCCGTCCGTCAAGCCCAGGAATTGCTGGACCAATTGCGGCGCTCACTCAGGCTCCGGGCGCCGGGGCCCCATGAAGTGAGCCGGGCGCTGGAGGTGGACGATCTCTATGACCTGGCGGAGTTGACCCTGACCGCTGTGCGCGAGCGCAAGTCCACCCTCGGCCCTTTCACCCGCTTAGATGAGTCTCTCTGGCCGCCGGAAATTTTTGGCGAGTCCGTCGCCGTCTGGTACGAGGACGGGGCGATCCGAACCGGCCGGCTGCAAAACGCTAAATCTTGACAGGAGGTGGGAAACATGGCTTTTAAGTTGGACAAGTCCAAATGTACGGCTTGCGGGGTCTGCGCGGATATTTGCCCCGAAGACGTACTCCGGATTGAAGGCGGCCGGGCTGTGGCCAAGTATCCGCAGGAGTGCTGGCATTGCGGTTCCTGCATGTATGACTGCCCGCAGCAAGCCATTGAGATTACGCTTGCGCCCCAGTATGCAATTCGTTTTGTATCAACGTAGGCAATTGTCGCTTGAGAAAGGCGGAACAATGACTTTGGAAGTATTGCCGGCAACAATCGAGACAGACTACAGGATCGTGGCCAAAGATATCGGCTTGGTCTACAAAATCAAAAGCGTCAAAAAGAAGGAAGGCAAAAAAACGCTGATCGCCTTGGAAAATGTGAACCTGGAAGTAGGAAAAGGCGAATTTTTTTCCCTGGTCGGGCCGAGCGGCTGCGGAAAATCGACTTTCCTGTATATTTTGGCCGGTCTGATCAAAAAAAGCGCCGGCGCGATCTATATCAACGGCCGTGAAATCATCGGCCCCGACCTGGATCGGGGGATCATCATGCAGCAATATGCGCTGTTCCCCTGGCGCACCATCCGCAAGAACGTCGAATTCGGCCTGGAAGTAAAGGGGGTGAAGAAAAAAGAACGGGAAAAATTGGCCCGGGAATTCATTGAATTGGTCGGCCTGTCGGAGTTTACCGATCGCTATCCCAACGAATTGTCCGGCGGCATGAAGCAGCGCGTGGCTATCGCCCGCTCGCTGGCCTACGACCCGGACGTGCTGCTGATGGACGAACCTTTCGCCGCCGTGGACGAGCAGACGCGAGAAAAACTGCATGATGAACTGCTGCGCATCTGGGAGAAAACCCGCAAAACAATCATCTTTGTGACGCACAGCATTGACGAAGCGGTATTCCTGGCGGACAGGGTCGCGGTCATGACGTCCAGCCCCGGCACCATCAAGGGGATTATCACCATCGACATTGACCGGCCCCGGGAGAGCGGGCAGGTGAAGTCGACCCAGGCTTTTTCCGTGCTGCGGCACAGGGTTTGGGAACTGCTGCAAAACAAGGACCTCGGCTATGACGACGAGGCGGCGCGGCAAAAACCGGCGCTGGATCTTTCGGAGGTTGTCGCGGACGATGCCGCGTTGTAAGCAAGTTTGGGCAGAGGGTTAATATTATGACTGAGTTAGCCTTGGCGGCTGATAAGAAAAACACCTTTTCCGGCAAGCTGCTGACCGTTTATGAGAAATCAGCGGTCATCCTGCTGATTTTATTGGCTTGGGCCATCGTCCCCCGTTATTTTTATCATCATATGTTCCTGCCGTCCCTGCTGGATATTCTGAAAACTATGGTTCCGATGATCCAGAGCGGCGAATTGTTAAATCATATGGGCGGCAGCCTGCTCCGCGCCGGTATCGGCCTGGGGATAGCCACTCTGTTGGCCGTCCCGCTGGGAATCGTCCTGGGCTGGTTTCCCCGGGTGGAGAACTACCTGGATCCGTTGCTACAGGCGATGCGCAACACTTCGGTTCTGGCGATTCTGCCGGTATTTGTTCTCTTTCTGGGCGTGGGGGAGCTTTCCAAGGTCTGCGTTATCATCTGGGGCTGCTTTTTCCCGCAGTTCATCAACACGATTCAAGGCGTGAAAAACGTCGACGCCAACCTGATCTTCTACGCCCGTTCCATCGGCATTTCCAATTTCGGCCTCTTCCGCAAAGTCGTACTCCCGGGCGCCTTATCCTACATCATTGCCGGATTCCGCATCGCGGCCTCGGTTTCCCTGCTGGTGCTGGTCGCCGCCGAAATGCTGGGAGCGTCCAGGGGGTTGGGCTATATGGTGCAGCACTACCAGCAAGCCATGCTGATTGAAAAGATGTATTGCGGTATTCTGGTCATGATCACTCTCGGCGTATTGTTGAATTCCATCATTGTCCGGCTGGAAAAACGCCTCCTGATCTGGCGGCAGGAACCGTCAGTATGAACCAGACGTAAAGGAGAACAATATGAATGATTTCACGGTAAAAAAACACGCCGCCGACGTCCTGATCATCGGCGGTGGTATCGCCGGTCTGGCGGCCGCCATCCGGGCGAGGGAACACGGGGCGGAGGTCATCGTCTTGGAAAAATCCCATGCCGAGCGCAGCGGCAACGCCGGGAGCGGCATCGACCACATCCAGAGCTATGTCCCCGGGATACATGAAAAAGTGGGCTACCACCCGGAGGATATGATTGAGGAAGACTATGGCTGGGGCGGCAACCCGGGCTTGAAGCGCAAAGACCTGATTGAGCTTTTTGTGCGCAATTCCGGGCAAGATGTCATAGAATTAGCCAGTTATGGGTTGAAGTTCCACTTTGAGGACGGACTCTTTCTTTTTCCCGGCGGGCTGCGGCTCATTGCCCAATTTCATTATCTGCCCACCAGTTACCATTTTGAAGGGCGGGACATTAAAAGGGCGCTGACCAACCGGGCGCTGGAACTGGGGGCGAATATCATCAACCGCAGCCATGTGCGCCAACTGCTGAAAAACGGCGAGGCGGTCACCGGCGCCGTCGCCCTTGGCGTCCGGGAAGCGGTCATCACTGTGGTCAACGCCAAGACCACGATCCTGGCCACCTCCGGGCGGGCTTCCCGCCTCACGGCCAGCGTAACCGGCAGCGATAGCTTTGAATGGTACTCGGCCCCTTCGGCGGCCAACGGCAGCGGCAAAACCCTGGCGGCCAGAGCGGGGGCGGAAGTGGTCAACCTGGAGTTTTCCTCCCTGGCCTCATCTTATAACCTGCTGAATTACTCTTTTTCGGTGGGATTGCCCAGCGGTTCCTGGTGGCCGGCCGGCCGCGTCATTGATGAAGACGGCAATGTAATTGTGGAGCGCAACCAGGGGGTGGCCTTCGACGACCCCGACTACCGCGACAAGTACCGGCAGCGCGTGGAGCATTACAGTGAGCAAAGGAACAGAATCGCCCCTTTGTTGGAACAGGGCAAGACCCTCTATTTCGATTTGGCGGAGGCTACGGACGAAGAATTGAACTATATCTGGTGGTGCCTGGGCCATGAAGGCAAAACCGGCGTACTGAAACACCACCTGGAAAAGCGCGGGGTTGACCTGCGCAAGGCCAAGTTTCCGCTCCGTCCGGGCCCCAGGCGGGAAGCCGTCCCCAGCGGCGTCTGGGTCAGGGACGCGACCACCGAGACCAGCGTCGCCAACTTGTACGCCACCGGCAATGAATTGATCCTCGGCGGCGGGGGTACGGCTCTGGTAACCGGCTATGCCACGGGGATTGCGGCCGCGGAGCGGGCCAAACAGCTGGGCGCGCCGGCGGACGTCTCCGCTCCCTTTGTGGCGGCGCTGCGGCGCGAGGCGGAGTCAATCCTCGGCCAAAAAGACGGAGACGGCTGGCAGAACGGCGAACGGGCTCTGCAAACCCTGTTGGACAACTATCTGGGCAAGCCGTATAACGATAGGGTGCTGACGCAATTGGCCCAGCTGGTAGCGCGGCTGCGCGGCGATTTGCGGCTGGGGGCCGGCAATCTGCATGAACTGAACCGGGCCCTGGAGGTACTTGATCTTTACGACTTGGCGGAATTGGTGGTGGCCGCGGCCAGGGAACGCAAGTCCAGTCTCGGCCCGTTTATCCGGACGGACGAAGACCGGTACCCCCGGGAAAAGGACGGCGTGTCCGTCGGGGTCTATCGGCAGGACGGGGAAATCAGAACCACCCGGCTGGACAACGGATGTCCGTAAACTACAGAATATGTTGATTGAGTGAAAGGAAGCAAGAAGGAGAGCAACATGAGTGATTTCAGGGTGGAAGAATATTCCACCGACGTCCTGATCCTCGGTGGCGGGGTGGCCGGGCTGGCGGCGGCCATCCGGGCGAGGGAGCGCGGGGCGAAGGTCGTCGTGCTGGAAAAATCCCATGCCGAGCGCAGCGGCAACGCCGGGAGCGGCATCGACCATATTCAGGGCTATGTCCCTGAGTTCCACCGGCAGATCGGCTACAGCGAAGAGGACATGATCGAGGATCAGTATGGATGGGGCGGTAATCCCGGCCGCTTGAACCGGAGGGATCTGATTGAGATTTTTGTCCGCCACTCCGGGCATGACGTCATTGAGTTGGAACGCTACGGCTTGAAATTCCGTTTCGCCGACAGCAAGCTGCCCGGCGGGTTTCGGGTCGTACCCCAATGGCATTACGTGCCGACCAGCTACAATTTTGAAGGACGGGATCTGAAGCGGGCGCTGAATGACCGGGCCCTGGAACTGGGCGCCGTGATTCTCAACCGGCGTCATGTCCGGGAACTGATCAAAGACGGGCCGGCCGTGACCGGAGCTGTGGCGCTTGGAACCAGGGACAGGGTCGTCACGGTCGTCCGGGCCAAGACGACGGTAGTTGCCACCTCCGGGATAACTTCCCGGATCACGGCGGGGGTCACCGGCAGCGACACCTTTGAACGCTTCGCCGCCCCGTCTGCCTCGGTGGGCAGCGGCAAAGTGTTGGCGGCCAAAGCCGGGGCGGCGGTGGTGAATCTGGAGTTCAGCGCCCTGGGTTCTTCTTACGGTTTGGTCAACTATTCTTTTTCCGCCGGCCTGCCCGGCGGCACCTGGTGGCCGGCGGGGCGCGTCGTCGACGAAAACGGCGTCGTCGTGGCCGAACGCCGCTACGACCTGCCCCTGGATGATCCCGACTACCGGGCCAACTACCGGCGGGACATCGAAAAATCCGGCGCTCAGCGCAAGAAAATCGTCGAATTGCTGCAACAGGGGCAGGTGCTTTACTTCGATCTGGCGGAAGCGACGACGGAAGAACTGGACTATATCTGGTGGTCGCTGGGCCATGAAGGCAAGAGCGGCGTCACGAAACACTACCTGGCCAAACGGCAGGTGGATCTGCGCAAGGTGAAGTTCCCGCTGCGGTTAGGCGCCCGGCGGGACGTGATTGCCAGCGGCGTCTGGGTCAAACGGGGGACGACGGAGACGGAAGTGGACAATCTTTACGCCACCGGCAACGAACTCCCGGCCCTGGGCTACAGCGGCGGCGGCACCGCCCTGGTGCTGGGCTACGCCACCGGCGTCGAGGTGGCGGAACGGGCCCAAACAATCCCCGCGCCCACAAGCGACGCCGCTCCCTGGGTGGAGGCGCTCCTGGGCCAGGTGGAGCGGATCACCGCCACCCGGGCGGGACAGACTTGGCAAAGCGGTGAGCACGCCCTGACGACGCTGCTGGACTCTTACCTGGGCAAACCTTACTCGGAGAAGAATCTGACTCAGTTAGCCGCTCTGCTGGCCCGCCTGCGCGCCGATTTGACCCTGGGGGCGGGTAACCTGCATGAGCTGAACCGGGCCTTGGAGGTACTTGATCTTTACGACCTGGCGGAATTGGTGGTGGCCGCGGCCCGGGCACGCAAGTCCAGTCTCGGCCTGTTCCAGCGGCTGGACGAGAAAGAATCGGCGCCGGAGCAGGAGGGGGTCTCCGTCGGGGTGTATTGGCAAGACGGCCGGGTCAAGGCCATCCGGCTGGATAATCTATTTAGGGAGGAACGCGGCGATGGCTATTTTCATTGACCAGGAAAAGTGCAACAGTTGCGGCAAGTGCGTGGAAATTTGCCCGGAGGACGTCCTGTGGCTGGAGGATGGGCCCGCCTGGGCCCGCTATCCCAAAGAATGTTGGCATTGCGGCTCTTGCGTCTATGATTGCCCGACCGGGGCCATTGAGGTGGACCTGGAGTTAGACGTCAGTATCCGTTATGTCGAATTCTAAGGCGAGAGTATTTATTTAAAAAGGAGAATCCCCATGAAAAAAACGCAGCGCATCCCCGCACCATGGAAAACCCTTTTGGCCGTCGCCCTCATCCTGGCCGTCACCGCCACTGTGACCGCTTGCGGCGGCAGTCCCGCGAACAACCAGCCAGCGGCGCCCGCGGCCGCGCCCGCCGGCGAAGACCCCGGCGGCCCCTATGTTTTCAAGCTGCCCAATATCAGCTCTAACGCCACGAACCTTGACCCCCTCTCTATCGGGGTGTACAAAGGCTTCTTCGCCGAGGAAAATGTGGAAATCGTGGAAGTAGGCGACATTCCGGTGCCCGAGCTTCTGCCGGCCCTGATTTCCGGCACGGTCACCATAACGGCGCTCATGACGCCCGACGGTCTGGCCGCTATTGACAACGGCGCCAATGTCATCGGGATATTCGCTTGGGCGACAACCACCAAGGAGCAGCCCCACATGAACTTTTTGACGCTGAAGGACAGTCCGATCCAGAGCGCCCGGGACCTGGTCGGCCAAACCATCGGCACCGGGGGCACCAACGGTTGCACCCTGGGCATCCCGCTGGAATACCTGCGCCAGGGCGGCGTGGATGCGGATGATGTGGAGGTCATCACCATTTCGCCTGAGCTTTCCATGCCGGACGCCCTCAGGCAGGGTTCCATCGCGGTGGCGGGCACCCACTTCACCCCGGATATCGTCGCGACCCAGTTCCCCGACCTCCGGGTCCTCTTCAGCGATTATGACGTTCTGGGCGACACCGGCACCGATTTGACCTATTTTGCGGACAAAACCTGGTTAGAGGATCCGCACAACCAGGAAGCGGTGCGCCGTTTCATCGCCGCTTTTACCAAGACGGCCAAGTGGATCAACGCTAACCGCGAAGAAGCCCGCGAAATCTACCTTACCGAGATCAATCCCAACGCCAATGCGGAACTCCTGAGCATCCGCCATTTCTCCGAGGACGGGATTATCTACGAGGATCACACCCTCCCCTGGATCGAAATCCTGAACGGCGGCAAGAACATTCAGCCCCTGCAGCGGCAGGACTGGACTTTTGCCGAGGTGGCGACCAACGCCTACAATCCGAATTTCACCGGCAAGCAGTGAGCAGAATCCAT
Organism: Gracilibacteraceae bacterium; assembly: GCA_031270805.1. Lineage (GTDB taxonomy): Bacteria > Bacillota > Desulfitobacteriia > Desulfitobacteriales > Syntrophobotulaceae > JAIRRL01. The sequence continues at coordinate 9,022 of JAISWK010000164.1, forward strand.
CCCGGCCGGCGGCGCTACGGCTCTGCCGGCTGGGAGTTCCGCCCCAGAAAGGAATCACGCCTATGGCGCTCAATCTGACCAACCCGGAGGTTCAGCAACGGGAACAGCGGCTCGGCTCAATTACCTGCTATGAGGGAACCCTCAAAGATATGGCGGCCCGCGGCTGCAGCGGCTGCCTGGGTAACCAGCGGCGCTGCTTCACCACCGCCAGTTCCTGCACCCATTTTCACGCCTTGAGTCTCCTTATCGGCATCAAGGACTCCGTGATTGTCGATCATGCCCCGAATGGCTGCGCCTCCGGCCTCATCAACTTCAGTTCCAACCGGGTGACCCGAATAGCCAAAAATCCCCAACACGCCCGGATCTTTTCTACGAATATCACGGAGCGGGACACGGTTTTCGGGGCGCTGGACAAATTGCGGGCCACCATCCGGGCGGCTTATGAGCGCTATCAGCCCAAGATCATCTATGTTTCGACCAGCTGCACGGCGGCCATCATCGGCGAGGATGTTTACAGCGTCGTGGAGGAAATGCGCGCAGAACTGGGGATCACCATCGGCTTCGCCGCCGTGGAGGGCTTCAAGTCCAAGATCTGGGCCTCCGGTTTTGACGCCTACGGACATGCGGTGACTGACACCATCCTCCAAGCGCCGACCGCCAAAAAAAACCAGGTCAACTATATCGCCTTTGCGGACATCGGGCGCCAACAAGTGGATGAGCTCTTCGCCCGCCTGGGCTACGAGGTGCTATACCTGACCGGCAGCACCACCAATGAGGAATATGGCCGGGCCTCCCAATCCATCGCCACCTTCGGGCAGTGCGGGGCGCAGTCCAGCTACCTGGCCGGCGCCCTGGAACAGTTGTATGGCGTCAAGTATTTTCAGACCTACCTGCCTTACGGCGGCATCGGGTTCGAGCGCTTTCTGCGGGAGATCGGCCCCTTCCTGGGGCAGGCGGAGCAGGCGGAACAGATCATCGCCGCCGAAAGGAAAAAATACCGGGCGGAACTGGAGTCGCTGCGGCAACGCCTGGGCGGTAAAACCGCCGTGGTTTTGCTGGGCGCCAGTTACGCCTATGAATATACCCGCATCTTGCGGGAACTGGGGGTAAATGTCCTGCACACCGTGGGCTACCACTACGATCCCCGGCTGGACAACCAGTCGGCGGAACCGGTGGCGGCGGTGGCGGACGCCCGGGATTTTGCCGACGTCCCCACATCGGTGAACGACATCCAGACCATGGAAAACTACCTGCTGCTGCGGAAGCTGCGGCCCGATTTTGTGGTCTCCCGGGCCCACGGCGACGGCTGCTGGGCCGTCCGCCTGGGCATCCCTGACATCGAGGGGCGCATCGGCCTCCTGATCTTCGGCTACAAGGGGCTGGTAAATTTCGGCCGGGCCATCGCCGACGAGTTGGACAACCAGAATTTCGTCCGCAAAATCCACGCCCACTACCGCTCGCCTTTTACGCCGGCGTACGAGGCCCGGGAGCCGTTTTTTGCCATAGAGAAAGAGGCGGGCTAGATGAGCGGTTGCGAGATGATTGAACAGAGCCGCACGACCTGCGCCCTCGGCGGCATGTACACGGCGCTGGCTATGGAGCGCGTCCTGCCGGTGCTGCACTGCGGGCCGGGGTGCCAGGCCCAGGCCCGTAGTCTGCTGGGTACGATCAACGGCGCCCAGAGTGCCGTTCCTTTCCAGGAAAGCGTTATCCCCTGCAGCAATTTCGGCGAAACCGACGTGATCTTCGGCGGTGCGGATCGGCTGCGCACTTTGATCGAGCATACGCAGGCCGCCTATCAGGCGGATCTGCTCATTGTGTTCAGCGGCTGCACCCCGGAGATTATCGGCGACGATACGGCCAGTGTCGTGAGTTCCTTCGCCGCCAGCCGGACACCGGTACTGTTCGCGGAGACCGCCGGCTTCCGCGGCAACAACCTGTACGGGCACGCGCAGCTGTGGACGGCCATTTGCGACCAGTATCTCAGGCCGCGGGGGGCGGAGGCCGTCATCCCCGGACTCGTCAACGTGTTTGGCATTGTCCCTTTCTATGACCCCTTCTGGTCGGCCCAACTGGAAGAATTGGCCCTGCTCCTTAGATCCGTGGGTCTCAAGCCCAATATTTTCTACGGCCGGGGCAAAGGACTGCCGGAAGTAGACAAAATCCCCCGGGCCGAGTTTAACCTGCTGCTTTCGCCCTGGGTGGATCTTCCCCTCGTCCGCCGCCTCCGGGAGCAGTACGGAACGCCCTATTTACACTATCCCGCCGTCCCGCTGGGTCCCACGGAAACCAGCCGTTTTCTCAGAGCATTGACTGATTTCGCCGCTTTGAGCCCGGCGCGGACCGAGGCGGTCATCCGGGAAGGCGAGGCCCAATACTACTACTATTTGAACCGCAATCTGCAATGGCTCTACACTTGCCGGGTGCTGCCCAAATACTTCCTGGTCAACGCCAGCGCCGCCGCCGCCCTCTCCCTGACCCGCTACCTGGTCAACGATCTGGGCCTCATTCCGGATAAGATCTATCTGCCGGAGAATGTGCCGGAGAAAAACCGGTCTCAGGTGGAAGGCTATTTCCGCGACACAGAGCTTAATAAGGGCGTCGCGGGATTTCCCGTGATTTTCACTGAGGACGGCGGACTGATGGCGGCTGAATTCGGCGACCGCCTCTTTGACCCGGGTACGCTGGCTGTCTTTGGTTCGTTCTGGGATGTGCTTTTCTGCCGCGAGCGGCGCATCCCTTTTCTCTCCGTCACCACGCCCCAGGGCAACCGGGCCTTCGGCGTCAGGCATTATTGCGGTTTTAGCGGCGGGATCAATTTCTTTACCGACTATTTTGCGGTTTTGGCCGAACTGGGGCCGTTTGGCATGTGAAAAACAGATGGGCCGGCCATGAGATTTTTGGCGGCGGCGGGTGGCGCGAGGCGGAAATCGCCCGAGAATACACATTGGCGGGGGGAAGCCCGCCGAAGGAGGAGAACAGCATGCCCGGCATATACGGCAAGCTAACCGAACTGATAGGCAATACGCCGCTTTTGGAACTGACGGATTACAACAGGCGGCAAGGGCTAAAGGCCCGCCTGGTGGCCAAACTGGAGTATTTCAACCCGCTGGGCAGCGTCAAGGACAGAATTGCCCTGGCCATGATTGAGGAGGCGGAAAAAGGCGGCCTGATTGATCGGGACACCGTTCTTATTGAACCCACCAGCGGCAACACCGGGATCGGCCTGGCTTTTGTCGCCGCGGCCAAAGGCTACCGGCTGATACTCACCATGCCGGACACCATGAGCGTGGAGCGGCGCAACTTGCTCAGCGCCCTGAACGCGGAGCTGGTGCTGACTCCGGGCCAGGAAGGGATGAAAGGCGCCATTCGCAAAGCGGAGGAACTGGCCGCCCGGATCGATAATTCCTACATTCCCCAACAGTTCAACAACCCCGCCAACCCCCGCATCCACAGAGCCACCACGGCCGAAGAGATTTGGCGGGACACGGGGGGCGAGGCGGCGGCCTTTGTCGGGGGCGTCGGCACCGGCGGCACCGTAACCGGGGTCGGGGAAGTCCTGAAAATCCGCAATCCCGCGATCAAAATCATTGCGGTGGAACCTTATGATTCCGCCGTTCTTTCCGGGCAGGCCCCCGGGCCGCACAAGCTCCAGGGCATAGGGGCCGGTTTTGTGCCGGCGGTGCTGAATGTGGCGATCCTGGACGAGATCATCAAGGTGCGCACGGAAGACGCCTTCAACACCGCGCGGGAACTGTCCCGCAGCGAAGGGCTCCTGGTCGGCATTTCCTCCGGCGCCGCCGCCTTTGCCGCCACCGGGGTGGCGCGCCGCCCCGAGTACGAAGGCAAAATCGTCGTCGTGCTGCTGCCGGACACCGGCGAGCGCTATCTTTCCACAGCGCTTTTCCAGTGGGAGGACGAGAGATGATAGCGCCGAGGCGTTTACAAGCCGCGTTTTTGAGCGCCGCAGACAGGCCGGCGGCGAAACGAACCCGCTTCATCCAAGCCCTCCGGCTCATCTATCAGAAATCCGTTGTGATCGTGGTGCTGCTGTTGATCTGGGCCGTAGTGCCCCTTTGCTTAAAAAACAATATGTTCCTGCCCTCCCTTTTGGATGTGCTGGCCACCCTGGGGCAAATGATCACGGACGGGGAATTGTGGAAGCATATGAGTATCAGCCTCTGGCGGGCCGGCGTCGGGTTGGGGATCGCCACCCTGATCGCTATACCCACCGGGATTGCCGTCGGCTGGTTTCCCCGGGTGGAAAGGTACTTGGATCCGTTGCTGCAAGCCATGCGCAACACCTCGGTCCTGGTGATCCTGCCGCTTTTCATCCTGATGTTCGGCGTCGGCGAGCTGTCCAAAATCGTCATCATTGTCTGGGGTTGCTTCTTTTCCCAATTCATCAACACTATCCAGGGGGTAAAAAACCTCGACCCCGTTTTGCTTCTTTCGGCGAAATCCATGGGCATTTCCACCCTCAGCCTTTTCGGCAAGGTCGTGCTGCCCGGATCGCTGCCCTATATCGTTGCCGGCTTTCGCATGGCGGCTTCCCATTCTTTGCTGGTGCTGGTCGCTTCGGAGATGATCGGGGCCAATGCCGGACTCGGCTACATGATTATGAAATATCAGCAAGTTTTTATGGTTAAAAAAATGTATGCCGGCATTCTGGTGATGGTCATCTTGGGGGTAGTGGTCAACTCCGTCGTCGTGCGGATAGAAAAACGTCTCACCCTCTGGCAGGAAAGACCCGCCGGCTAGCCCGCCCGCATGGATATTACCGTTGAGGCCGGAGCGGCGGCATCCTCAGCGTAATCTCAGGCCCGGCTGATTTCGCAGAGCCCTTCCTTATAGGGGGGGAAACCGCTGATGGGGTCAAAATCACGGGGGATCAGCTCATTCACGTCGGCTTCGGCCCAGCCGTGGAACATGTCGATGACCCCCGGCTTCAAAATATTGCTGACCTCCAGTTTGGCCATGATGCCCCGCGGGTTGACCGGGGAAGTGATCCGCACCCACTCGCCGTCCCGCAGGCCGCGGACGGCGGCGTCGCCCGGGCTGAGACGCACGAGCGGATCCGGCATGAAACGCCTGAGCCAGGGCAGGCGCCGCTCTTTGGAGTGGCAGAAGAAGGGCACCCGGGAACCGGCGTTCATGATCAGCGGATATTGGGCGGCGACGTCCGGCGTCGCGAGCGGACTGTATGAGGGTTCCCGGTAGCGCGGCAGCGGGTCAAAACCGTGTGCCCGCAGTATTTCGGAGGCGAATTCCACCTTGCCGGAGGGCGTGGGAAAACCGGGCTGCCCATCCGGGCGCAAAAGCCCCAATTCCCATTTCTTGTATTGCGGGCCTTTTTGCAAAGGGATCGTCAAGCCATCCGGCGCCGCCGCGCGCAGTTCTTCCAGGGTCAGCCGCCGACCGCCGCCGGCGGTGCGCAGAATTTCCCGCAGGCACTGTTCCTCCGCCCCGGGGCCGCCGCCCCAGAAAAGGTCGCCCATACCCAGCGCCGTGCCCAAATCGCAGACAATGCGGTAGTCGCTGCGCGCTTCTCCCGCCGGTTCCACAATCGGCTCCCGCAGGAACACCCGCCGCCCCACCAGGCTGAACGGCGCGGAGCGCTCAAAGGACATGGCCGCCGGCAGCAGCATGTCTACATAATCATGGGTCCAGGGGTTCTCCCGGAAATCGGCGACCGCGACAAAATCCATGTTTTTGAAGGCGGCCTGATACTCATGGGACTGCGGCCACATAATACAATTGAGACCGAGGGCGAAGCAAGCGCGCAGTTCACCGTCTCGCACATACTCCGGCAGGCGGTTGACTTGCAGACTGCCGTCCCAATCGGTGTCGGCCCACACCGGGAAATACTTGCGGTCAATCCGTTTTTTCCCCAGCTCCGGCAAAAGCTCGTGCGCCCGGGAGAAGGCGTAGGAACCGCCCCAGCCGTCAAAATCCAGGGGCTCGTTGGCGATCAAGTGCCCGCCTTCGACGTCCAGGCTGCCGGTCAGGGGGGCCAGCAGGTGAATAGCCCGGTAATTGTCCACCCCGTTGACATGCTGCGGATAAGCGGCCGAAGTGCGGATGGCGATAGGCCCCCCGGCCCCGGCCAGGATATCCCCGGCCCGGCGGAGCAAATCCTCCGGGACTTGGCAAATCGCCGCAGTGCGGGCCAGGTCGTACTCCGCGGCCAAGGCCCGGTATTCGTCGAACCCGTGCGCCCATTGGGCAATGAATTCCCGGTCATAGGCCCCCCGCCGGATCAGGTAGTCGGCAAAAAACAGGGCCAGCGCCCCGTCCGTCCCCGGGCGGATCTGCAAATGGACGTCGGCGAAGTTCTCGCTGGTAGCCGTGACCCGCGGATCAATCACGATGTACCTGGCGGCGCCGAACTCGCGCGCCGTCCGCATTTTGTCGTAGGAAAACGGGGCGGCGGTACCCGGATTGCAGCCCCAGATGAGGCAGACTTTCGTGTCGCTGATATCGACCATGCCGCCCATCGTCAGGGAAAGAACTTCCTTGGAGCGGGCGCCGTAGATCAGGCGGATGCCCAATTCGGCCGCGGTGTAGCAGGTCGAGCTTTCCGTCCCGAAGTGCGGCGTGCCAAAACTATAGGCCAGGCGTTGCAGCACGGAGCGGGGTTCCTTGGGGTCGCCGGTCAGGAACAGCACCTTGTCGGCCCCATATTGCTCCTTTATCCCGTTCAGGCGGGCGGCCATCTCACTCAGGGCCTCATCCCAGCTGATCCGCCGCCACTCAGAGGGCTCGCCTTTGGGATTTGTCCGGCGTAAAGGATAAAGCAGGCGATCCGGCGCGTAGAGATCCTGGACAGCGGAGGCCCCGATAGCGCAAAGCAATTCGTTGCCGTATTCCTCGCGCCTTTCCAGGCGCAGGACTTTCCCCTCCTGCACCACGGCTTTCACGCCGCATTTGGGGCCGTGATTGCACATGGCGCAATAGCTGTAGCGGTATTCACCGCCGACATCCGGGGGACGGTCGTCGTTGCGGCGCAGGCGATCGCGGAATTTGTCCCGGGCGGCGATCAGTCCGTCCATGAGGGACTGATAGTCCGGATCTGTACGCGTCCGCCTTTTTTCGGCGCCGGCCAGAGTGGTCGGCGTGAGGCGTCCGCTGGCCGGATCGTAACCCATTGGCAAAAGGGCCGGGTCCATCCCCTCCGGCAGGACGTAGTACAGCGACGTCCCTTCTATTTTTACCGCGCCATAAAGGCGGATATAGTAATTAATCTCACTTTCCGCGTCCTCCAGGTCGCCGAAGATACGGCAGCCGCCCGGGCAAAGCGCCACGCAGATCGGCTCCAGATTTTGGGCCAGGCGCTCCTGGCAAAGCGTGCATTTTTCCGCTTTGTACAAACGAACCGCGGCGGCGCTCTCCGCCGGCAAAGGATGGCCCGGAAAATACGTCTCATCCGCCGTCGTCATAAACCGCTGGCCATAGGGACATGCCGTCACACAAACACCGCAGCCGGTGCATCTGTCCGGCCAGGTCAGAACCGGGCCTTCCGCCGCCTTGTATGTCGCCCCGTGGGGGCAGGCTTTCAGGCAGGGTGGTTCCTCGCAATGGTTGCACATCGTCGACAGATAGCGGCGGTGCGCCTGCGGGTACTCGCCCCATTCCACCATGCGGCCCTGGTTGTAATCCACCCCCGGCCGCGTCCCGAAGTATTGCTTGCAGAGATTGACACAAGAGTAGCAAGCCGTGCAGCGTTCCAAATCGATTAACATTCCGTAGCGCGCCATAATTATCCTCCCATTTTCCCTGTATTGCCCGGCCGAGGCCGCAAGCGCCGGACAGATAGTGGACATAATCCGCCCCGCTCGCGCATAGTAAACATAAATGTTTTATATGTTTTATTATTGTAACCCACCCGCCGCCATGTGTCAACTATTCTTCTGGGTAATATGGCACACCTGGCAGTTACCTCTCCCTTATCATAACCACCCGTAAAGGGATGTGTTGAAGTTAGGAATATCGCGCGGAATTCGCCTGGCCCGCGGGTCGATAACTTTATCAGGTGTACGACTTACATAGTAGTGATTATCTCCACACACGCCATGAGAACGGCACATAATTTCAAACGGGTCATAGCTATCCAACTGTAAATCATTCAATACGTCCCACAGTTCCGGACGCTTAGTAGAGATTACGCGTTGCTCTACAAAAGAAGGGACATATCGGCGAATGTACTCCTCTTTACCCAGATCAATGTCGATACCCGGAATATCTACAAGGCTCCCCCGCTCCCTTGCTTTCTTACAATTTTCGTATATTGGCCGTATTACCCAGTCCGACTCACCGGAAAGACTGGAATACTCTTCCGTTATTGTCGCAATGGGAAGTTCTTCACACATAATATAAGCCGTGCGAATTCGGTCAATATGTTCTATTCTCGTAGTATTGTAATTGCTCATAAGCCTCCTCCACACTTAACCGTTTAATGATGTGTAAGAACCGTACACAAACTATACTCTTGTAGAACCCCTTGTAAGGCTCAAACACATAATCAGTTGCCCCCTCAATCGCTCCCATTATCTTTGGTAGCGTCAACTCCTTGGCAAACACAGGCAGCATGATTTGTCCACAAACTTCATAATAGTTTGTCCGCCTAATTGACCCGTCAGGCCTGTGTGTTTTAAACAAAGAAGCAGGAAACTTTTCAGCCCGATTCGATAAAAATTGGAATTTATCTGCTTCGTAATCACGGATGTTTATCTCTATCTCAGGGAATAGGCTTCCACCATTATCATATAATGGCGCCGGGGCATAACCATGTGGAGTGACCAAATATCCCCAATTTCCATGATGTCTGTCACGATTGCCCAAAATAGCGTCACAGATAAATTGTTTCCAAAATTGTTCTACCATGGCGGTTCGCATCTCCGGGCGCATCTTTGTGTGTGACTCTATTAAGCGAAGCACGTCGGTGTAGGTATACTCTTTTCCGCTAAGATCTGTATCCTCACTTGATTGGCGCGTGTCCTTAAATGTGTGCAACGCCTCTCCTGGTTTTTTGAAGTCTTTGATGATAGCGACGGGGCGCTTTTGATAACTACCCAGCCATACTTCCTGACACTGGACGCCGAGGTTGCGAATAAAGCGTGAACTCACATATTCGCTATATACTTGAGAGATAAGACCACTGTTGGAAATTTTAACAATATAATTCTCACCTTCTATGGTGATGCCAAATTTCTGTGTAACTCCAGTGTAGTGCTGCTCATTACGCATACTATCCATTACAATGAAGCCATTTTCCAACAACTATTTCCTTCTCCTTTTCAGTTAAATTGCCCCATGTCCTACGACCGGAGCTTCACCGCTTGCAAACTGTCAAGTATGCAATGCCACGCAGAAAGTCCTGCCGCGACTCTTTCTCGTATGCCTCTGCATCAAGTTCTTGCTGTCGGTAATAGGCATAGTCGCGGATTTTACGGATGTCCTCAAGCGTGAAATCCTTAGAAATCTCAAGTGTTCTCATCGTCAAACACCTTTTTTACAAGCATTGACGGCGGTATTATCAGTATCGGCTTTCGCATCATATCAAATGTTAACAATCGCACACCCTCGTTGGTGTTTACATTTGCCAAGTGGTTCATATATTCAATTATAGCATGACTGTCAAGTGCCTCTTTGATGAAAAAAATTTTGCAGGCTTCTTTCGGAAAGCGTTCCTTACAGCATAGCCCTTTCTGCTTGTATTTCCCGGCGGCCGTGGTAAAATATGCTTGTGGCGGACGGTTGACACTCCCCACGGCTTAAGCCGGGGGGTTCTTGGTTCAAACGTCCGTCGCCCCCACGGGTCTTACACGAACTCCCCAAGCGTATAGGTTCCGGCGTGTTCCGCCGTACCGCGTGAGCAGTCTACGCTATTACTAGTATTGAAAAAATCCTTTTCCGCTCTTGCGCCCCAAATATCCGGCCGTTACCATTTTTCTGAGCAGCTGGCAGGGTATGTACTTAAGATAAACATTATAACCGGCCTGCGCTGCCGTCTGGGCAATCGCGCTCCCCATTGCCCCGGCCCCGACCGTGGGTATCGACGGAGCGAAAAACGCGGCCTTGCTGGCCGTGCAAATCCTCGCGGCCGGCCGGAACTGCGGGCGGCGCTTAAGTCCTACCGCGCAGGACTGGCGGTGGCCGTGGAAGCGAAAGACCGGGCGCTGGCCGCTTGATTGAACGGGGAAAAGAGGGACACTTGGGCGTTACTATACTTTTATTTATTGAAAATATTCGTTATGATCATATTATTTATTTTTAAACCGTCTTGCATATCTTCGCTTGCCAATATATTACAATTTGAATTTAAGGCGCTTGCCACTATAACACTATCCCAGAAAGATAAGGAGTATTTTTCTCTGAGGTTAAAAGCCGACATTATTATTATATCTTTTGAAAAATCTTGTATTGTACATATTTTATACATATATTGTACATTTACTTTGGTTATTTCACTTTCTATTTTCTTTTGTATCAGTTTATTTGTTACCTCATTAATCACTTGGTATGATATAACAAATATAGAATTCGTTGCGTTTCCCGAAAGAAATTTTCCGCAATTTTATATTTTTCATGTTCATCCTTAATGAAAAAATAACACCATATATTACTATCAATAAATACTTTATCTGTCATAACATTCATCCCGGTTAAATTTAAATTCTTTATCCGTTATTCTATTTTGAGCAGCAAATTTGAAAAAGGCTTCAATATTCTTGCTTTTATCCTTTTGTACAATGAAGTTTATTATTTCAAAAAAATCCGTTTCTTCATCAGACTTTATTATCATTGTTTTAGGATCCAAAGAAATTACTTCAAGCATATATATTTTAACCCCCAAAAATATTTCAATCCGCACCTTATTCTTCCATAATTTCTCAATGGTTCATCGTCGAGATTTATTTTATTTTAAAAAACCAAGCATAGCAATACCTCCTTGCCGGATAATCTTTGTGCAACCACAAACACATTCTATCATATTGCCGCCCTAAAAAACCGGCCAAAAAAATATCCGCGTCCGGGCGGGCTCACTTGACCGGGGGCTTTTTTTTGGGTACAATAGGACTGGCGGTAATATCCGGGCAAAAGCGGAGGGATGAATATGGCGGCGATCGGCGTGATTATGGGCAGCGATTCTGATTACGGGGTCATGGAGGAAGCGGTGCGGACGCTGAAAGAATTCGGCCTGGACTGTGAGGTCAAGGTTTCGTCGGCGCACCGCGCTTTAGGGCGCACCGTGGCCTGGGCGGAAGATTTCGCGGCGGGCGGCGGACAGGTCATCATCGCCGCGGCGGGTATGGCCGCGCATCTGGCCGGCGTGGTGGCGGGCGCGGTGACGCTGCCGGTCATCGGCGTGCCGATCCGGAGCGGGGCCCTCAAGGGCGTGGACGCTCTTTACGCTACCGTGCAGATGCCGCCGGGGATCCCGGTGGCGACCGTGGGTATCGACGGAGCGAAAAACGCGGCCTTGCTGGCCGTGCAAATCCTGGCGGCCGGCCGGCCGGAACTGCGGGCGGCGCTCAAGTCCTACCGCGCCGGGCTGGCGGTGGCCGTGGAAGCGAAAGACCGGGCGCTGGCCGCTCGATTGAACGGGGAAAAACAGTGATTGAGCGATACACTTTGCCGGAAATGGGGCGCATCTGGACGGATGAGTACCGCCTCTCGCTCTGGCTCAGCATCGAGGTTGCCGTCTGTGAGGGCTGGGCCCAGCTGGGTCAGATCCCGCCGGCCGCCCTGGAGAACATAAAAGCTAAAGCCGCTTTTTCCTGGGAGCGCGTGCAGGAGATCGAAAAGATCACAAATCACGACGTGCTGGCTTTCACCACCAATGTGGCTGAATATGTCGGCGCCGATGCCAAATATATCCACCTGGGTCTGACCAGTTCCGACGTCCTCGACACGGCTCTGGCCCTGCAGCTTACGGCCGCGGCCGACCTCCTGCTCGCGCGTGTGGACGGGTTTATGGCCGCCCTGCGCGAACAGGCGCTGGAACATAAATACACGCTGCAAGTCGGGCGCACCCACGGCGTCCACGCCGAGCCCGTCACTTTCGGCCTCAAATTCGCGCTGTGGCACGACGAAATGCGGCGGCAGCGGGAACGCCTGCGCCACGCCCGGGAAGACGTCCGCGCCGGCAAGATCTCCGGCGCCGTCGGCACGTTCGCCAATGTGGATCCCCGGGTGGAAGAACATGTCTGTCGGACGCTCGGTCTCACCCCCGCTCCGGTGTCCACTCAGATTATCCAGCGCGACCGTCATGCTTTTTTTGTCACCGTGCTGGCCGGCATCGGCGCCACGCTGGACAAAATAGCGACGGAACTGCGCAATTTGCAGCGCACCGACATATATGAAGCGGAGGAAGCTTTTGCCCGGGGGCAGAAAGGGTCTTCCGCCATGCCGCACAAGAAAAATCCGATCACGGGCGAGCGCATCAGCGGCATGGCCCGGCTCTTGCGCGGCTACGCCCTGACGGCGCTGGAAAATGTGGCGCTGTGGCATGAACGCGATATTTCCCATTCCTCGGCGGAACGGGTAATCTTGCCCGACGCCACGATCACGCTGGATTACATGCTGGCGAAGGCGACCGCTCTCGTGCGCGGACTGCGTGTTTTTCCCGGGCGGATGCTGGCGAATATGGAAAAAACAGGCGGACTGATTTTTTCCCAACGCGTCCTGCTCGCTCTCGTGGACAAGGGTCTGAGCCGGGAGGACGCTTACGCCCTGACCCAAAAAAACACGCTGGCGGCCTGGGAGGAGCAGCGCTCCTTCCGCGATTGCCTGCTGGCGGACGCGGAGATCACCGAGCGCCTGAGCGCGGCGGAAATAGCGGCCTTGTTCGACTATGAGCATCATACGGCCCGGGTGGACGAGATTTTCCGCCGGGCCGGCCTCGCGGAACCCGGGGACTGAGTCTCCGGCCCCCCGCGCGGTAATTTATAAAGATAAAGGATGGGGCGGTATGAAAGCGGAAGGCATCAAAATGGAGAAATTGGCGCAGCGGTACGAAGGCAAGGCCAAAAAGGTCTATGACACGACGGATCATAATTACTACTGGATCGAGTACAAGGACGACGCGACGGCTTTTAACGGCCAGAAACGCGGCACAATCGAGGCCAAGGGCGTTGTGAACAACAAGATGTCGGCCCTGCTTTTCGAGTATCTGGAGAACAATGGCATTGAAACCCATTTTGTCAAACTGCTGAGCGACCGGGAACAGATCGTGCGCCGTCTGGACATGATTCCGCTGGAGATAGTCGTGCGCAATGTCGTGGCCGGCAGCCTGTCCCAGCGAGTGGGCAAGGAAGAAGGCTATGTCCTGAAAAAACCCGTTTTCGAGCTTTACTACAAGGACGACGAACTCGGGGATCCGATGGTGAACGACTCGCACGCCCTGGCGCTGGGCTGGGCGACGCGGCGGCAATTGGACGATATGCAGGACATGGCGCTGCGCGTGAACGAGCTGATGCGCGCCCTCTGGGAAAAAGCCGGGATAACGCTCGTCGATTACAAACTGGAATTTGGCGTCTGGGAGGGGCATGTGCTGCTCGGGGACGAGATTTCCCCCGATACATGTCGTTTCTGGGACAGGGAAACCGGGGAAAAACTCGATAAGGATCGCTTCCGCCGCGACCTGGGCAATGTGGAGGAGGCGTACGCGGAGGTATACCGCCGTTTGCGGGAGGCGCTGGACAATGTCTAAGGCCTTCGTGCAGGTGACGCTGAAGCGCAGCATCCTGGACCCGCAGGGCAGCGCGGTGGAAAAAGCGCTGCGCCAGATGGACTACCCGGTGGAGGCCGTGCGCGTCGGCAAATATATGGAAGTCACGCTCCGGGACGGGCTGGATCGGGCGGAGCGGGAAGCGGCGCTGGAGGAAATCTGTCGCCGGGTGCTATCCAACCCCGTGATTGAGGAATACACTTTTTCCTGGGAGGAATAAATTTTGCAAAAGACGACGGAGCGGTTGCGCTCGTGAAGATCGGCATTGTGCGCTTCCCCGGCTCCAACTGTGAAACGGACTGTCTGGAAGCCTGGCGGGTCATGGGCGCGGCGGCGGATATGCTTTGGCATCAGGAGACCTCGGTGCGCGGGTATGACCTCATTGTGCTGCCGGGCGGTTTTTCTTACGGCGACTACTTGCGCACGGGCGCCATCGCCCGGTTTTCCCCCATTATGGCGGATGTGATCCGCCACGCCCGGGAAGGCGGGCTGGTCTGGGGCATCTGCAACGGATTCCAGATTTTGACGGAATGTGGTTTGCTGCCCGGGGCGCTGCTGCGCAACGCCGGCCTGAGTTTTATCTGCGCGCCTCAGTTCCTGCGGGTGGAAAAAGCGGCCCCGCCCTTCACCGGCGCTTACGCCCCGGGGCAGGTCATCTGTTTACCCATCAATCACGGCGAAGGCAATTATTGTATCGACGCGGCCGGACGGCGGGAGCTGGAGGAAGAAGGGCGCGTTGTTTTTCGCTATGTCACGGCGGAAGGAGCGGCGGACGCGGCCGGAAACCCGAACGGTTCCGCCGGCAATATCGCCGGGATTGTCAATCGGGCCGGCAATGTTCTCGGCATGATGCCGCATCCGGAGCGCGCGGTGGAAAACCTGACCGGCGGCGAGGACGGCCGGGGGCTGTTCCGCTCTCTCCTGAGCGCGGGCAGGGAAAGGCATGGTCACAGGGATGAAACCTGAAGTCTGGCGTGAAATGGGTCTGAGCGACGAGGAGTACGCCGCCGCCGCCGCCCGCCTCGGCCGGGAGCTTAATTACCTGGAGACGGGGATTTTTGCCGTGATGTGGTCGGAGCACTGCTCCTACAAGACCTCGAAGACCGTACTCCGCCGCTTCCCGACGGAGGGGCCCCAGGTGCTGCAGGGGCCGGGGGAGAACGCCGGTATTATCGATATCGGCGACGGGTTCGGCGTCGCGTTCAAGATGGAATCGCACAACCATCCCTCGGCCATCGAGCCTTACCAGGGAGCGGCGACGGGCGTCGGCGGCATCCTGCGCGATATTTTCACGATGGGGGCGCGGCCGGTGGCGGTATTGGACGCCCTGCGCTTCGGCCCCCTGACGGAGGCCGGCAATAAGACGCTGCTCCGCGGCGTCGTCCAAGGGATCGGCGGCTACGGCAATTCCATCGGGATTCCGACCGTCGGCGGCGATCTGTATTTTGATCCGGCTTTCAGCGGCAACCCGCTGGTCAATGTAATGGCGGCGGGCATCCTCCGCCATGAGGACATAGCTGCCGGCGCCGCCAGGGGGGCGGGCAATCCGGTCATGATCGTCGGGGCGCGCACCGGTCGGGACGGCATCCACGGCGCCACTTTCGCCTCGGTGGAACTGACGGCGGAATCGGAATCACGCCGCTCCGCTGTGCAGGTCGGCGACCCTTTTATGGAAAAACTGCTGATGGAAGCCTGCCTGGAATTGATCCGGGCCGGCGTCGTCATCGGTATTCAGGATATGGGCGCGGCGGGTCTGACCTGTTCCGCGGCGGAAATGGCCGGGCGGGGCGGCAGCGGCATCGAGCTGGACCTGGCCCTCGTCCCCCGGCGGGAAACCGGGATGACGCCGTATGAAATCATGCTTTCCGAGTCGCAGGAGCGGATGCTGGTCGTGCCGCGCGCCGGCAGCGAAGCCCAGGTGGAAGAAGTTTTCCGGCGCTGGGGGCTGGAAGCGGCGACGATCGGCCGGGTGACGGACGACGGTCTGCTCCGTCTGCGGGAGCGGGAAACGGTCGTCGCGGAAATACCCGTGGCCGCCCTGACGGACGAGGCCCCGGTCTATGAGCGCCCGGCGGCGGAGCCGGCCTATATCGCCGGGTTGCGCGCTGCGGACTTGAGCGGTCTGCGTCTGCGTCTTTCTCCGGCGGAGACATTGCTGGCCCTGTTGCAAAATCCTACCATTGCATCCAAATCATGGGTGTATCGCCAGTATGACCATCAGGTCGGCACGAATACCGTGGAACTGCCGGGCGGCGACGCGGCTGTGCTGCGGGTGCGCGGCACGACCCGGGGCATCGCGCTGACTACGGACTGTAACAGCCGCCTGACTTACATGGATCCGTTCTACGGCGGGGCCTGGGCCGTGACGGAGGCGGCTCAGAACATCGTCTGCGCGGGGGCGCGGCCGCTGGGCGTCACGGATTGCCTGAATTTCGGCAACCCGGAGCATCCGGAAATCTTCTGGCAGTTTGAGCAGGCCTGCGCCGGGGTGACGGCGGCTTGCCTGGCTCTGGCCACGCCCGTGACCGGGGGCAATGTGAGTTTTTACAATGAGACCCCGGCGGGCCCGATCTACCCGACGCCGATGATCGGCATGGTCGGCGTGCTTGACGATATCGACCGCCGCTGTCCGGCCGTTTTTCCGGCCGGCGGGGAAAAGATCTTTTTGCTCGGTTCGGTCGAAGGCTTGCTGGCCGGCTCCGAATACGCGAGCATGTTCGAGAATCCGGTCGCCGGTGCTCTGCCGCCGCTCAATCTGCCCGGCCTGAAAAAACGGCTGGATTTTATCCTGGCGGCGCAGGAACGCCGGCTGCTTTCGGCCGCGCATGACATAACGGAAGGGGGCTTCGCGGTAGCCCTGACGGAAATGGCCGCCGGCACGGGGGCCCGGGTGGACCTGCCGCCCGGAGAGATTTTGCCCGCCCTCTTTGGCGAGGGGCCGGGCCGTTTTATCCTGACGGCGGCCGCCGGCGCGGAAGCGGAACTTAAGGCCCTGGCCGCCGCTTGGGAGCAGCCGCTGGCCTGGGTGGGCGAGACGGGCGGCGAGGAACTGAGCATCAGCCTGGGCGGGGCCGACGCGCTGAGACTGACGCGGGCGCGCTGCCGCGCGGCTTACGGGAACGCGCTCGCGGCGCTGATGCGGTGACGGCCGGAGGTCAAAAGATGGACAGGGACAAGCCCCGGGAAGAATGTGGGCTGTTCGGGATTTTCGCTCCCGAGCAAGACACGGCGCGACTGACTTATTTCGGGCTGTACGCCTTGCAGCACCGCGGCCAGGAAAGCGCGGGCATCGCCGTTTCCGACGACCGGCGGATTAAAGTGCATAAAGCGATGGGCCTGGTGGCGGAAGTTTTTGCCGACGACGCCCTGATCGCCGGTCTGCGGGGAAAAATGGCCGTCGGCCATGTGCGTTATTCGACTACCGGCTCCAGCCTGCTGGCGAACGCCCAGCCGCTGGTCGTGCATTTTCAGCATGGTATGCTGGCTCTGGCCCACAACGGCAACCTGACGAACGCGCCGCAGCTGAAAGAGGAGCTATGTCTGCGCGGCGTGGTTTTTCACTCGTCGACGGACAGCGAAATCATTCTCAACCTCATTGCCGGCTACAAACGCAACGGGCTGGAAGACGCCGTGATCAAAACCATGATGGATCTCCGCGGCGCTTACGCCGTCCTGATCATGGGCGACGGCAAGATCATCGGCGCCCGGGACCCTTACGGAATCCGCCCGCTCTGCATCGGAATTCTCGAAGGCCGCTACTGCCTGGCCTCGGAAAGCTGCGCCCTGGATGTGGTCGGGGCCGACTTCCTCCGGGACGTGCGGCCGGGGGAAGTGGTGACGATAAGCGCGGAGGGGCTTTCCTCCCGCCAGGGGCCGAGCGGGAGCGAAACGGCGCATTGCTCTTTCGAGCATATTTACCTGGCCCGGCCCGATAGCACCATCGACGAGGTCAATGTCTGGGAAAGCCGCTTCCGTATGGGGCGGCAATTGGCGGCGGAATGTCCGCTCCAGGCGGATATTGTGATTCCGGTGCCGGATTCGGGGACGCCGGCGGCGCTGGGTTACGCGCAGGCGCTGGGCCTGCATTTTGCCGAAGGGCTGATGAAAAATCGCTATGTGGGGCGGACTTTTATCCAACCGACCCAGGAGATGCGGGAAACCGCCGTGCGGATCAAGCTGAACGGCAACGAGCGTATCTTGCGGGGCAAGAACGTG
Organism: Gracilibacteraceae bacterium; assembly: GCA_031270805.1. Lineage (GTDB taxonomy): Bacteria > Bacillota > Desulfitobacteriia > Desulfitobacteriales > Syntrophobotulaceae > JAIRRL01. Next base: position 26,969 of record JAISWK010000164.1, read on the forward strand.
GTCATGGTGGACGACTCGCTCGTGCGCGGCACGACCAGCCTGAAGCTGATTCAGCTCGTGCGGCATTGCGGCGCCCGGGAAGTACACATGCTGATCAGTTCGCCGCCCGTGCGTTATCCCTGCTATTACGGCATCGACACCGCGGAGCGGGAAAGCCTGATCGCCAACCGGATGGATGTGGACGGCATCCGGGACTTCATCGGGGCCGACAGCCTGTACTACCTGTCGGAAAACGGTTTGCGCGCCGCCCTCCGCGGCGGGGACTACTGTCTGGCCTGTTTCGACGGTCGCTATCTCGACCCGCCGCCGCCGAGCCGGGCCAAGGATGATCTGGAAAAAATTTAGTATGGGGAAAGGATGAGGCGAATGGGGCTCACCTATCGGGAAGCCGGCGTTGATATAGAGGCCGGGGCGCAGGCGGTCGAATTGATCAAACCGCTCGCGGTCGCCACTTGGCGGCCCGGCGTTCTGGGCGCGCTGGGCGGATTCAGCGGACTTTTCGCCCCGGATTTGACCGCCTATCCCGATCCCGTCCTTGTTTCCGGCACCGACGGGGCCGGCACGAAGCTGCGCGTCGCTTTTGCCCTGAACCGGCACGATACCATCGGCCAAGACGTCGTCGCCATGTGCGTGAATGATATACTGACCCAGGGGGCCGAACCGCTGTTTTTCCTGGATTACCTGGCGGTCGGCCGCCTGGAGCCGGAGCGGGTGGCGGCCGTCGTCTCCGGGGTGGCGGAAGGCTGCCGCCTGGCCGGTTGCGCTCTGCTCGGGGGGGAAACGGCGGAAATGCCCGGTTTTTACGAGCCGGAGGAATACGATCTCGCCGGGTTTGCCGTCGGCATCGTGAATAGGGATCGCCTAGTGGACGGCGCGGGGATCCAGGCGGGCGATCTGATTTACGGCCTCTATTCCAGCGGTCTGCACAGCAACGGTTTTTCCCTGGCCCGCCGTGTTTTTCCGCCCCAGAGCTACAGTGAAAAACCGAAAGGGCTGAGGCACACCCTCGGCGAGGAAATGCTTACGCCGACCCGCATTTACACGCGCGCCGTGCGCGCCGCGCTCAAGCGGGTGAAGGTCGCCGGCATGGTGCATATTACCGGGGGCGGGCTGACGGAAAATATCCCTCGCGTTCTGCCGCCCGGACTGGGAGCGCGTTTGCGGCCGCGAACCTGGCGGGAGCCGCCGGTGTTCCGCCTGCTGCGCGAGCGGGGCGGGATTGAGGAAGCGGAGATGCGGCGAACTTTTAACCTGGGGATCGGCTATGTTTTTATCGTGCCTGTTGCGGAGCGGGCGGCCCTGCTCGACGCTCTGGAGGCGGCGGGAGAGGCCTGGGCCCAGATCGGCGTGGTGGAAGCGGGCGCGGGAGTGGTTTATGAGGAGTGAGGCGTGAATTTGTTGATCCAGCGGAAAGCGAAACAGCTGAAGGTAGGGGTGCTGGCTTCGGGGCGGGGCAGCAATTTGCAAGCTCTAATCGGCGCCGTTAAAACGGGGACTCCGGCGGTGAAACTGGTCGGCGTCGCCTCGGACAAGGCGGAGGCGGAGGCGCTGCGCCGGGCGGAAAAAGCGGGGCTGCCGGCGCGGGCTTTTCCACCGGCTTTTTTCGGCAGCCGGCGGGAACAGGAGCGCGCCCTGGAGTTCTGGTTCGAGGAACTGGAGGCGGACCTGCTGGTTTTGGCCGGTTATATGCGCATATTAAGCGAAGATTTTATCCGGGGCGTCGGCTGTCCGATCATCAATATCCATCCCGCCCTGCTGCCCGCTTTTCCCGGCCTGCACCCCCAGCGCCGGGCCTTGGAGGCCGGCGTGCGCTACAGCGGCTGTACGGTGCATTTTGTGGACGCGGGCATGGATACGGGGCCGATCATTTTGCAGCAGACGGTGCCGGTTTATGAGGCGGACACCGAAGAATCGCTGAGCGAGCGTATCCTGCGGGAGGAACATTTGCTGCTGCCGGAAGCGGTGCGCCTGATCGCGGCGGGCAAGGTGCGGCAGGAGGGGCGCCGCGTGAGGATTGAGCGAGATGCCTGAAAAAAGTGAGGTTTGGGGTCAGGTATTTTTCGAGTAATCTGAGCCGTCTTTGTTTGCGGCAGTCGCCGCACGATCAGCGAGTTCTTTCGCGGTTTTGGCGCGTGCCGCTTCCGCCATTTCCTTGGGCATGACGATATTGGGTTTTGACGGATCTCCGTCGATATAATGCCAAAACACCGGTTCGCCCTTTGGAATATTGAAATGCCCGTTTTCGTCCATCTTATACTCTTTGCCTGCGACCTGCAACACAGAATCTTCTGTACACCCTTCCTTCCGCCAATCCCGCGTACTGAAGTTCAGGCGGATGCTTTCGATGAATTCCTCGTCATATCCCAGACCATTTTCTGTGAGATAAAAGCGCCCGCTACGGCCATTTGCGCTCTGATTGTCAATCGTCACCCAGTCGTTCGTCTGTATGCCCAATCTGCTATAAAAATCAAGGCGCTGCTCCTGCGTGAAAGAGGAGCGCCCGTCCCCGCCACGCATCAAATAATTGACGAACCGCATCAGGTCATTATCAACGCCAAGGGTTTCCGGCTCCAATGTCTTAAGGCCGAGTTCTTTCTTGACATCCTCCCAGTGCATAGGATCAGTACTCCAAATCGTGTTGACCCCGCCGCCACACGGCAAACGGTAGTACACGCCGTCTTGAATGGTCAGAGTGTTGTTTTGGGCCCGCAAGTCAACGACTGTTTTGCCGTTCACACTCGTCAAGCCGCTGATGCTCATAATCTCCGAAGCCGCCAGCGATATGGCGACTTTATCGAGAGAAAACGATGGTAGTGATTTCGCAGCAACACTTGTCCCTGGTGTTGATTGGGCTGCCAGTTTATCCGTCCGCATGTACGAAAGCCCGCCGATGCTTGTTGCCATGCCAGTCGTCTCCTTTCAATAGTGCTGATGTTCACCTGTTTCAGATCCTTAATCTGCGGTCAATCCCTACTTTGTATATCGGCTGAAACACAGACAACCTTAAGCGCAATCACAAATCTCGTAGCGTGACCATGGGGATGAGAGCAAATGCCGGCGCAGCGGGGATCCGGAGAACTCGGGGCGATTCAGCGAGGGCGGCGGGAGCGGCGGCGAAAAAGGTTTGCCAAAGAAGGGTGAGTATGGTAAACTAAAATCTGCAGAGCATGGCGAAAAATCCGAAAGGGTTCGCAACTGTGGATTTGCATACCGCCGTGGATCAAGACCGGCCCGACAAAGAAAACATCTCGACGAGAGGTTCGCATTTTATGTAGAAAACCGCTTGGGGCAAAGGTATGGCAACAGATTTATGGCTTATAGAAACAAACGTAAAGGGTGCGTCTATACAAGAGTTATGCGACATTGGGCCAAAATCCTGGCCAAAATTTGGCCAGGATTTTCGAAAAAATATACCAAGGGTGTAGATAAAAATTATTGGTAGTTACTAATCTGCGCCTCGTACTGGGAACGCGGGCATCTTGCCCGCAAAGGAAAACCCGTTCCCCACCTTCTATGCGGGCAGGATGCCCGCGT
>JAISWK010000168.1 GCA_031270805.1 Gracilibacteraceae bacterium
CCAGCAGGTAGCCCTCAAATTCAGACCCTCCCAGCGGGACGCGCAGCGGGTTAAAGAACAGATGCACCCGCGCGCCGTTTTCGTCGATTTCAAGGTAGGACTGGCTGTGATCTATAGCCCTGTTACCCATAGAGTCGTTGTTGGAAGCAAATTGTTTGAGGGTCGTCCGATCCGCGAGAGAATATGTCCCTTCGACCGGTTCGCCCTCCGCGGGACGCGCTTGCAGCGCCGTTTCCTCAATGAGCGCGGCCGCCGCCGCTTCCAGCGCGGCAATCTGGGTCTCAATCTGTTCCGGACTCAGCTCGCCCCCGGCCAGCGCGGTCTCCGCCGCCGCGACCGCCGCCGTCAGCGCGGCATGGGAACCCGCGATATACCCGTCCGCCTCAATGGCTGCCGCTTCGGCCAGTTTTTCTGCCAGCGTGTCCACGGTCTGGGCCGGGGGCTCTTCCGACTTTGCCTCGAGGGCGGTAATGGCCGAGTTCAGCGCGGCCAGGGCGGCGTCCACCGCGTCCTGGGTGGCTTCGGTATCACCCAGCAGCGCCTCTGCGTCCGCGATGGCCGTGGTCAGAGCCGCGTAGGAATCATCCGTATAATCGTCCGCCTCAATGGCGTCCGCTACGGCCAGCTTCGCCGCCAATCCGGTCTTGTCGGCCGACTCTTCCGGAACGGGTTCGGTCGGCGGCGCCGTCAGCAGCGTGGTCATGTCGAGCCGCAGCTTGACCCTCTGGTACTCGAAGCCCTCCATCGGCACGACGTAGACGCCCATGCGGTAGTCCTCGGTTACGGACGGTATCGTGAATTCCGCCGTCCTTATCTTTGTTTCGGGATCGAGCGCGCCCGCGAGACCGCCCGACGCCGGTTGGCTCTCGCTCGTCACGCCCGGCCAGAACCGCGTCACGCTGTCTCCGCCGTTGTAGGGCTTCATCTTCAGGATCAGCGTGATCACGCCATCCTTTACCCGCAGGCCTACGGGATTGTCGATGTACGCGTCCATCATGGACAATTGATTCAGATCGTAGTGCCACGCGGTTGCGTTCACGGTGTATTCCGCGTTGCGGTTGATGTCGAAGGGCGCTTTCGCCAAGGCGTTGTAAGCGTTCTGCAAGGCCGCGCGCGCGTTGTCAACGGCCTGCTGCGCCGCTTCTCCTTCGAGCAGATCCACCGCGTCCGCGAGCGCCGCCGCGAAGGCGGGCCATGTTTCGCCGGTGAAGTCCTCCGTGACGAGGTTCTTGACCGAGTTGTACAGGGATTCCAAGGCGCTCTTGTCCGCGTCGAGATTCGCTTCACCGAATGCCAGGCGCACGAATTTTTCCTCGCCGCCGACAGCCACGGTCGCGTAGGTGGGCTGCGCCGCGTTCGGAATCCGCAGCGTATAAGATACGCCGCCCGCGTCCGCTTCGCTCTTGACCGCCGCGTAGACGATGTTCTTCGTCGAATCCGCGTAGGTCACGACGTCCGTGACGGCATTGCCCGAAAAGCGGATATCCGCGTAGGTTTCCGCGCCGTATGTGTTGATTACGGCTTCCGTTGCTAAAATGCCGGCTGCGGGACTTTCATTATTCGTATTGATTGCGGAAACATTGGTTTCCTCACTCGCGTCGGGAACCGAAACGCCGGACGCCGAGGCGTAAAGCGCTTCCTGTACCGCTTCTAAAATGCCAAGAGATGTTCCAATCGCCGAGTTGATTCTCTGCGCCTTTGCGGGATATGCGGAAACGATTTGTGCGTACAATCCTTCGCAATCCGCAAGATAACCCGGAAGCTCGTTATTAGCGCCTAACCAGACGCGGGTGATTCCTGTTGCGGTAGTTTGAACATACACGTTAATCGCAAAATCTGCCGCATTCGTACTTGCTCCTGCATTGGCGGGGCCGTCGCCTGTTCCCTTATATATACCGGGCGTTAATTTTTTGAACGTCAATTGTTCTATCGCGCCCCGAAGGGCTTCAACTTCCGCGACCAAATCAGTGTTAGACGCGTTAGCGTTCGCAATCAAATTTTCCGCTTTTATTTGTTCAGCTAAGAAGGTGGAATAGGCTCCTGATGTGAAATATGAGCTGCCCAAATTCTCAACCTTTGCGATTCGCGCCGTAAGCTCCGCTTTCAGCAGCTTATTGACCTCAGAAACCGACTGTTCAGCAGTCAATGATGTGCTGTACACCGCCTTTGCCGCAGTTATAGCTTGTTCAAACGCCGTGCTTGGAACCTTATCGTAAGCACGTTCGGCTTTTTTGATTTGGCCCAGCAACAGGCTATGGTCATATTCCCACGGCAGTTCACCCTCGTAAGGCTTAACGGACGTTATGCGAAGCTGAGCGTCCTTGTTGTTCCAGCCGCTTCCGGGAATCCCGCTGAATGCGTCCATAACCGGGACGATCATGTTAACCGCGATATCCTTTGACATGTTTTTTGTATTGGCTTCACTCAATGGTATCTTAACAATCTTTGCAACAATGAAATCCCAAAAATAGTCAATTTCCCCGCTATCCTTCAAATAGTAAGAAAGATAATCCGTGCGTTTTCGTTCATTCGTATTTTTATCGTAATAGAATAAATCCGAAATAAAGGTAGTTTCGATAGGCGGTGGCGGTGCAAGTGACAAATACAAGTCACGCGTGCCGTCCGCGTTCACAGCTAAAATGTGCTTGTTTCGCGCAAACGCCGCGCTTGACATAGATAAATTCAACCACTCTGCGCCGGCACCCGCAAGTATGCCTGCTACCGTTACCTCGTAAATGCCCTCGCTCAAAAGTGACGTGTCCGATATCGCCGGTTCTTCGCACAAAAGATAGCTGGCGGTCAGATAGTCAGGGTTTATAACGTTGGGTATGGTAACAGTTTTAGCGGCAGCGTCCACAACACTCCCATAAAAAAACGGATTGACCGTACGTTGGACTCCCGTTTTATAGGGCAGGACTTTAAGCTTTCCTGGGTCGATATTGTCGGGAATAGCCAATTCTATATCTACCGCCCGCTGCGGCGCAGTGATATTTCCGTTTGCGTCTAAATAGCTGATGGTATAGATGATGAATTTATCATCCAGTATGCCGTAAGTGTTTTTATATAAATCCAATAGCTTTTGATTGTCCTGTGCGTATAAGGAACCTTCAACTGTGTTGTCCCCACTGAACACAACGCCTTCTGCAACATTGCCCGCTTTGGTGATCAACTTCACGCCTTTACCGGAGTCAAGGACAAGTTCGTCATCGTTTGCCGCTTCCGGCCTGAGGGCAAGATAAGCGCGGTAATAGGTATCGGTAGTTCTGGAAAAATTCGATTTCCCCGCGAACAGATAAAACCCACGGCCAAACACCATTTGACGCCAATCGTCATAGGTTAACGTAAATGTTACGTTGCTTCCATCGTTATTGGTCTTTTTCCCTTCGTCCGGGCTGTTGTGTAACAGTGTATAGTTGGTTTCATACGTATCGTCGGAGCCCATCGCTTTCGCAATATCATCTGTAAGCGCCGCTCTGCTTTCGGCCACTGCGGCGGTATATATCGGGTAGTCATCATTCGTGTCAGGCTTGGGAAAATCCCTATTTAAAATAAAAGTTGCCGAAATAGCCCCTTGCTCACTAACATCAATTGTTACATCATTTTTTATCATAGCCTTCATTCGACCATAGTCCCCGCCGGACGGATCACTTCGTCGACCGCTTAGTGTCGTTGCAATCCCGGTGGTGGTATAATAATTTACCCATTCATATCCCCATGTATATTCTCCCGACTGCGGGTTTATAAAACTTTCATCAAGGCGGATTTTTTCAGAAAACCGAAAATCATATCCGTAAGTGAAAGTGAAATTTCGAGCATATGTGCCGGTCTCCGCGTTTAAACCATGACGCGAAAGCCGTTTAACAAAGATTCTGTCAGTTAAATTCGGTATATCAAAGGTGATATAACCGTCGCTCAGCGATTCGCTGCCGTCCTCGAAGGTAATTTCCTCGTCAGACAGATACAGATGGTCATACACTCCATAGTTTTCATCGTTGATATACTTGACTTTATTTGCAGGGTTCAAAAAGCCTTGTGAAGAAATAGAGGAATCCCTTGGTCTAATCGTTGCGCTTCCGGTAAAAACCGCTTTCGCTTGTTCTATCGTTTCAGGGCGCAACACTTGAATCGCGTCCCAAAACCTTAAATATTCAACATGAAGAGTCACTTGATAACCCGGCTTGCTTGTGTATTTTTTAGCAATCGCACATAAAGAAAGCCCCGGATGATTAGTATCCATCGCATTATCAACGGAGCTATTCCAACTGGTAGCGGCCTTTCTGTCAATAGGAATCACATAAATATCGGAAAAAACATCCTCATCCGTTTCACCGCCAAACTCTTCCTCCGACACGAGTGCGTCATCCGCGAAGACCCCGCCGCCGGGTTCGTCCGCCAGCACGGGGATTGCCGACAACAGCATCGCTATCGACAAGAGGAGAGAGAGTATTTGTCTGGACATTTTAGGTAACATATGTGTGCCTCCTTTGTTTTTTCGCCGGCGCGAGGGCCGGGCAATGGTTTCTGAAACCTGATGATTTCGGGGTTTCACCGCTCTGCCTGCGGGGCTTTCGTGCCGCCGGCCAGACCATTTTCATGTAACATTTTTAGTAAAATGTTACATAGGGCCTGCAACCCCGGACAGAGCAAGGGACAGAGCAGACGAATCAGAAGAAATATCCGCCGCAGAAGCAGAGCAAAGGAGGCGGGAACACCGGGAAACTCAAGCAATAGAGCGCCTATGTAACATTTTACTAAAAATGTTACATAGGCGCTCATAGAATCTCTACCGAACACAGGGGCGCGAATCGATTAGCCCGAGCTAATCAATATGTAAACAGAATACCACGCAATACCTCCGCTGTCAATACCGCCCGCTAACGCGATTATCTCCCTGGATTTTTCCCATTTATTAGGCGAAAATCGCCTCGACCCTCGAGCGACTTCCCGCTTAAATCAAGGGTTTCCGCGATTGGCCCCGGGCCAAAAAAATGACAATTGCGGTTGACAAATTTGCCCCTTTGGGAGAAAAAAATATTTTAAATTTTTTTTTGGATTAGGGACGAGGGACGCGGGGTCGCCTGTACACCCGAATATCGTAGGGGTCGACGCCCACGTCGACCCGCCAGACTGTGTGAAAAAGGGAGTCGTAGGGGCGCGCATTTCGCGCCCGCAGAACAAAATTGGGGACACGGGCGCGCAATGCGCGCCCCTACGATACCCGGGGGTTGCTGCCAATGCTTTTCCACACAGTCTGCCGCCCCGGCCCCGTAAGGGACGGGCTTGCCCGTTCCCGGATATGTGATTCGTGGATTCTGCGACGCCGGGGCGCGAAACCCTTGATAATGAACTCGGGCGCGCCCCGGCGCGCAGAATGACAAAACAAAAGGTGTACAGGGCGGTCTGTGGCCGCGCCCGCAACCTCAGGGTGACAGTAGGAATTGTCATTCGGAGACTTACCAACAGCTCGGAGACTCGCTGGGTAAGTCTCTCGCAATCCGCCCGTGGCACAATCCGCGTCGCCGGGACGATTGCCATTAACCATTCGGCTCGCCGAATGGAGTCTCTGACGGTTATTCCGGGGAAACGGCGGGCCGCCTCCCGGCTCTGTGCGCGGCTTCGACGCTGACCAGCAGCAGCCCCAGCCAAATCAGGGCAAAACAGACCAGGTGGGCGGCGGTAAAAGGCTCGCCGTAAACGAACACGCCGAGAAGCAAGCTGAGGGTCGGACTGAGGAATTGAGCGAAGCCGATGGTGGAAAGCGGGACGGCGTTGGCGGCCCGGGCAAAGAGCAGGAGGGGCAGGGCCGTGACCGCACCGCCGCAGACCAGGCCGACGACGGCGCCCCAGGGCGGCCAGGGGCCTTGCAGGGTCAGGAAAACCCGTTCCGGGCGCAAAAAAGTCGCGGCAATGAAAATAACGGCCAGCGGTGCCACCAGAGCGGTTTCCACGGCCAGGGCCGGCACGGCGGGGTAACCGCCTATTTTTTTCACGGCGCCGTACAGGGCGAACAGGACGGCCAGGGCGACGGAGATCCAGGGAAAAGCGCCGTAGTCCCAGGAAAAATAAATTACGCCGGCCGCAGCCAGCCCCGTGGCTGTTTTTTGGATCAGGGTGAGTTTTTCCTTGAACAGCACCATCCCGGCGATAATGGAGAGCAGGGGGTTAATATAGTAACCGAGGCTCGCCTCCACGATATGGGCGCTATTCACGGCGTAAATATAAATCCCCCAGGTGGAAGCCACGAGCAAACCGGCCCCTCCGAGCAGGAGCAGGGCGCGCCGGTCGCGGAAATAGGGGCGCGGGTCGGCGCGGCGCCCGATCAGGCAGACAAGGGCCATGAAGACAAAAGACCACAGCATCCGGTGGGCGAAGATCTCAAAAGAGGAAGCGAAGGCCAGAGCCTTCCAGTAGGCCGGCAGCACTCCCCACAGGGCGTAGCAGGCGATCGCGCAGGCTAACCCCAGCCGGGGCGCCGTGGACTCGTTCTTCATGTCAAGTGAGCAGGGTCAGATCGCCCAGAACGCCCAGCACCCGGGCTGAGCGGCTGAGCAGGGCGAGGCGGGCCGCGCGCAGGGATTCGTCCGCCGCCATAATCATCACGGCCTCAAACAAAGCGTCCACCGGCGCCACGAGCGCGCGGGCCAGGCGGTAAGCGCCGCTGAAGTCGCCGGCCGCCGCCGCCGCCGCGACCGGTTCTTCCGCCGCGGTCAACGCCCGCAGCAGGTTTTGCTCGGTCGGTTCGGTCAGCAGTTCCCCGGCCCGCGCCGGCCAGGCCGCCTGCCCGCCTAAATTATGGCATCTGGTATAGGCGTTGACAAAAGAGGTGAAATCTTCCTCCGGGCGGGCCAAGGTCAGGGCCGCGGCGCGAGCCGCCGCCGCGTAAGGCCGGTCGGCGCCGGCCGCCAGGACGCAGTCGGCGGCGTCATGGCTGCAGCCTTTTTCTTCCATCAAGATGTATTTCAGCCGGCGGCGGAAAAAATCCCGCAGCGGTTCTTCGATTTCCGCCCAGGGGGCGAGGGAGGCGCCCTGTCCGGCCAGCGCGGCGTAGGCGGCGGCCAGCAGGGGTTGAACATCCAGGTCGGCGTTTTCCCGCATCAGGATCTGGGCGGCGCCGAGAGCCTGACGGCGGAGAGCGTAAGGATCCTGCGACCCGGTCGGGATAAGGCCGAGGGCGAAGAAGGCGGTGACGGCGTCGAGTTTGTCCGCGAGGCTGACGATAGTCCCCGGTTCGGAGGCGGGCAGCGCGTCCCCGCTGAAGCGGGGGCGGTAGTGCTCGCGGATGCCGGCGCACACCGTTTCGTCTTCACCGTCCGCCCGCGCGTAATAGGCCCCCATAATCCCCTGCAATTCCGGGAAATCATAGACCATGCGCGTAACCAGGTCGGCCTTGGCCAAAAATGCCGTCCGCTCCGCCAGTTCCGCCCGCGCGGGCGGGAGCTTCAGGGCATCCGCCAGCACTACCGTCAGACGGCGCAGCCGCTCTACGCGCAGCCCGGTCGAACCGAGGCGATCATGGTAGGTAACGCGATCCAGCTCCGGCACATAAGCGGCGAGCGGCTTTTTTCGATCTTCGCGAAAATAAAAGGCCGCGTCCGCCAGGCGCGCGCGCAGAACTTTTTCATTGCCCGCCCTGACCGTGTCCAGACTGCGGTCGTCCCCATTGCGCACGGTGATAAAATAAGGCAGCAACTCCCCGGAGGCCGCCCGCACGGGAAAATAGCGCTGATGCTCCCGCATCGGCGTCGTGACGACTTCTTCCGGCAGTTCCATGTATTCGGCCGGCACCCGGCCCCAGAGTGCGGTCGGGTACTCCAGCAAATCCGTCACTTCCTCCAGCAGCTCCGGCGTCAGATCAGCCGCCGCCCCCGGCGCGAGAGCCGCAGCCGTTTGTACCACCTGCCGCCGGACGATTTCCCGCCGTTCTTCCCGTTCGGCCAGGACAAAACCGGCCTGGGCCAAAAGGGCCGCGTAGTCGCCGGCGGCGGGAATAACGACCTCCCCCCCGAGTACGCGGTGTCCGCGGGAGAGGCGACCGGCCGTCAGCCCGGCGCAGGTGAGCGGTACGACTTCCGCGCCGTACAGAGCCACGAGCCAGCGCAAGGGACGGACAAAACGCATATCCGCCTCGCCCCAGCGCATCGGTTTTGGAAAACGCAGGGCGGCGATCAGTTCGGCCCCGAAAGCGGGCAGCAGCTCCGCCGCCGCCGTCCCGGCCCGAAAACGGCGGGCAAAAACATAAGGAACCCCCTTGAATTCCCGCGCAAAAAGGTCGGCCGCCTCCACGCCCTGCCCGGCGGCAAAGCCCAGCGCCGCCCTGGTCGGCCGGCCCGCTTCGTCATAGGCCGCTTTTACCGCCGGCCCGCGCGTCTCCTCCTCCGTGTCGGCCTGCCGTTCGGCCAGGCCGGATACGAGCAGGGCCAAGCGGCGCGGCGTGACATAAACGGATAAGGCGGCAAAAGACAAACGGAGCGCCTCCAGCTGCCGGCTCGCGTTTTCCCGCATCTGCCGCGCGGCGTCCGGCGCGAATTTGGCCGGCATTTCCTCCATACCCAGTTCCAGCAAAAAATCCCGGCTCATGACTCCCCCTTGCCCAGCAGGGGAAAACCGAGACTTTCCCGCCGGGCGACGTAACCCTGCGCGCACAGGCGGGCCAGGCGGCGAACCCGGGTAATATAGCCCGTTCGCTCCGTCACGCTGATAGCGCCGCGCGCTTCCAAAAGATTGAAAGTATGAGAGCATTTGAGAACATAATCATAGGCCGGCAGCACCAGCCCGGCTTCCGCCACGCGCCCCGCTTCCGCTTCATACATATCAAACCAGGTTCTGAGCGCGTCCGCGTCCGCCAGTTCAAAATTATAGCGCGACTGTTCGATTTCATTCTCATGATAAATATCGCCGTAGCGCACGCCCCCGGCCCAGTCGATGGCAAAAACGCTGTCTTTTCCCTGATTGTAAGTGGCCAGCCGTTCCAGCCCGTAGGTTATTTCCACGCTCACGGGTTTGCAGTCCAGACCGCCGCATTGCTGAAAATACGTGAACTGCGTGATCTCCATCCCGTCCAGCCACACTTCCCAGCCGAGGCCCCAGGCGCCGAGGGTCGGCGATTCCCAGTTGTCCTCGACAAAACGAATATCGTGGTCAGCCGCGGCGATGCCGAGCCGCTCCAGACTGCGGAGGTAAAGGTCCTGAATGTCGGCGGGGGATGGTTTCAGGATCACCTGGTATTGAAAATAATGCTGAAGGCGGTTCGGGTTCTCCCCGTAGCGCCCGTCCGTTGGCCGGCGCGAAGGCTCGACATAGGCCGCCTTCCAGGGTTCCGGCCCCAAAACCCGCAAAAAAGTGGCCGGGTTCATTGTGCCGGCCCCTTTTTCCATATCGTAGGGCTGCGCGATCACGCAGCCCTCGTCGCCCCAAAAGCTCTGCAGGGCCGAAATAAGCTGTTGAAAATTCATCGCCCTCTCCGCGTTTACAGGCGCGAATCCACCGCGGCGGCGAACTCCTCGATCTTGCCTTCGTCTATCAGTTTTTGCAGGGCGGCGTCGATCTGCGCCATCAGTTCCGCGCTGCCCTTGGCCGCGCAGATGGCGTAAGACTCCGTCTCAAAAACAGGGTCGTCGTCGATGGCGCGCAAATTGCTGAAATTGGCGATCAGTTTATGGGCGGTGGGCGAGTCGATGACCACGGCGTCCAGCCGGCCGCTGTCCAAATCCAGAACGGCGTCCACCCCTTTTTTGTAATGCTGCAATTCGATGCCGCCGATGGCGCTCAGAGCGAGGTCACCGGTGAAACCCGTGATGATGCCGACTTTTTTGCCTTGCAGATCGTCAACCCCCGCGATGGCGGAATCCGCCGGCACGATGATTGATTGCACGGCCACCCAGTAGGGCGCGGAAAAATCAACGCTGGCCAGACGATCATCCGTGATGGTCATGCCGGCGACGCCGATGGTCGCCTTGCCGGAGACGACGGCGGGTATGATGGCGTCAAAGTCCATGTTGGAGATCTCCACCTCCATGCCGAGTTCCGCCCCCAGCGCCTGAACCAGCATGATATCAATGCCGTCATACTCGCCGATTACGCCGCCGCCCTGTTCCGTGATGAATTCAAAAGGCGGAAACTCCGCGTTGGTGGCCACGATGAGCTTTTCCACCGCCGGGGTCGATGCGGCCGGAGCGCCGCCGGATGCCTGTCCGCCCCCCGCCGGGGCGCCGCCGGCGCAGGCCACAGTTGTCAGCAGCAAAAGAGCCAGGGCGGTACACAGACACAGTTTTACGACCGGGTGTTTTCTTTCCATTAATTTCCTCTCCTTCTTTTTTTTATAAAACAAGCCGCGTTCAAAGCGTTTGCGTCACGCGGCGCAGGAACAGTTTTGTCCGTTCCTGCCGCGGTCGGGCAAAGAACTCGTGCGGCGTGTTTTCCTCAATCACGGCGCCCTCGTCCATAAAAAGGACGCGGGAGGCCGCTTCGCGGGCAAAAGCCATTTCGTGCGTGACGACCAGCATCGTCATCCCTTCTTCCGCCAGGGCCCGCATAACCTGCAGCACTTCGCCCACCACTTCCGGATCAAGGGCCGAGGTGGGTTCGTCGAAAAGCATGATTTCCGGCTCCATGGCCAAAGCCCGCACGATGGCGATCCGCTGCTTCTGGCCCCCGGACAGCTGACCGGGAAAAGAAGCCGCCTTGTCCGCCAGGTTCACTTTTTCCAGCAGGGACAGCGCCGTTTTCTCCGCTTCCGCCCGTTTTTTTTTCTTCAGGCGCACGGGCGCGAGGACGATATTGTCCAGCACGTTCAGGTGGGGAAAAAGATTGAATTGCTGAAAAACCATGCCCATTTTTTGCCGGATCCGGTTGACGTCGGCCCCGCCGGCCGTGATTTCCTCGCCCTCCACGAAGATCTGGCCCGCGCTCGGCTGCTCCAGCAGGTTCAGGCAGCGGAGCAGCGTACTCTTGCCGGAGCCGGACGGCCCGATGACGACGACTTTTTCCCCCCGGGCGACCGCAAGATCAACGCCTTTAAGAACTTCGAGCGGGCCGAAATTTTTGCGCAGACCATGTATATCTATCATATTCCCCTCCGGTGGCCCGCAGCCGCCAACCAGGGATTCGCCGGGGGTTTTTCCGTCTTCCCCCCGCTGCAACGGCACGATTGTAGCATAAATTGATCCGTTTGTCAAAGGCGGCGTGTTTCTCAAGCTTATATTTATTGACAAGGCAAACGACGCGTGTTATGATTTTTTTGCGGAAAATATAGCGGCCGCCTGTCGTCCCGGGAGGGGAACAGGGGGGAGGGGATGGTTTTTTTATAATGGAGGAAATAGCGCCGGGTATCTTCATGATCCATGTGCCGCTGCCACATAATCCTTTGCGGGAACTGAACGCCTACTTGCTGCGCGGAAAGCCGGGAGAGAAGGACTTGCTGGTCGATCTGGGCTTCAACCTGGACGAATGTGAGGACGCTTTGCGGGCGGCTCTGGCGGAGGTGGGCGGCGGCGCCGGCTTTGATATAGTGCTGACCCATCTTCACATTGATCACGCCGGTCTGCTGCCACGCTTCCTGACCCGGGACAGGCTGGTGTATAGCGGCGCGATTCCCGGGCCCATGCTGCGGCTGTGGGAAGAGATGAGCGATCCGGAGAGTGGGCTGCAATTTTTGACCAAAAACGGCGTCCCGCCCGAAATGCTCAAAGCCGGAAGAGTCCCCCGCGAATTCCGCACCGACTGGAAGGAAATACTCGCCCGCGGCCAGTTTCGCGAGCTGCGGGAAGGGCGCCTGCTGGCCTGCGGCGGCTATGAGTGGCGCTGCCTGGAAACGGACGGCCACTGCGACGGGCATATTTGCCTCTATGAGCCGAACGCCCGCCTCCTGATCGCCGGCGACCATGTGCTGGGGCATATTTCCCCCCAAATAAGCTGCTATGAAGTGGGTTCGGCCAGTTCGCTGAATAAATACCTGCACAGCCTGGATAAAGTAGCGGCGCTGGAAGTCCGCCTCGTGCTGCCCGGGCACCGGGAACCGCTGACCGACTGCCGGGCCCGCGTGGCGGAATTGCAGACCCATCATATGAAACGGCTGGAGGAAATCCGGCGGATTCTGAGCCGGGGGCCGCAAACAGGCCTGGCGGTGACCGAGCAGATGACTTGGGCGATAAATCCGGACTCCGACCGGGCTTTCCTGATGCAGCAGCGTTTTTTTGCCCTGGGGGAAACACTGGCCCATATCAATTACCTGATCGAGACCGGGACGGCGGAAATGACGGAAAAGGGCGGTTTGCTCTATTACGGGCTGAAATGACGCCGGAAAGGCTGCAGAAATATATGGCCAAGGCGGGCGTGGCTTCCCGGCGCCGGAGCGAGGAAATCATTGCCGCCGGCCGGGTGCGCGTCAACGGGCGGATCGTGCGGGAGCCGGGCTGCAAGGTGAGCGAGGCCGACCGGGTGGAAGTGGATGGCGTCGTGATCGCGCGGCGGAGCGGCTTTGATTATTTTATCCTCCACAAACCGGTGGGCATCCTTTCCACCGCCCGCGACGACCGCGGCCGCCGGACGGTACTCGATCTGCTGGACGGGGCCTTGCGGGATCGCCGCCTCTATCCCGTCGGAC
Organism: Gracilibacteraceae bacterium; assembly: GCA_031270805.1. Lineage (GTDB taxonomy): Bacteria > Bacillota > Desulfitobacteriia > Desulfitobacteriales > Syntrophobotulaceae > JAIRRL01. The sequence continues at coordinate 12,602 of JAISWK010000168.1, forward strand.
GGCTGGATTTTGCCACCTCGGGGCTCATCATTTTGAGCAATGACGGCGAGCTGACGCATAAACTGACCCATCCCCGCTTCGGGGTGGCCAAAACTTACCTGGCCCGGACGCCGGTGGCGGCGACCCCCGAACAATTGCGGCGTTTGGCCGCCGGGGTGCTGCTGGAGGACGGCCGGACGGCCCCGGCCCGCGTCCGTCTGCTCCCGGGTGGAGGCTCTGTCCCCCGGCTGGAAATAACCATCGGCGAAGGACGCAACCGCCAAGTGCGGCGGATGCTGGCGGCGGTGGGGCTGGAGACGAGCGGGCTACACCGGATCGCTTTCGGGCCGCTCACCCTGGAGCGCGGCTTGGCCCCGGGTGAATACCGGCCGCTGCGAACAGAGGAAATCATGGCTCTGCGCCAGGCGGCCGCAGGACGGGGGAATTGAAATGAAACTCCTGCCGGTAAAAACCAAGCGTATTTATCAGGAAGTGGTGGAACAGATCAAGGGCCTGATCGCGGAAGGGCAGATCAAGGCCGGAGACCGGTTGCCCTCGGAGCGGGATTTGGCCGAGCGGCTGCAGGTCAGCCGGGCCTCGGTGCGGGAGGCCCTCTCCGCTTTGGAAGTCATGGGTTTGCTCGAAGTGCGCAGCGGGGAGGGGGCCTATGTCAAGGAAGCCAATGTGGACGCCGTCGTGTCTTCCCTGGCCTGGATGCTGTACCTGGAAAAAGATTTGGTCTTGGAACTGCTGGAAGTGAGGAAAATACTGGAAACACAGGCGGCGGCCCTGGCGGCCCGACGGCGGGACGAGGATGATTTGCAGCGGATGCGGGAGATATTGGCCATGATGCGCGTCGGACTGACGAAAGAGGAACTCGGCGACGCTCAGGACTATCAGTTTCACTACGCCCTGGCCCGGGCGGCGAAAAACAAGATCTTGCTCCGCCTGATGAACGCTATCGCCGACACGATGCAGCAGACTTTGACCGCCAGTCGGATCAAACTATTTGAGGAGAAAGGCGTACCGCAGCGTCTGTACGAGGAACACGCGGAGATCTACCGCCTGATTGAGGCGGGGGCGGATCGGGAGGCCTCGGCCCGGATGCTCAGCCATCTGGAAGCGGTGGAAGAGCGGTACACCCTGTGAACGCGCCATGACCGCTATGAATACGCCGCGCCTGATTTTTCACGCCGGCAATTGCCTGAACAATAAAAAACCCTTTGCCCGCCAATGCCGGCTGTGCGTCCAATACTGCCCGCATGACGCTATTGGCGGCGATTACAGGATCGACCGGGCCAAATGTACGGATTGCGGGGCCTGTATGTCTGTCTGCCCGAGCGACGGGATGCTGGATTCCGCCCAGCGGGCGACCGGCGAATACTTGCTCCGGGCCGCGGCGCCGGTCTTGCACTGTCCGGCCGCCCAGCCCCTGGGCTGGGAGATTCCCTGTATCGGCGTTCTCGACCGCGACGCCTGGACGGTCTTGCTCTTACGGGCCGAAAGCGCGTCTGTCCGCGTCTTTACGGGAGATTGCGCCCGCTGCGACGATCGGCAGGCCTGCGCGGTTAGCGTCAAGGCCCTGCAAAACGCGGCCGCCGGCTGGGAGGAACCGCTCCAACTCAAAATAGAGATTCGCCCCGACACGGGAACGCCGCCGGACGCCGCCGCTGCGGCGCAGGCCGCGCCGCCGCCGCCTAAGGAGGGACGGGGTTTTCGCGCTCTCCGCGCCGCCGGGCGGCAAAAACTGAAAGAACTCCTGCCCGGGGCCGTCGCCGCCGAGACCGGGGCCGTCCCCGAGACGCGCCGCTGGCTGCTGGACTTTCTGGCCGGAGAGCCGGAGCGGCGCACGCCGTTCCTGGGCGTCCGCATCGGCGGCGAATGTACCGATTGCTGCGTCTGCGCCAAAGTGTGCCCCCAGGACGCGCTGACCATAGTGCAGCAGGAGGGCAAAATCAGGCATATATATGAGAGCGCCCGCTGTGTCCAATGCCGGCGCTGTGAGGAAGTATGCGGCCCGCAGACCTTGAAGCTGGAGATAGTGCGCCTGACGCACAAGTACTTGACCGGCAAAATTTTGCTCCGGGAAGGCGTTCCCCGCTGCTGCGCCCAATGCGGCGCGCCGATTTTCCATAAGAAAGAGCCGGGGCTTTGCCTGGCTTGCGCCCGCAAAGACCCGGCCATGAGGGGTGTGCTCTATTGAAAGGGGCGCCGGATGTCGTCGTGGTCGGCGGCGGGGCGGCGGGGCTGCTGGCGGCCGGAACCGCAGCGGCGGCGGGCGCGCGGGTGCTATTACTGGAAAAAAATAGCGAAACTGGAAAGAAATTGAAAATAGCCGGACAGGGACGGTGCAATATCACGAACGCCGGGGATATCCGCGATTTTCCCGCCCATTACCCCGGCGGGGGCAATTTTTTGCATAGCGCTTTCCGCCGCCTGGATAATGAGGGACTGCGCCACTTTTTCGCCGCCCTGGGCGTGGCGACAAAAATCGAGCGGGGCGGGCGCGTTTTCCCCCTCAGCGACGATGCGGCGGAAGTGGTGCGGGCCCTGCGCGCTTACGCCCGCGCCGGCGGGGTGGAAACGGAAACGGAGCGCAGGGTAGAGCGTCTCGCCCTCGCCCCAGGCGATCGGGCGTCTCGCCCTCGGGTCTCCGGCGTCTATGTGGCGGGCGAAACGGGGCTGCGGACGGCCGGGGCCACGATCATCGCTACGGGCGGCGCCGCTTTTCCCGGCACAGGCTCCACCGGCGACGGCTATGCCCTGGGCGCGGCGGCCGGGCATACGCTGGTTCCCCCCCGCCCGGCCCTCGTCCCCCTGCGGGCGACGGCGGACTGGCTGGGGGCGGTGCAGGGCCTGAGTCTGCGCAATGTGCGGGCGGCGCTCTGGGTGGGCGGCCGCCGGGTGCAGGAGGAATTCGGGGAAATGATCTTCGCTCATTTCGGCTTGTCCGGCCCCATCATATTGCTCCTGAGCCGGGCGGCGGTAGGGGCGCTGGAGGAGGGGGCGGAAGCCGTAGTACGGATCAACCTGAAGCCGGCCCTGACGGCGGAGCAGACGGCGCGGCGCCTGGATCGCGACTTGGCCCAAAACGGCAAAAAACATTTGCGCCACGCCCTGCTCCTTCTTTTACCCCGGCGGCTCGTTCCGGTTCTCATCGCCCTGGCCGGCCTGGAGCCTGAGCGACAGGCCGCCGGCCTGACGCGGGAGGAACGGCGCCGCCTGGCCGAGTTACTGCAGGATTTGCCCCTGCGCCTGACCGGTCACCTCGGCTTCTCTGCGGCGGTCGTCACCGCCGGCGGCATTAACCTGAAGGAGGTGGATCCGGCCACTATGGCCTCCAAATGCGCGGACGGCCTGTTTTGGGCCGGAGAAGTGCTGGACGTGGACGGCGTCACCGGCGGCTATAACCTGCAGGCGGCTTTCTCTACCGCCTTTGTGGCCGGGCAGGCGGCCGCAGCGCGGAAGTCTGGGGTTTGACAGGGTAAAATCTATATGATAACATACGATTAAAAATTAATGGTGAATGCTTTATGAACAAGGGACTCATGGTTTCGGCCGTGGCCAGGGACGGCATCGGGGCAGAACTGAACGTGGAACCGGGCGATATTATCCTGCAGGTGGATGAACACGAAATTGAAGACATCCTTGACTTGCAGTATTTAACCTCCGACGGTTCCTTCGCCTTGTATGTGCAAAAACCCGACGGCGATATCTGGGAATTAGATATTGAGCGCGGGGACGGCGAAGAGTTGGGGATTGAAGTGACCGCCGCCGGCCGGTGGGGGACGAAACGCTGCCGGAACCGCTGTCTTTTCTGTTTTGTCGATCAGTCGCCGCCCGGGCTGCGCCCGAGCCTTTACCTCAAAGACGACGATTATCGCCTCTCTGTCACCCAGGGCAACTACATTACCCTTTCCAACCTGACGGACGCCGAGATGCGCCGGATAATCAGCGGGCGCATCGGGCCCCTCTATATTTCCGTTCACGCCTGGGATCCGGAGGTGCGGCGCTTCATGATGGGACACCCGCGCACGGGCCGCCTGCGCGGACAGATCGCGGCTCTGAGTCGCGCCGGTATTCCCTTGCATACGCAAATAGTCCTGGTTCCGGGCCTGAACGACGGCGCGATCCTGTCCGCGACGGTGCGCGCCTTGGCGGGGTTCCCCGCCATGCAGTCCGTCGGCGTGGCGCCGGTCGGTCTGACCGGCCACCGCGCCGGCCTGACAGCCCTCAGGCCGGTTCGGCCGGAGGAGGCGCGCACCGTCCTCGCGGCGGGCCGCGACTGGCAAGCCGGGTTTATGGCCCGCCGCGGCAGGCGGCTCGTATATTTTGCCGATGAGTTTTACCTCTTGGCCGGAGAACCGATCCCCCCCGCCGCGGAATACGACGGTTTTCCCCAGCTGGAAAACGGTATCGGCCTGATCGCCCTCTGGCGGGAAAATCTCGCCGCCCGCTGGCCTGAGTTGAGGCGCCGGGCCGCGCTTTGGGCGGCGGGGGCGGCCGCGGGGGAAGAACTGCACTTGGTGACCGGAACGGCCGCCGCGCCCTTGCTGGCGGAAGCCGCCGCCGCCCTGCAGCGGGAGGAACCGGCGGCCCGGTTGCGCGTCCGCCCCGTGGTCAACCGTTTTTGGGGCGAGACGGTCACCGTGGCCGGACTGCTGACGGCGGAAGACATCGCGGCGGAACTGGGCGATTTGGGGGGAGCGGCCTTTCTTTTGCCGGACGCGGCTGTGCGCCGCGACGGTCTGTTTCTGGACGGACGCGATATTTCCTGGCTGGAATCGCGGGTGCGGGGCCGGGCCCAAGTACTGCCGGCCCTGCTCACCCCGACGAGCGGCCAGAAGCCGGCGGCGAAGGAGGAGAGGGAATGACGGAGGCCGAGGAACGGGAATACGGGGAAGAAAAATCCTACCTGCGCGGGGTAATCACGGAGGCGCGGCGGCAGTGGGCGGAAGCCGGCCGGCGCCGGACGGAAAGCGGCGAGGCCGTTTTGGCCCTGAAACGGGAATTTCGGGAAGATACGGCCCATGCCGTTTACGGCCTGTACGCCGCCCCGAATTTTCACGACCTGGTGAACCTTAGCCAGGCCGCGCAGCCGGTAATAGAAAAAATCGACGCTTACGAAGCGGCGGAACGCAAGATCTTCCAATTGGAAAAAACCCTGGACACACCGTATTTTGCCCGGATCGACTTTTCTTTCGCCGACGCGCCGGCGAGGGCGGAAAAAATATATATCGGCCGCACCTCGCTGCGAGCCGAGGACGGCGTCGATCTGCTCGTCTACGACTGGCGTTCACCGGTGGCCGGCGTGTATTATCGTTTCGGCCCCGGGCCGGCTTGCTATGAGGCGCCGGCGGGGCCGGTCGAGGGGACGGTCGCCCTGAAACGCCAATATGAAATCAAGGGCGGCGAACTGGAGTATTTTTTTGACGCGGACGTGCAGGTGTACGACGAATATTTCCGCCGCCTGCTTGCCCGCCGCGCTTCGCCCCAGATGCGCGCGATCATCGAAACCATCCAGCGCGACCAGGACGTCGCCATCCGGGACGAGCAACATGATCTGCTGATGGTGCAGGGCGCGGCCGGCAGCGGCAAGACTTCCGCCGCCCTCCATCGCGTGGCCTGGCTTCTGTACCGCGACGCGGCCGCCGGTCTGACCGCCCGCCATATCCTGGTTCTGGCCCCGAGCGGCGTTTTTGAGGAATATGTGGCACGGGTGCTGCCGGAACTCGGTGAGGTCAATGTTTTCACCGCCGTGTTCGAGGAATTGTTGACGGAAATTCTGCGCGAGGTATTGCCGCAAGTACCGGTGCGCAGCCGCTGGCTCTCCCTGGAGGAAGCGCTGCAAGCGGACGGGGCCCGGGCGGGGCGGATCCGGCGGAGCCTGGCGCTGAAAAACTCGTCGCGCTGGGTGAGCCTGCTGAAAGAGTTTTTGCGCCGGCAGCCCGAGGAAGAAGAAAGGGAAATATACCGCGGAGCAGAACACGACGCGGACGACAGTTTAAACGATCCGGATCGACCGCCGGCGCCCGCCCGTCAGCCGCGCCAGAGCGGCGGCCGGGCGGAAAAACAAGGCGGCCAGCGCCCCGGACGGGCCCTGGCCCTTTACCGGGCCCTGGCCCGCGACAGGGAAATCTGGGCCAAAGGCGGCGGGGACGAAGAAACGCGCCGCTTGACGGAAGGTGCGCTCGACGGTTTGTCGGCCCGCAAGGGCCTCCGTTACGAGGACGCGCTGACCCTGGCTTTTCTCCAGGTCAAAACAGCGGGCTGCGCGGCTTTTTACCATATTCGCCAAGTGGTGATCGACGAGGCGCAGGATTACGGGCCGCTGCATTTTGAATTGCTGCGCCTCCTGTTTCCGGCGGCGCGTTTTACCGTGCTGGGCGACACGGATCAGGCGCTGGAACAGCGGCGGGACGCCGGTTTTTACGACCTGATCGCCGCCGCCCTGGGCCGGAGGCGTTCCGCGCTGGTTCGACTGGAGCGGAGTTTTCGCTCCACGGCGGAAATCATCGCTTTCAGTGAGCGGTTCCGGGAAACGGGCGAACCCATCCGGCACATCGGCCGGCAGGGCGACCGCCCGGATGTATTTGCCGCCTCCGATTGGGAAAATATGGCTGCAGAAGTGGCCCGGAGGGTGGAGTCGTACCGGGAGGAAGGCTGCCGCACCATAGCCCTGCTGTGCAAGACCGGCCGGGAAGCGGCCCGGTGGCGGCGGCGGCTCGCGGAGAGCGTTCCCGGACTGCGTCTGCTCACCGGCGAGGAAAGCGGGCGGGCGGAGCGGGGCTTGGACGGGACGACGACTATGCCGATTTACCTGGCTAAGGGACTGGAATTTGACGCGGTACTCGTACTGGGCGTGAACCGGTCGACTTTTTCCGGCCCGGACGACAGACGTCTGCTCTACATCGCCTGTACGCGCGCCTTGCATCGCCTGAGCCTTTTCTGCCTCCGGGGCCAAGAGGCGGAATGGCTCTGAGCCTGCGCCGAGAGATTTTCAGACCACGGCGGACAAAACCGCGCCGATGGAGTCGTTGATGACGAGGGTGGCTTTCCGGTCGTAAGGGGTAGCGGACTTATTGATCAGCACCAAGTCGCCGCCCTGGAAATGATTGATCAACCCGGCGGCGGGATAGACGACCAAGGACGTGCCGCCGACAATCAGCGTATCGGCCTGGCGGATGGCCGCCGCCGCCCCGCTCAGCACGTTGCTGTCCAGGGATTCTTCATATAGCACGACATCCGGCTTGACGACGCCGCCGCAGGCGGCGCAGTGGGGGACGACCCCGTCCGGGCCGGAACAGGCCGCGGCAGAAAAGATATAATCCGTGTCATACGGCGCCCGGCAGCGTTCGCAAAAATTGCGCGCCACGGAACCATGCAGTTCAAAAACATTTTTGCTCCCGGCCTTCTGATGCAGTCCGTCGATATTTTGCGTCACCACGGCCTTGAGCTTCCCCTCCCGCTCCAGTTGGGCCAGCGCGATATGCGCCGCGTTCGGCTCGGCCGCGAACACCAGGTTTTCTTTATAGTAGGCGAAAAATATTTCCGGTCGCGTGGCGTAAAACGTGTGGCTGATGAGCTCTTCCGGCGAACGGCCGAACTTGGTTTTGGCATTGTAAAGTCCGTTCTCGGAGCGAAAATCGGGGATGCCGCTTTCCGTGGAAACGCCCGCCCCCCCGAAAAAAACGATACTCTGACTGCCGGCAATGATTTCCCTCAGTTCTTCGTACAAAAAATTCACACCTCCCGTAAAATTTCTAAGGGACTGTTGATAAATAACTTGTGCAGTTGACGCAGCAATTTTGTGCTCTGGCAAGGCGCCAGGTTCCGCTAATACTGGCTGTATTTGCGGGTTCTGGCAACGCAGCCAGAGTGC
>JAISWK010000171.1 GCA_031270805.1 Gracilibacteraceae bacterium
TGCGCTCTGGCTGCGTTGCCAGAACCCGCAAATACAACCAGTATTAGCGGAACCTGGCGCCTTGCCAGAACACAAAATTGCTGCGCCAACTGCACAAGTTATTTATCAACAGCTCCTAAGCAGCACAGACAATACCGGTTTTTGTCATTTATATGGCCTCCGGCCCCCATATCCCAAAGGCGAGCGATTTAATTCACTTTGGTCAAAATTTTGCGTCAAAACCCCTTGCCAAACCGCCGCCAATCATGTATACTGATTTTGCTCGTTAATAAATGGTGCATTGATAGTCTTCACTCCTGCCCAATTTCAGTGGGAAGTCAAGTTATCCCCACCGGACGGGCAATAAAAAAAGTGGAGGTTTTTCTATGTTCACGGACAAAACTTTGGCCTGCAGGGAATGTGGCAGCGAGTTTCTCTTTTCCGCTTCGGAACAAGAGTTTTTCGCCGAGAAGGGTTTCGAGAACGAACCCGGCCGCTGCCCGGCCTGCCGCGCGGCGCGCAAAGCTCAAAGCCGCGGAGCGCGACAGATGTTTCCGGTGATTTGCTCGGACTGCGGCAAAGAGACGACAGTCCCGTTCGAGCCGAACGGAAGCAAACCGGTCTATTGCTCGGAGTGTTTTCAGGCTCACAGGCAAAGCTGGTAATCTTGCCAGTCGCCTGAGAGACGAAAATAAAACGCGCAGCCGCCCAGCGGCCGCGCGTTTTATTTTTCCGCCGTCCGCCTCAGTCTCTTTCCAGTATGGCCATAAAAGCGTCCTGCGGGATCTCGACGCTGCCGACCTGCTTCATGCGTTTTTTGCCTTCCTTCTGTTTTTCCAGCAGCTTTCGCTTGCGGGTGATATCGCCGCCGTAGCATTTGGCCAGCACGTCCTTGCGCAGGGCGCGAACCGACTCGCGGGCGATGACGCGGGAACCGACGGCGGCTTGCACCGGCACTTCAAATAACTGGCGCGGAATGAGCCGGCGCAGTTTTTCCACGATCTTGCGTCCGCGGCTGTAGGCTTGCTCGCGGTGAACGATAAAAGAAAGCGCGTCGACAATTTCCCCGTTCAGCATGACGTCGAGTTTGACGAGATCGGCTGCGCGGTAGCCTCGCAATTCATAGTCGAGTGAGGCGTAACCTTTTGTGCGTGACTTGAGCCGGTCAAAATAATCGTAAACAATCTCACTGAGCGGAATGTCGTAGCGGAGGCTGACGCGGGTCTCCGTAATATAGTCCATCGCGACGTACACGCCTCTTTTTTCCTGATTCAGCTCCATGATAGCCCCGACAAACTCCGCCGGCGCCATGACGGTGGCGCGGACGATCGGTTCCTCGATGCCGTCGATTTCTCCCGCCGGAGGCATGAGAGCCGGATTGTCCACCAGCAGACTGTCTCCCGCCGGCCGGTTGACCCGGTAGACCACGCTGGGCGCGGTCGTGATGATGCTGAGAGCGAATTCCCGCTCCAGCCGCTCCTGGATGATTTCCATATGCAGCAGGCCGAGAAAGCCGCAACGAAAGCCGAAACCGAGCGCGGCGGAGTTCTCGTTTTCAAACATCAGGCTGGCGTCGTTCAGCTGCAATTTTTCCAGCGCGTCCTTCAAGCGGCCGAAATCCGAAGCTTCGACGGGGTACATACCGCAATAAACCATCGACACCGCCTTCTTGTATCCGGACAGCGGTTCCTCCGCCGGGCGGGCGTCGTCGGTGACGGTGTCGCCGACCCGCGTGTCGGCGACGTTTTTAATGCTGCCGGCCACATAACCTACCGCGCCGGCTTTCAGTTCCGCCGCCGGCATCATCTGCGGCGTGAAAATCCCAACCTCGGTCACTTCAAAATTTTTGCCCGTCGCCATCATGCGGATATGCGTTCCCTTGCGCACCACGCCGTCAAAAACGCGCAGGTAGGGGATAGCGCCGCGGTAAGCGTCAAACTTGGAGTCGAAGATCAGAGCCCGGAGCGGGGCGGCGTCGTCCCCGCGCGGCGGCGGGACAAGGCGGACGACGGCTTCCAGTATTTCCTCCACCCCCGCGCCGCTTTTGGCGGAGGCGAGGATGGCGCCGGAAGCGTCCAAGCCGATGACTTCCTCAATTTCCCGTTTTACCCGCTCCGGTTCGGCGTTGGGCAGATCAATTTTGTTGATCACGGGGATTATTTCCAGATCGTTTTCCAGCGCCAGGTAAACATTGGCCAGCGTCTGCGCCTCAATCCCCTGAGCCGCGTCCACGACCAGCAGTGCCCCTTCGCAGGCGGCGAGGCTGCGGGAAACCTCATAGGAAAAATCGACATGCCCCGGCGTGTCAATCAGGTTCAGTTCGTAGGTCTGCCCATCCCGCGCCGGATAACGCAGACGGACGGCCTGGAGTTTGATCGTAATGCCGCGCTCGCGCTCCAGATCCATGGAGTCCAGCACCTGCTCCTTCAGTTCGCGCGCCGACATGGCGCCGGTGTATTCGATCAGGCGGTCGGCCAGGGTGGATTTGCCGTGGTCAATATGGGCGATAATGCAAAAATTGCGAACAGTGGACGATGCCTGGGCCATGAATATTCCTCCGTACCATAATCTGTTTATGCTTGCTCTCGCAACGAGTATACCAGAACATTTGTTTTTCTGCAATAACGCTCACAACAATTCACCCCCGGAGCAAACCACCGAAGCCGCAGAAAAAATTCTGGCATTTCCCTTGTTTTTCTGTTATACTTCTGAATGGTTACAAAAAAACAAAGTTTGGAGGTGTATTGAAAATGGTTCAAGCAAAGAACAATATCCGGCTGGTTTTGGCTCTGCTGCTGCTTTTCACCCTGACGGCCTGCTCCGGCGGCGGCGGCGCCCCGGCCCAACCCGCCCCCCCGGCGGACACTCTGACCGGGGAATTGCCGGAGATTATCGCCGCGCTGATCGCGGGGGCGAACGAAAATCTGACGGAAAAACTGCCCCAGTCTTTTGAGGATCCGGTGACGGCGGAAAACTGTCAGGGAATGTTGGGTCTCACTCCGGAGCAATTCAGCGAATACGTGACGGAGGCCTATGTTTCCAACTCGGCTCTGACGACCTCCGCCCACGAGATCGCGCTGGTCAAATGCCTGGATCAGGCTGCGGCGGCCGAGGTCAAAAACCTGATCGCCCAGGGGTTTGATTCTGGCAAATGGGTTTGCGTCATGCCGGACGAGAGCAGCGTCATTGATTCCGGTTCTTATGTCCTCTTGCTTTCGACCGCCGCTCAGTACGCGGATGCCCTGACGGCCAGTTTCACCGCTCTGGCGGCGGATAATACCGGAGAAAAGAACGTTTTCTACAGCGGCGCCCCCTAAACCGATAAACTATGCTTTTTTCCAGCGTCACATTTTTATACTGGTTTTTGCCCATTGTCCTGGCGCTATACTTTATCACGCCCAGGCCGGGCGGCTCCCTGCGCTGGCGCAACGCGATCCTGCTGATCGCCAGCCTGGTTTTTTACGCTTGGGGCGAGCCGGTTTATGTCCTGCTCATGGCCGCGGAAGCTGTGAGCGGCTGGCTGGGCGGCCTCTTGATTGATCGCTGGCGGGGACGGCCCGGCGCTCGGGCCGCCCTTGTCTGTTCCCTGGCGGTCGGGATCGGCGGCCTGATGTTTTTCAAGTACGCCGATTTTTTCCTCGCCAATGTCAACACTCTTTTTGGGGCGGGACTCTCGCTCCTGCGCCTGGCCCTGCCGATAGGCATAAGTTTTTATACTTTCCAGATCATGAGCTACACCATCGACCTCTACCGCGGCCGCACAGCGGTACAGCGCAGTTTAGCCGCCTTTTGCACCTATGTCATGCTTTTTCCTCAGTTGATTGCCGGCCCGATAGTTCGCTACGTGGATGTGGAAAAAGAACTGACCGGCCGCCGGCACACGCCGCTGGATTTCGCCCTGGGCGCCCGCCGTTTTATCATTGGCCTGAGTAAAAAAGTCCTCATCGCCAATGTGCTGGGCGAGTTGGCGGATCTGGGCAAAAATAGCACGGAAAACAGTCTGCTTTTTGCCTGGCTTTACATCGTCGCTTACGCTTTCCACATATACTTTGACTTTTCCGGCTACAGCGACATGGCCATCGGTCTGGGGCGGATGTTTGGATTCCATTTTTTGGAAAACTTTAACTACCCCTATATTGCCCGCAGCGTCACCGAATTCTGGCGCCGCTGGCATATCTCCCTTTCCGGCTGGTTTCGCGATTATGTCTACATTCCCCTGGGCGGCAACCGCGTCGCGCCGGCCCGCCATATTTTCAATATCCTCTTCGTCTGGTTTCTGACCGGATTCTGGCATGGGGCCGGCTGGAATTTTATCCTCTGGGGCCTTTATTTCGCCCTGCTGCTCCTCTTGGAAAAATATGCCTTACATTCGCTGCTGGCGCGGCTGCCCCGACCGTTCGCCCATGCCTGGGTCGCCCTCTGCGTCCTGGTCAGCTGGGCTTTCTTTGACGCCCCCAACCTGGCGGCCGCCCTGGCCGTTATCGGGCATATGTTCGGCCTGGGCCTGGATATGGTGGTCGGCCCGGAATCCCTTTATTACTTGCGCAGTTACGCCGTTCCCCTCCTGCTGGCTTGCCTCGGCTGCACCCCCTTGCCCGCCCGTCTGTGGGGCGGCTGGGCCGCCACCCGCCGGAAAGCGGCGCTGGAAGCCTGCGCGGTCGCCGTCCTCCTGCTTTTAGTCACGGCTTACCTGGTGGACGGTTCATTTAACCCATTTATTTATTTCCGTTTTTGAGGAGGAATGGCCGTGCGGCGGGAAAATTGGCTTACGGTAGTATTTATCCTGATCATCGGCGGTTTCTTTCTCCTGAACCGCCTGATTCCGGCGCCGGAAATCTCCGCCAGCGAACGGCGGCCGCTTAAGACAATGCCGGAACTAAGCGTCGCCACCCTCATCTCCGGGGCCTTCATGTCCGACTTTGAGGATTACGCGGCTGACAGTTTCGCCTTGCGCGACGGCTTGCGCTCCCTGAGAGCGGCGGCTGTTTTCGGCCTCTTTCGCCAGACGGACAAGTCCGGTCTCTATTATGACCGGGCGGTGGGGGCGGGCAAGATGGAAAAAGTTGATCCGGCTTCGCTCAACCGGGTGGCGGAAAAAATAAACCGGCTGGCGGCCGGTCTGACGGATTGCCGTCTCTACTACGCCTTTGTGCCCGATAAGAGCATTTACGCCGAGCGGCCGCTGCCGGGCTTTGACGCGGCGGAGACGCACCGGGTTCTGGCGGCGGCCCTGGGGGCGGATCTGACCTACATTGACCTGGTCGCCGCTTTGAGGGCCGAAGACTTTTACCGCACGGATCTGCACTGGGATCAGGCCCGCCTGGGCGGGGTGCTGGACGCGCTGGGCGCAAGCATGGGTTTTACCCCCGCCCGTTTCACCCCCGAGAGCCTGGGTGATTTCCAGGGCGTCTACGCCGGACAGCTGGCTCTGCCGCTCGAGCCCGATAGCATGACCATTATGACGGCGGAGGAATTAGAGCGGGGTGAAGCGCGCTACCTGGGCCAGGACGGGGTCTTTCAACCCGGGCCCCTTTACGACCGGGACGGTTTTGCCGGCCGAGATCCCTACGACGTGTTCCTGCGCGGGGCTCAGCCGCTGATCGTGCTGGAAAATCCGGCCGCGAGTACCAATAAAGAGTTGTACATCTTTCGCGATTCCTTCAGCTCCAGTCTGGCGCCGCTCTTGCTCCCCTCCTACGCCCGCGTGACCCTGGTGGATTTGCGCTATATCGACAGCCGCGTACTGGCTCAGTACGTCGATTTTGCGCCGGGAGCGGACGTGCTTTTTCTGTACAGCGCCCAGATCTTGAACAACGACACCGTACTCCTGGCCGGTTAAAACATCTCCACCAGAGGGAAGGAAATCCGCTGGCGACAGCGAATAGTTTGGTAAGTTAGTAAGTTATTGATAAAATTTAACTGAAATGAGGTAAACGAGGTATGGCGATCAATTTATCCAAGGGGCAAAAGGTCGATCTGACCAAGGGAAACGCCGGCTTGGACCAGATCATGGCGGGCCTGGGCTGGGATACGAACAAGTACGACGGCGGGCATGAATTTGACTTGGACGTATCGGTTTTCCTGACGGGGGAAAACGGCAAAGTGGGCAGCGACACGGATTTTATTTACTACAACAATCCGCAAGACGCCGCCGGCAGCGTCGTTTATTCCGGCGATAACCGCACGGGTGAGGGCGAAGGCGACGACGAGAGCGTCAAGATCACCTTGAGCAAGGTGCCGGCCGCTGTGCAGAAGATCGCCTTTACGGTCACAATCCACGAGGCGGATCAGCGCAGTCAGAATTTCGGGCAGGTGGCGAACGCTTACATCCGCATTGTCAACCTGGTGAACAGCGAGGAATTGATTCGTTACGACCTGGGCGAGGATTATTCGGTGGAGACAGCCATCGTGGTCGGCGAACTGTACCGGCACGGAACCGAGTGGAAATTCGCCGCTGTCGGCAGCGGCTTCCAGGGCGGACTGGCGGCGCTGTGCGGTAATTACGGCTTGAGTGTGTAAAACGACGAATCCAGATCGGGAAAGGCGGTAAACAGATGGCTATTTCACTGCAAAAGGGACAGAAAATTGATCTGAGCAAAAACGGTTCCCAATTGACGAACCTGCTGGTCGGCTTGGGCTGGAAAGAAGTCAAGGGCGGAGGTGGGGGCGGGTTCCTGAGCATGTTCAAGCAGAAAGAGGATGTGGATATCGACGCTTCCGTCCTGCTGATCGGCGAAAACGGGAAAATCGCTTCCCAGGAAGACCTGATCTATTTCGGCAATAAAGACCATCGCAGCGGCGCCGTGCATCATTGCGGCGACAACCTGGTCGGCGGGAAAATGGGCGGCATGGAGGATTCCGAACAAATTCTCATTGACTTGAATAAGGTGCCGCCCGCCATCCACCGGCTGGTGTTCGTGGTCAATATTTACGACTGCGTGAAGCGCAAGCAGCATTTCGGCCTCGTAGAAAACGCCTACATCCGCATCGTGGATAAAAATGCCAACGAAGATATCGCCAGCTATAATCTGACCGAGGATTACTCCGGCAAAACGGCGATGGTGGTGGGTGAAATTTACCGGCACAGCGGCGCCTGGAAATTCAACGCCATCGGCGAGGCGAATTACGATCCCGGTCTGGGCCAGATCGTCGGTCGCTACCAGTAAGGGACTGTTGATAAATAACTTGTGCAGTTGACGCAGCAATTTTGTGCTCTGGCAAGGCGCCAGGTTCCGCTAATACTGGCTGTATTTGCGGGTTCTGGCAACGCAGCCAGAGTGC
>JAISWK010000175.1 GCA_031270805.1 Gracilibacteraceae bacterium
ACCGGCGCGGACTGAGATTTTTCCGCCGTCAGGAGCGCCGTCAGCCGGAGGCGGGAAAGCGGGACGGAATCAGGGTTTCAAGCGGTGGTTTCGTGAAGCATGATACTTTACGAAAAAAAAGATGGCGCAGGACTAATTTTACCACAACCGGGCGCCGGGGGCAAAGGCAAACGACTCTGCGGTCTGAATACATAATATTCAGGCGCCAGAATTGAGAGAGGAGAAAGAAAAATGTGGAGGTATGGCATGAAAAAACTATGGCCGATTCTTCTGGTCGCGCTGATTCTTCTGTCCGGGATCGCGCAGCCCCTGCTGGCGGATGTCAGCGTAGAGGAGTATATCAGCGGGAAGAACCGGGTGGAGACTTCCGTCGCTATCTCGCGCTACGGCTGGATCAGCGCGAGTACGGTGATCCTTGCTTCCGGCGCTAACCGGAACCTGATCGACGCCCTGGCCGTGGCCCCGCTGGCCGGGCAGGAAGACGCCCCGATCCTGCTCAGCGTGGACAACCGGCTGGACCCCGTCGTCATCGCGGAGATTAAGCGGCTGGGCGCGCGCAAAGTCTATGTGGTGGGCGCGCTGGACCAGAGGGTTACGGATCAGTTAAACGCGACTATCTTTAACTTGGAGGTGGAAGTCCTCCGGGGCAAAGATCGCTATGAAACGGCGGATCTGATCAACGCCAAGGTGAAGAACCCGCGCGGCGGCTTTCTCATTGGCGCCAACGCCCTGGCTGACGCCGTCTCCGCCGCTCCCTACGCCGCCGCCAACGCTTATATCATCATGCTGGCGCGCCCCACCGGCGAGTACCACAGCTATCAGGCCGATTTTCTCCGCAGTACGGCCGCGGAGGGGGGCGGGGTAAGCTATGTTCTCGGCGGCCCGGGCCTGGTGCATGACGTTCCCGGCGTTCCGCGCATTTACGGCGCGAACCGTTACGCCACGAACAAGGCTCTGCGGGAAACGCTCGAGTTCGCCAATACGCACGTATACATGGCGGACGGCGAGGCGCTCGTGGACGCCCTGACCGGCTCGGTTCTGGCGGCCAAGAACAGAGCGGCTATCGTGCTTGCCCCGTTCAACCAGACCGCACGGGCGGATTTTGGCGATATCACGGCGAGTACGCGGGTTTATGCTTTTGGCGGAGCAAAGTGATACAATGCACAATGCACAATGCACAATGCACAATGCACAATTGGGAGACCACCCCGCCCCTTCGGGGCACCCCTCCAAAGGAGGGGAATTGGGAGGCAATCCCCATGAAAAAAATAACTTAAGGAGGGTTCCATGAAAAAATTCAGCAAATCCAGCAATCCCGTATTGTTAGTCCTGGCCGTCCTGCTGCCGGCGCTCCTGACGCCGGCGGCCGCCTGCAATGTTTTTTTGGGGCGGTATCTGACAAGTGAGCGGCAAACGCCGGAATCGGCGATCCCGGGCGAAGCGGACGCCGCTGCTTTTCAATGCGCTATACCGGAATACGCGGCTCTGGACATAAAGAGCGCCTTGAATAAGGCTTGCAGCGCCTGGCGGCTCTACGGCACTTATTCCTTATACTGGAATTACCCGCCGGTTGCGGCCGCAGAGGGCTGGACTGTTTCCCC
Source organism: Gracilibacteraceae bacterium (assembly GCA_031270805.1). Taxonomy (GTDB): domain Bacteria; phylum Bacillota; class Desulfitobacteriia; order Desulfitobacteriales; family Syntrophobotulaceae; genus JAIRRL01. The sequence goes on from JAISWK010000175.1 coordinate 1,602, forward strand.
CATATATTTCCACCACAACCCCCTGGGCGGGATCCCGGAAGCCAACCGGCCCACGGCTGCCCAGGACAGCGCCGCCTACATTGACACCGTCAATCAACTGCTGTATTACGACAGTTTCATCGACCGCAGCAACGCGAAAAAAGCGGAACTGCAAAAAATCATCATGCTGCACGACTTTATGGGCCAGCATTTGCAATGGGACTATAACAACCCCAAGATCGACGCGGCGAAATTTATCTACAGCGACACTATCGCCAACGGCAACGCCCGCAATTTTGAGAGCTGCGGCGGCCATGTGGCTGATTTTTCCAATCTGGCCGACATTCTGGGGCTGGAAACCGGCTGGGTTCGCAACACCCATGAAGTCTCGCATGGCTGGAACACGGTGCGCTACAGCGGCGACTGGTATCATCTCGATTCGCGCATGGACGATTACGGCGACCCGGCCCCGGGCGCGAACACTTACCGCTACGCCCTGAAAAGCGACGCCGATCTGCAGGCCGCCTATTATATCTACCGCGGTCTCTGGGGGGGATATGAAGGGGAGTATGACCCGGCTCTGTTCACCAAGTCCGTGCCGGCGGCGGACATTAGGGCTGCCCGCCTGAAAATTGAAAATTATCCATATAAATCCAATCAACTGGTGCAGGATGCGGGCACGGCGGCAAAACCGGTTTCCCGGCCGGCGACTCTGGACGGAACGGCCCAAACCCTCTCCCTCTACAATATCGGCGGGCGGCTCTTTGTCAAGCTGGAAAACATCATAAACTCGGCGGGGGCCGGCCTTTACACGACGGGCGACGTGATCAGCGTGTTTTTTTGATTATTACTTTCTCCGCTTCGCGGCGCTCGTGCTTGTTGTGATAGCGGCGCTTCACTCCCTCCCCAACTGTGTACTGTGAACTGTGTACTGTGAACTGATCCAATAAGGAGGCCATCCTCATGAAAAGAACTAAAGCCACGTCCCTCATCCTGCTGCTGGTGCTGCTCCTGAGCCTGGCGCCGGCGAGTAGTCTGGCCCTGACCCCGGAGAGCAGCCTGGCGACCCTGCCGGAGGGCGCGGCGGAGATCGCCGGCGAGCTGGAAGCGATGGCTGCGGATTTGCAGGCCATGGCCGCAATTGAGCTGCAGCCGCAGTACGGCCGGAAAGGTAAGTTCCTGGCCCCGATCGAGGCGGCGGATCCGACGGCCATTTCGATAAGCAGCCGGGCGGACTTGGCTAAAATCGGCGTCGACGCCGGCTATCCCCTCGACGGCGCCTACGTGTTGACAAATGATATCGACCTGAGCGGGGCGGACTGGACGCCCATCGGCGGCGGAAGCACGGCAACCAAGTACTTCAGTGGCACGTTTGACGGGCAGGGTTTTGTGATCAGCAACCTGAGCATCACCGGTTCCTACTATCAGTGCAACGGTTTGTTCGGCTATGTCAACGGAGCGACGATCAAGAATCTTGGCTTGGAAAATATTGATATCGACGTTTACGGCGCCTTTGTTCTGTACGCCGGCGGTATATATGCGGAGGGCAGAGGTACAGTCTCCGTCAGTAATTGCTACGGAACCGGCGCGGTCGCCGCTGCTTCAGGGGGCGTCGATGCCGGCGGGCTGGCCGGTAGTAACTCCGGCACCCTTACCCTCAGCGATAGCTATAATGAAAGCGACGTTTCCGCTTCTTCCACCACCTCACCTTCACTTTCGAATGTTTGCGCCGGCGGGCTGTATGGCAGGAGTCATAATCCCACCGTCAGCCGCTGCTATAACGCGGGCGACATCAACGCTTCCGGCGCTGATTCTTCTAGTACTTATGCCGGCGGCATCGGCGGCTACGATTACAGCGCCACTATCGGCGACTGCAGCAATACGGGTAATATCTCTGCTTCTTCTCAGTACTATGCTTGTGCCGGCGGCATCTTCGGTCGCACCAGCGAAGGAACCATCCGCGACTGCGCCAACACGGGCACTGTTAACGCCGCTGCCGATCAATCCGCCTATGCCGGCGGCGTCTGCGGCTCCAACGACAGCTCCCCTATCGGCGACTGCGCCAATACGGGCGCCGTTAACGCCGCTTCCGATCAAGGCGCCTATGCCGGCGGTGTCCTTGGCTACAGCACTGGTTCCGGAATCATCCGCGACTGCACCAATACGGGCGCCGTTAACGCCGATTCCGATCAAACCTACGCCTATGCCGGCGGCATCTGTGGCTACAACGGCCGCTCCCTCAGCGGCTGCGCCAATACGGGCGCCGTCTCCGCCGCCTCCTCATTCTATTCCGGCTATGCTGGCGGCATCTGCGGCTACAGCAGTGCATCCGTCAGCGATTGCTATAACGAGGGGGCGATCTCCGCTTCCAGCTATGCCGGCGGGATCTGCGGTTACAGTCGCTCCGTCAGCAACTGCTACAATACCGGCGACGTCGCCGCTTCCTCCACTTATTACCCCTATGCCGGCGGTATCTGCGGCTATCTCAGCAGTTCTTCCGGTTCCCTCACCGCTTGCGTCGTCCTGGCCGGCGCCATCAAGGCGACGAACTCGGCCAATCCCGCCCAAATTCGGAGCAACCTAGTCGGCGAAATCGAAAGCGGCGGCAGAAAGACGAACAACCTCGCCCTGGCGGGGATAGCCGGCAACGCGGCGAACGACGCGAATGGGCGGATCACGGCGGCGGCGGCGAAAAGAGCGGGTACCTATACCGCCCTCGGCTGGGATTTCGCGGCCGTGTGGATAATGACGCCGGAATCTGATTACCCGATCCTCCAGTTTCAGCTGAACCCGGTCGATATCACGGACAGTTTTACCGACTCGAATTTTCGCGCGGCCGTGCTGGCGGCGGTCGGCAAAAGCAGCGGCCCGATCTATGACACCGACGTCGCGGATATAACAACGCTGAACCTCAATAGCCGCAATATAGCCAGCTTGGCCGGGATTGAGCATTTTACCGCCCTGACGGAACTCAGCTGCACTGACAATCAATTGACGGCGCTGGATCTGAGCCGGAACATCGCCTTGGAGACCCTGTACTGCCCGGCCAACCAGATGACGACTCTCAATCTGAGCGCCAACGCCGCCCTGAAGACGCTGGACTGCTCGCTTAACCAGCTGACGGCTCTCAATCTGGGAAGCGGCGCCGCGCTGGAGACGCTGGACTGCTCCTTCAACCAACTGTCGCAATTAGACCTGAGCGGGAACACCGCGCTGCGGCGCTTGTACTGCTCCGCCAACCTGCTGACGGAATTGGATGTAAGCCGGAATACCGTTCTGACTTATCTGTGGCTGCACTTTAACGCTCTGCCCTCCCGGAACGCGATCGCCGGGCTGTCCTCGACCCAGGTGAATCCGGACGAAAACGCGCTGGACACGAAAGACGATCCCTATTTCCTTTATACGCCCCAATTCACGCTGACCCAGGCCGGGACGACTTACGGGCAGGCCCTGGGCGACCCGGATGTCAGTGGCCTGAGCTCTGCCCAGCTCAGTTTCTCCTACGAGGGCGCCTTGCTGAACGGCGAGGCCTACGGCCCGACAGATCGCAAACCGAGTGCGGCCGGGAACTATACCGTTACGGCCACTCACGCCTCCGGATTTTCCGCTGAGGCTGACTTTACCATTAATCCCAAACCCCTGACTTGGAATCCATATAGTGTGAATATTGTGAAAATATATGACGGCACAACGGCGGCCGCTCTGGGCGATAACCTGCCCGTTCCGGCGGGTATTGTCGGGGACGACGACGTGCGGGTGGATTTCAGCGCGGCCAGCGCCACATTTGACACGGCCGCCGTCGGCAAGAACAAGAATGTGACGGTGACGGGCTTTATCCTCGGCGGGGCCAAAAATTACAATTACCTGCCGCCGGCCGCGTTGACGCTGACAGGCGAGATCACGGCTCCGCCCGTCGTCAATAACCCGGTCGATATCACGGACAGTTTTACCGACCTGAATTTTCGCGCGGCCGTGCTGAAGGCGATCGGCAAAAGCAGCGGCCCGATCTATGAGACTGATGTCGCGAATATAACAGTGCTGAACCTCAACAGTCTCAATATAGCCAGCCTGGCCGGGATTGAGCATTTTACCGCCCTGCGGGGGCTTTACTGCTACGGCAACAAACTGGCGGCGCTGGATCTGAGTCAGAACGCCGCCTTGGAGACCCTGTACTGCAACCGCAACGAGCTGACCACGCTGAACGTGAGCGGGAACGCCGCTCTGAAGGAACTCAGATGCTCTTACAACCAACTGGCGGCCCTGGATCTGAGTCAGAACGCCGCCCTGGAGACCCTGTACTGCTCCTACAACCAGCTGACGGCTCTCAATCTGAGCGGGAACGCCGCGCTGAAGATGCTGGACTGCTCGGCCAACAAGCTGACGGAACTGGATGTAAGCCGGAATACCGTTCTGACTTATCTGTGGCTGCACTATAACAGTCTGCCCTCCCAAGACGCAATCGCCGGGCTCTCCTCGACCCGGGTGAATCCGGACGAAAACGCGCTGGACACGGTCAACAATCCCTATTTCCGTTATACGCGCCAAAACACGGAGGGCGGCGGCGCTTCCGTCGCCTTCACCCTGACCCAGACCGGGACGACTTACGGGCAGACGCTGGGCGCTCCAGATGTCCGCGGTGTGAGTTCCGCCCAGCTCAGTTTCTCCTACGAGGGCGCCTTGCTGAACGGCGACTCCTACGCCCCGACAGACCGCAAACCCAGTGCGGCCGGGAACTATACCGTCACGGCCACCCACGCCTCCTCCGGTTTTTCCGCTTGGGCCAACTTCGCCATCAATCCCAAACCCCTGACTTGGAATTCCGGCGCGGTGAGTATTGTGAAAATCTATGACGGCGCTACAGAAGCGGCCCTGGGCGATAAGCTGCCTGTTCCGGCGGGTATTGTCGGGGGCGACGAGGTGTGGGTGGATTTCAGCGCGGCCGTCGCCACATTTGACACGGCCGACGTCGGCAAGAACAAGAATGTGACGGTGACGGGCTTTGTCCTCGGCGGGGCCAAAAATTACAATTACCTGCCGCCGGCCGCCTTGACCCTGAAAGGCGAGATCACGGCCCTGAGCGGCGAGGCGCCGCCCATTGTCAATAACCCATCGCCCTCCGTTTCGGGCGCGGAACTGGAAAAAACGCCGCCGGCCGCTACGGTCAAAGAGGGGTTTGTCTACGCTGTTACGCATGACACCGTTTACGCCAAACTGAACCAGAATAATATCACTTACTTCGACCTGACGCTGATGGAGAGCGGCCTTGCTGTGTCCGCGCCTGCGGGGGAGACCGTCACGGCGACGCTGCCCTACCCGGATCCTACGATAGCCGGCGCTCATACCAAGTATACCTTCAACCTGCTGCGCTATGACGAAGTTTCCGGTCAGCTGACGCCGGTCGCTTTTACGGCCAAAGCGGAGGGGATCGAAGTGAGTCTGGCTGAATTCGGCCACTTCGCCCTGGCCTGGACGGCGATTAAAACCAGCAGCGGCGGAGGCGGCGGTGGTGGTGGAGGCGGAGGCGGTGGTTCCGCCCAGCAGTCCGTCGTCACCCCGACGCCGACCGCGCCCGGCGCGTCCGTCACTGTCAGCAAGGCCAGCCTCCGCTATATCTCCGGCCCGAACCGGGTTCTCACCTCCGTGGCCATCTCCAGCCAGGGTTGGACGAGCGCCGATACCGTGGTTCTCGCCCCGGGCGGGCAGAACAACTTGATTGACGCCCTGGCCGTGGCCCCGCTGGCCGGGCAGGAGAACGCCCCGATCCTGCTCAGCGTCGGTGGGCTTGACCCGGCCATTGTGGCGGAGATCCAGCGCCTGGGGGCGAAAAAAGTCTACGCCGTCGGCGCCCTGAGCGAGACTGTGATCAACGAGCTGAAGGCCGCGCTGTCCGGCATCACGGTTGAGACTTTGCGCGGCGCGAATCGCTTTGAGACGGCGGCCCTGGTTAACGCCAAAGTGCAAAACCCGAAGGGAACATTCATCGTCGGTTATAACGCCATCGCCGACGCCGTCAGCGCCGCCTCCTACGCCGCGGCTAACGGCTACCTGATCCAGATAGCTCAACCGGACGGTACTCTGGCGACTGATCACTACCCACTGCCCACTGACCACTATATCCTAGGCGGGCCGGCCCTCGTCCGCGACGTGACCGGGGCGACCCGGTTGTACGGGGCCGACCGTTACGCCACGAACCAGGCGATTCGGGCCGCCCTGAGTTTCGAGTATACGAATATCTACACAGCGGACGGCGCCACGCTGGTCGACGCCTTGACCGGCTCGGTTTTGGCGGCCAGGACGAAGGCCGCCATCGTCCTCACCCCGGGTAATGACCCCACGGGAGTGGACTTCGGCTCGATCACGACGGAGACCAAGGTGTACGCCTTTGGTGGAGGGAAATGATACCCTGTAGGGGCGCGCATTGCGCGCCCGTGTTCCTCATTTTGTTCTGCGGGCGCGCAATGCGCGCCCCTACGGTTTGCGGGACGCCGGCGATGCACACTCGCTTCCTCCGCTTTCCCCTCTCCCTCCCCAACTGTGCACTGTGAACTGTGCGCTGTGAACTGATCCAATAAGGAGGCCACTCAATGAAAAGAACTACCCCCAAAACTATGTCCCTCATCCTGCTGCTACTGCTGCTCCTGACCCTGGCGCCGGTGAGCAGCCTGGCTCTGACCCCGGAGAACAGCCTGGCGACCCCGCCGGAGGGCGCGGCGGAAATCGCCGGCGAGCTGGAAGCGATGGCCGCGGACTTGCAGGCGATGGCGGTGGATTTGCAGGCCATGGACGCACTTGAGCTGCAGCCGCAGTACGGCCCGAACCGTAAGTTCCTGGCCCCGATTGAGGCGGCGGATCCGGCGGCCATTAAGATCGGCAGCCGGGCGGACCTGGCCAAAATCGGCGTCGACGCCAACTATCCCCTCGACGGCAAGTACAGGTTGACGAACAATATAGACTTGCGCGAGGCGGACTGGACGCCCCTCGGCGATAGATACAACAGGTGCTTCAGCGGCACGTTCGACGGGCAGGGTTTTGTGATCAGCAACCTGGCCATCACCGGCGCCGCATATCAGTACAACGGTTTGTTCGGCTATGTCAACGGAGCGACGATCAAGAACCTTGGCTTGGAAAATATTGACATCAATGTTTCCGGCGCCTTTGAGCTGTACGCCGGCGGTATATATGCTTACGGCGAGGGTACAGTCTCCCTCAGTAATTGCTACGGAACCGGCGCGGTCGCCGCCGCTCCTTCCGCAGGGTACAGCGTCCGGGCCGGTGGGCTGGCCGGTTATAACTCCGGCGCCCTGACGCTCAGCGACAGCTATAATGAAAGCGCCATTTCCGCCGCCGTTTCCGCTTCTTCCGGCACCTCATCTTTGAGGGTTTGCGCCGGCGGGTTGTATGGCGAGAGTTCCAATTCCAATTCCGGCTCCGTCAGTCGCTGCTCTAACGCGGGCGACGTCGCCGCTTCCTCCGAGGTTGATTCTACCTATACTTATCTCTACGCCGGCGGCATCGGCGGCTCCGATACCGGTGCCAGTATCGGCGACTGCACCAATACGGGTACTATCTCTGTTTCTTCTAAGACTAGTGCTTATGCCGGCGGTGTCCTCGGCTACAGCCCCGGTTCCGGCACCATCCGCGACTGCGCCAACACGGGCGCCGTTAACGCCGCTTCCGATCAAACCCACGCCTTAGCCGGCGGCATCTGCGGCTACAACGCGCGCCCCCTCAGCGGCTGCGCCAATACGGGCGCCGTCTCCGCCGTCTCCGCCGTCTCCGCCGCCTCCTCGTCCTCATCCTATGGCGGCTATGCCGGCGGCATCTGCGGCCGAAGCGTCACATCCGTCAGCAATTGCTATAACGAGGGGGAGATCTCCGCTTCCGACTTTGCCGGCGGGATCTGCGGCCACGAAACCAGTAGCGGTTCTGTCAGCCGCTGCTATAACACGGGCGACGTCTTCGCCTCCTTCACGACGGCCCGCTCCGCCTGGGCCGGAGGAATAGCCGGCTACAGCGGCCGCCCTATCGGCGATTGTTATAACAGCGGGAGCATTTCCGCTTCCGCCTATGCCGGCGGGATCTGTGGCGAGAGTTACTCTGCCGCCGTCAGCAATTCTTATAACACCGGCCCTGTTTCCGCTTCATCTGCTTCCACATCCACTTCCGCCACTGTATCCGCCGGCGGGATCTGCGCTTACAGCAACGACAGCAACGACAACGCCGCCGTTCTCAGCAATTGCTACAATACCGGCGCCGTCAGCGCTATCGCTGCGGCTTCCCCTTCGCCCAGCGCTTACGCCGGCGGGATCGGCGGCAATAACGGCCGTCCCGTCAAGAATTGTTATAATATGGGGAATGTCTCCGCCGCCTCCGGTAGCCGTTCAGCTTACGCCGGCGGGATCTGCGGCGCCGGCAGCCGCTCTGTCGGTAGTTGCTACAGCGCCGGCGACGTCGCCGCTGCCTCCGCTTCCGCCACTTATTTCCCCTATGCCGGCGGTATCTGCGGCTATTTCAGCAGTCTTTATCCCCTCAAAGATTGCGTCGTCCTGGCCGGCGCCATCGAGGCGACGAACACGGTCAATTCCGCCGATATTGAGAGCAACCTAATCGGCAGCGGCGGCACGAAGACGAACAACCTCGCCCTGGAGGGGATAGCCGGCAACGCGGAGGAGGACGCGAACGGGCGGATCACGGCGGAGGAGGCGAAAACAGAGAACACCTATACCGCCCTCGGCTGGGATTTCGCGACAGTGTGGACAATGGCGCCGGAATCCGCTTACCCGATCCTCCAGATTCAGCTGAACCGGGTCAATATCACGGACAGTTTTACCGACAAGAATTTTCGCGCGGCTGTGCTGGCGGCGATCGGCACAACCAGCGGCCCGATCTATGACATCGCCGTCGCGAAGATAGAAACTCTGAACCTCAACAGTCTCAATATAGCCAGCCTGGCCGGGATTGAGCATTTTGTCGCCCTGACGGAACTCAACTGCGCGAACAATCAATTGACGGCGCTGGAGTTGAGTCAGAACACCGCCCTGGAGACCCTGTACTGCAACGGCAACCGGCTGGCGGCGCTGGATCTGCGTCAGAACACCGCCCTGGCGGAACTCAACTGCGCGAAGAATCAACTGACGGCGCTGGATCTGAGTCAGAACGCCGCCCTGGAGACCCTGTACTGCAACGACAACCAGCTGACCGGGCTGAACCTGAACGCCGCCCTGCGGGCGCTTTATTGCTTCAACAACAAACTGGCGGCCCTGGATCTGAGTCAGAACGCCGCCCTGGAGACCCTGTACTGCAATGGCAACCGGCTGACGTCTCTCGATTTGAGCGCCAACGCCCTGAAGACGCTGGTCTGCTCGTCTAACCTGCTGACGGAACTTGACCTGGGAGGCGGCGCCGCGCTGGAGACTCTGGACTGCTACCTCAATCAACTGTCGCAATTAGACCTGAGCGGGAATACCGCGCTGCTGCAGTTGTACTGCTCGGCCAACAAGCTGACGGAACTGGATGTGAGCCGGAATACCGCTCTGGAGACGCTGGAATGCTCCTACAATCAACTGTCGCAATTAGACCTGAGTGGGAACACCGCGCTGCTGCGGTTGTACTGCTCGGATAACAATCTACCCTCCCAGGACGCAATCGCCGGGCTGTCCTCGACCCAGGTGGACACGAGCAAGAAGGAATTTTTCCTTTATACGCCCCAAAACACGGGGGGCGGCGGCGCTTCCGTCGCTTTCACCCTGACCCAGGCCGGGACGACTTACGGGCAGGCCCTGGGCGAGCCGGATGTCCGCGGCCTGAGTTCCGCCCAGCTCAGTTTCTTCTACGAGGGCGCCTTGCTGAACGGCGACTCTTACGGCCCGACAAACAGCAAGCCCGCTGAGGCCGGAAACTATACCGTTACGGCCACTCACGCCACCGGTTTTTCCGCTGAGGCTGACTTTGCCATTAATCCCAAACCCCTGACTTGGAATCCCGGCGCGGTAAATATTGGGAAAATTTATGATGGGACGACGGAGGTCGCCCTGGGCGATAACCTGCCCGTTCCGGCGGGTATTGTCGGGGGCGACGAGGTGTGGGTGGATTTCAGCGCGGCCAGCGCCACATTTGACACGGCCGCCGTCGGCAAGAACAAGAATGTGACGGTGACGGGCTTTGTCCTCGACGGGGCCAAAAATTACAATTACCTGCCGCCGGCCGCGTTGACGCTGAAAGGCGAGATCACGGCCCTGAGCGGCGAGGTGCCGCCCGTCCTCAATAACCCGCCGCCCTCCGTACCGGGCGCGGAGCTGGAAAAAACGCCGACGGCCCCTACGGTCAAAGACTGGTTTGTCTACGCTATTACGCATGACACCGATTATGCCAAACTGAACCAGAATAATATCAGTTACTTCGACCTGACCCTGACGGAGAACGGCCTTGCCCTGCCCGTGCCGGCGGAGGAGAGCGTCACGGCGACGCTGCCCTACCCGGACACTGCGATAGCCGGGGCCTATACAAAGTATACCTTCAACCTGCTGCGCTATGACGAAGTTTCCGGTCAGCTGACGCCGGTCGCTTTTACGGCCAAGGCGGAGGGGATCGCAGTGAGTCTGGCTGAATTCGGCCACTTCGCCCTGGCCTGGACGGCGGTGAAAACCAGCACCGGCGGTGGCGGTGGTGGAGGCGGTGGCGGCGGCGGCGGTTCCGCCCAGCAGTCCGTCGTCACCCCGACGCCGGACGCGCCCGGGGTGGTGAGCAAGGGGCGCCTCAGCTATATCAGCGGCCAGAACCGGGTGGAGACCGCCGTGGCCATCTCCCGCCAGGGCTGGACCAGCGCGAATACTGTGTTTCTCGCCCCGGGCGGGGCGAACAATTTGATCGACGCCCTGGCCGTGGCCCCGCTGGCCGGACAGGAGGACGCCCCGATCCTGCTCAGCACGGGTGGGCTTGACCCGGCCGTGGTGGCGGAGATCCAGCGCCTGGGCGCGAAAAAAGTCTACGCCGTCGGCGCCTTGAGCGAGAGCGTAGTCAGCGGGCTCAAGGCTGCGCTGCCCGGTCTCACGATTGAGACTTTACGCGGCGCCAACCGCTTTGAGACGGCGGCCCTGGTTAACGCCAAAGTGCAAAACCCGAAGGGAACATTCATCGTCGGTTATAACGCCATCGCCGACGCAGTCAGCGCCGCCTCCTACGCCGCGGCCCACGGCTACTTGATCCAGATAGCTCAACCGGACGGTACTCTGGCGACTGATCACTACCCACTGCCCACTGACCACTATATCCTGGGCGGGCCGGCCCTCGTCCGCGACGTGGCCGGGGTGACGCGGCTGTACGGGGCTGACCGTTACGCCACGAACCGGGCGATTCGCGCCGGCCTGAGTTTTGAGTATACGAATATCTACACAGCGGACGGGGCCTCGCTGGTCGACGCCTTGACCGGCTCGGTTCTGGCAGCCAGGACGAAGGCCGCCATCGTTCTCACCCCGGGTAATGATCCCACGGGAGTGGACTTCGGCTCGATTACGACGGAGACCAAGGTGTACGCCTTCGGCGGGGCGAAGTGATTTTGAGCCCGAATACTGGAAAAGGCGGTCGTTGACTTTAATGAAACGGAAAGCTGTTACACTGCTCGTTATCCTTGTTTGCGGCGTTTTATTCGGGCAAGCCGCCTTGGAGGCGTTAGCTCCGCCGGCGCCGCTATACGCGGCGGAGCAAACATTGCCCTTCAATATCCGCGCCGGCGAATTGCGGGCTATTGCGGATCCGCTGGAGGCGCGCCGCGTTTTTCGCAGCGCCCTGGAGAAACTGTCGGAAGCGGAAAAACGCGATCCCTACATTGTCGACGCTCTGGCCGTGCTGGCGGAAGAGTGCATCCGCTATGGCGGAGCGAACGAGCCGGGCGTGGTCAAGCTTGATATGCTGGATTTTGCCGCCCGCTACAGCGTGGAATTTCCGCGCGAGCTCCGGCTGGGGACGACCATCCGCTCAAACAGTCAATCCGATTTAAGCCTGAACCGGATCGAGCCGGTCGCCGAGCAAGTTGAGCTGGTCTTTATCGACACGCCTTTTGCCGTCCTCCGCCTCGAGGCCAAGGCCGCCAGCGAGTTGCGAGATCTGGAACTGCGGCGGCTCGGGGGTCGGGGCGGGACGATCCCGGCCCTCGCCTTGCGCTTCTGGAGTATTTGGGTCGTCTGGGCGATCCTCTGCCTGAGTTTGTTGATCGAAGAGCTGCGCAAGTACAAGGGCGCGCGCTGGATCATACTCGCCCTCAGCGCGGCGCTTTTTACCGTCAACCTGTTGACCGCCCCGCCGAGCGCGGGCGGCGATGCGGAGGGGGTGGAGGTGGCGATGGGGGCGGGGACGACCGCCGTCCTCTCTTTCCCCCTCCAGGACGCCGGTTATGAGGATCTGACCATCGTCGACGACGCGGGGGCGCCCGTCCCATGCAAGTACAACCCGGTCACGCGCATGATCGAGGCCCGGATCAAGTCCAGCGGCAAGTATTATATGAAAATAAACGCCGTCTATTTCACCGATATCATGGATAAAAGCGCGGAAACGCAGTATGCGATCCGGGTGCTGACTTCGCGCGGGCTGATGGATGGGGCGAGCGACCGCAATTTTTTGCCCGACCGGGAAATGACGCGAGCGGAGTTCCTCTCCATTGTGCTGCGCGTGACGGATTTGCTGGATGAAAGCGCGGAAAGCAAGTTCACGGACGTGCTGCGCAGCGACTGGTTTTACAGCGTCGCGGCCTCCGCTCAAAAAGAAGGGCTGATCAGCGGCAATGACAAAACATTCCAGGGCAACGCCCCTATTCCCAAAATCCAGATGGCGACGATCGCGGCCAATTTGCTGGCGCGGGTGATGAAGTATAGCGAGGTCGAGGATGCTGACAGTCTTTTGCAGACGACGTACACCGACCCGGACAGCATTGAGGACTGGGGGCGGGCCGGGGTCGCCCTGGCGGCGCGGGCGGGGATAGTGCCGCAGCGGGCCGACGGGGCTTTTGCCGGCGAGAGTGTTATGACGCGCGGCGAGGCGGCGATCATGCTCTACCGCCTGTTTTCCGTGATATGGTAAAACAAGGAGAATCTTACATGCAGACCTCCCGCAAGCTTATTCTTTTACTCCTGGCGACTCTCTTCGCCGTCGTCCTCTTTCTGGCCGCCCTGGTTTGGCGGGCCGCGCTGGCCTGGCCGGCGCCCATGGCTATATTGCTGACCGCCGTGGGCGCGGCCTGTTTTGCCGCCGTGCTGCTCCTGGGGTATAAGCGGGCCGCCGGAACGGAAACGCGCGCCGCCTCCGCCTCGCCCGCACCGCCCCGGCCGCCGGCGGCGGGCAGCCGGCGGGCCGCCCCGCCAGCTGCCCCGCGGACGCCGCGCCCGCCGGCCGGCCCCACTCCCGATGGCACGATATTGCTCTTCAATAACGACCGGCCGGGCGGCGAATTCGGCGGCGACCACGCCTTCGCCGGCGGGCGGCGGGGTCTGCGCCTGTCCTGGGAGATCGACGGCGTGGCCCAGAATGCGGTAATCTTTGATTTTCCCATCGTGATCGGGCGCGACGAAAACTGCCAGATCGTTATCAGTCTCCCGAGTATCAGCCGCCGGCACGCCCGGATCGCCCGGGAAAACTATGAGTATATTCTGACCGACCTGGGCTCAAGCAACGGCAGCATCGTGAACGGCGAGCGCACGAGCGGGGGTGCGCGCCTGGCCCCCGGCTGCCGGGTGGAACTCGGTGGGGTTCAGCTCAAGATTGAATTCATCTGAAAGCGGAGGCGGGCGCGGAAAGGCGTAGGCGGAAATGAACCTGGCCCTCAGTATCCATTTTTTGCAGAATTATTTTGAGTATTTCCTGCCCAGCGAGAACAACCGGACGCTCAAGGTGGAAATCCCGTCCGCAGTAAGCGGATTCGTGGCGGATATCCTCTTGCCGCTGGAAGTCTGGGAGGGACAATGGTTTCTGGGCGCGGATCCGGAGATCGGCCTGAGCGAGCGCATCCCGCTCTGCGGGGGGCTGCGGCTCAATTGCCTGACCCGCCGGCGGGGGGAATATTTTGTCCTGATCGTGGAGGAAGTCTCGGCCGAATACACGGCCTTCGCCAAATACGATCTGCGCCGGACTCCGGCCGTCACCGTCGGCCGGGAAGGCGACAACCATATTTGCTTCGACACCCAGCAACTGGTGGGCCGGCGGCACGCCGCCCTGGAAGTCGGGTCGGACGGCCGCTATACGGTGGTGGACAAAAGCCGCAACGGCACTTTTGTCAACGGCCGCCGCATCAGCGGCCGGCAAATATTGAATTTCGGCGATATCGTCGGCATTTTCGGCCTAAAAATAGTTTACCTGGGCGATATTATCGCCGTGAACAAACCGACGCCGGAATGCGTGATCAAGGGTCTGGCGCCGCACGCGCCGGCGCCGCCGCCCGCCCCGCCCGCCGCCGGAGCGGATGAGGCGGCGGACGGGTTTTATCAGCGCGCCCCCCGGCTGGTGGACAAAACGGACGACGAGGAGATTGAGATCGAGGCGCCGCCCGGCCTGAACCGGAGCCCGCGCCCACCGCTTTTTTACCTCATCGGGCCGGCGATCACGATGGTGATTCCGATGGCGACGGCGGCGCTATTTATGATGCTGGTCGCCCGCCAGAGCGGCCAGACGATGGGGGCTTTTATCTATATCGGCATCGTCACCTCGGCCACGGCGGCTATAATCGGCGTTTTCTGGGCCTTGATGAACACGCGCTACCAAAAGAGGGTCGAAGCGGAGGAAGCCGAAAGGCGCGATACTCAGTACCGGCAGTATTTGGAGCGGATGCGCCGCATCCTGGAAGAAAAACATATTACCAACAAGAGCGTTTTGGAACGGTTGTATCCCCCGGTGCTGGATTGCCTGAGATTCACTCAGCCCGGCAATCTGCGCCTGTGGGAGCGCAATGTCAATCATACGGATTTTCTCTCCGTCCGCCTGGGCATGGGCAATATCCCGTCGCCGAACCCGGTGAAAACGCCGAAAGAGAAATTTGTCCTGATTGACGACGCCCTGGTCGAGGAACCGCAGCTATTGCGGGAAGAATTCAAGCTGCTGCGGAACGTGCCGATTACCTTCCCCCTGGCGGAGCGCCGCCTCCTGGGCGTTATCGCCGATAGCGCTGACAAAACGGCGGAGATGGCGCGCTCCCTGGCGATCCAGCTGGCGGCCTACCATCCCTATACGGATCTGCGCCTGGCGTTTTTCTACCCCCGGGCGGACGCGGAGAAGTACGGCTTTGCCCGCTGGCTGCCGCATGTCTGGAGCGAGGACGGGGAAACGCGCCTTTTGGCCGAGGACGCCAATGGGGCCGGGGAAGTGCTCTATTGCCTGTCGACCGTCCTGCGCACGCGGCTGCAGGATAACGAGGAAAGCAAAAAAAAGCAGCGCGCCCTGCCTCATTATGTGATCTTTGTGGCCGATCCGACCCTGATCGAGGGCGAGGCCATGACCAAGTATCTTTATGCCCCGGCCGCAGAAATGGGGATGAGCGTCGTCCTGCTCTACGGCTCGATCGGGCTGCTGCCGAATTCCTGTTCGGCCCTGCTGCGGCAGGACAGGAACTTCAGCGGCTATTGCAGTCTGGACAGCGCCTTTGCCGATTGCGACTTTGTCACTTTCGACCGGATTTCTCCGCTTGATGCCGATTACTTCGCCCGCTCGCTCTCCGGATTCCGCATCCGGGAGGAACAGTCGGCGGGCGCGGCGCCATCGATGCTGAGTTTCCTGGATATGTACAGGATTTCCCGCGTGGAGGACCTGGATATTTACCGCAACTGGCTCAACAATCGCAGTTTCGAGAGCATGAAGGCCATGATCGGTTATAAAAACGCCGACACCCCGCTCTACCTTGATATTCACGAGAAATATCACGGCCCGCACGGACTGGTGGCCGGGACTACCGGTTCCGGCAAGAGCGAGACCTTGCAGACCTACATCCTCTCCCTGGCCGTGAGCTTCGATCCGCGGGAGGTTTCCTTCATCCTGATCGACTACAAGGGCGGGGGCATGGCCATAAGTTTTACCGGCATCCCGCATGTGGCCGGCATCATCACGAACCTGGGCGGCAACCAGACCAACCGGGCCCTGGCCTCGATCAACAGCGAGATCAAGCGTCGCCAGGCCGTCTTTAACGAGTACAGCGTGAAGCATATCGACGAGTATATCGAGCTTTTCCGGGCCGAGCGGGCGGGGGCGCCCATGCCGCACCTGCTGATTATATCGGATGAGTTTGCGGAACTGAAAAAAGAGCAGCCGGAATTTGTCCGGGAGCTGGTCAGCGCGGCCCGGGTCGGGCGCAGCCTGGGCGTACACCTGATCCTGGCCACGCAGGACCCCAGCGCCTCAGTCGACGACGAGATCTGGAGCAACTCGAAATTTCGCCTCTGTCTGCGCGTCGCCGGCAAACAAAACAGCCAGGCCATGCTCCATCGCCCGGACGCCGCCTATATTACCAATGCCGGGCGCTGCTATTTTCAGGTGGGCAACGACGAGATCTTCGAGCTCTTCCAGTCCGGCTGGAGCGGCGCGGCTTATGAGCCGGAGATTCCCTACCACGAACGGGCCCAGAGTGATATCCGCATGATCAATCTCTGGGGCAAGGCCGCAGTCAAACAAAAGAAAAAGAAAGCGAAATCCGACGGGGAAAAAGTCACCCAGCTGAGCGCGGTGGTTCAATATATAGCGGAGGTGGCCCGGGAAAAACAGATCGCCCCGGTCGCCGATATCTGGCTGCCGCCGCTGCCGGAGCGGGTGACGCTGGACGATCTGAGCGCGGCGGCGCCGAAAGACGGCGGTCTCAGCGTGCCGCTGGGCCTGGCCGACTATCCGACGGGGCAGCGCCAGTTCACCTTCTGCCTGGACCTGGTGGCCGAAGGGCATCTGATAGTAGCCGGGCCGGGCGGATCCGGCAAAACGACGCTGCTCCAGACTCTGCTCTACGGCTTGGTCACACGTTATCCCCCCGAGCGGGTCAATATCTACATCGCCGATTTTAACAGCCGCACCCTCGGCGTGTTCGCCTCCCTGCCCCATTGCGGGGGCGTCGTCTTTGACAGCGATCCGGACAAGATCGACAAACTGATGACCATGCTGGCGCGGGAAACGGCGCGGCGGGTCGTCCGTTTTTCCGCCAAAGGCATCGGCACGTTCCGGGAATACGCCAAAATTTACAGCGATGTGCCGGCCATTGTCCTGGCGATTGATAATTTCGCGGCTTTCACCGAAAACAACGACAAGCTGCAGGACGCCTTAGTCCAGCTGAGTCGCCAATCGGCCAGCTACGGCCTGTATATCGTGCTGACCTGCACGAACGCGGGAGATGTGCGCAGCCGGATCCGCCAGAATATCAGCTGCGGGATCGGGGTGCAAATGCCCGACCGCTTTGAGTACGACGAGGTGCTGGGGGCCAAACCGTCCTTCCTGGCCGATGAGCGCGTGACCGGCCGCGGCTTGGCCGTCTGCGACACCGGCGGCGACAAACCGGACGTGCTGGAAGTGCAATTTGCCGTGGCCCTGGACGCGCCGGACAGCGCGGCCCTGAACGCGGAGTTGCGCTCCCGCTTCACCGCAGCGGCGGCGCAGGAGGGCGGGGCGGCGGCGGCGGTGATCCCCCAGGTGCCGGATGATCTGAGCTTGGACAAGCTGGTCGCGATCGAGGCCATAGCGGCCAAGAGCCGGAGCGGGCGTTACCTGCCGCTCGGCTATGACGTGGCGGAAGCCGAGCCCTTGTACGCCGACCTGGCGGACACTTACTGCTTCAGCGTCAGCGGTACGGCGCGCAGCGGCAAGACGACTTTTTTGAAGGCGCTGATGAGTTTCGCCCGCCGGCAGGAGTTCAGCCTGTATGTATTCGACGGGGCGGGGCGCGAATTGGAAGGATTTGCCAAAGAGATGCGGGCGGAATACATGACGAACGGCAACGAGCTGTACGCCTTCATGGAATCCGTCCTGGTGCCGGAAATCAAGCGGCGCAACCCGGCGAAAGGAGAATTCATTGACAGGGGTTACGGCGATCCGGACGGGTTTTTCGCCTCCGCGCCCAAGCTCTGCCTTTTCGTCCATGATATGTCCGCTTTCTGCGAAGCCGTCTACACTTCGGAGAAAGAGATGAAGGGCTATTTCGAGACCATCCTGCTGCCCAAGGGCAAATACCACCTGTTCTATATCTTCGCCTGCCTCTCGCCGGAGGATTTCAGCGGCGAATGGGGGACGAAACCCGTGCTGCGCAAGTTTGCCGCCTACAAGGAAGGTCTGCATTTAGGCGGCAATATCGACGGGCAGCGGATATTCGATTTTGAGGCCCCCGTGCTGGTCCGGATGCAAAAACTGCCGCCCGGACAGGGACATATCATCGACGGCGGCGCGACGAAGCGCATCGCTGTGATGAGCGTGTAAAGGCCATGGTTGAGGACTTGCGCCTTTATGTCCGCCGGATGATGCGCGATGAAAGCGTCGCTGCTACCTTGCGGGAGTCGCCCAAACTGCGCCGTCTGGTCAAGCGTTTGTACGACGAGGTTCGGCGGGCCGACGGCGACGATGGTTCCGTCTTTCCCGTCAAAAACGGCGCGGAAACCAAATTGTTCCGGGCCAGCGATATTTTCTTCTTTGAGGCGCAGGGGCGAAAGATCGCCTTGCGCACCAAGGCGCAGGAGATCCTCTTTTACTCGAATTTTGACCAGCTGCTGCGGCAGCTGCCAGATTGGTTCCTGCGCTGTCACCGGGGCTACATCGTCAACATAAAGAAAATCGACGGGGTGAATTTTGCCGACAATGTGATCACGATGACGGAAGGCAGCGCCGTGCCCATATCGCGCACTTACCGCGATTCGGTGCGCGAACGGCTGGAGGAACTCAAAGTCAAAACGGTAAAAGAGGCGTAAACGGAGGGTGCGGATGATAGCTTCATTCATTCTGACCGAACAGGAATGGCAATTTGCCCTGAGCGGCAAGGGCGACGCCCAGTCGCTGCTGGAAAAAGGCTTGGCGAGCGCGGACGAAAGCGGTTTGGTCCAATTGAGCCGGGAACTTGGCCTCGTGGCGGAAGAAGCGCGGGCCACGCCGGCGGCGGAAATAGAACCGGGAGTGTTCGCGCGGCGCGGGCAGCGCTTCTGCCTTTTGCTCGAGCCGTACCCGCGCCGGAGCGGGACGGTGAAAATCGCTCTCTATAAGGACGGGGCCGCCCTGGAGGCCGCGTTGGCGGAAAGGAGGGAGGAAAAGGATGAAACTGCTGATTGATGTGTTCACGCCCGGCAACGGCAAGACCTATGAATTTCAGCTCGACGGCTCGCTCAGCGGAGGGCAGGCCGCGGCCCAGATCATAGAAGCTGTCCTCGAAACCGAAAACAACGCCGTCGCCCTTGATCCGGGCACGGCGATACTCAGCGACGCGAACACGGCGACGCGGCTGAACCCGGAAATCCGGCTCGCCGCCGCCGGGGTGAAAAGCGGGCACAAACTGATCTTGGTCTGAACGGGCGGCGTTCATGACAAAAAACGGTGCGTCTGTTCGGATCGCTTGACAGGGCAATAGAATTTCATTATTTTAGAATCAGAGCAAGTAAATTGAAACTAATGAGTAGGCGAATTAAGCAAAAGTGAAGAACGGAATGAGGTGAAGAGAAGATGAATATGACTGATGTGGACGCCGACAGATTGTTAAGCGTCAGGGCGCAAATTGCCGCCGACGTCAGCAATATCGTCAAGGTTCGGAACTACTTGCGCGGGCAGGTGGTCGGCGCGCTGGAACCGTACTGGCAGGGCCAGGCCAAGGAAACCTTTACGCAGCAGTTTAACGCTTTCCTGACCAACCTGGAGGGCTTCAGCCAAAGCTGTGAGGAACTGAACGCCGAGCTGGAAAAAGCGGGAAAAAGCTATAACAATGCCGACGCGGAAGTCAATCGGCTGACGGCCGGACTACCGAATTAAAGGGGGAAATGGGAAAATGGCGCTCAATGTGTATTTCAAGGAGGATCCGCAGCAAATCGCCAATGTCGCCGGCAAGTTGCGGCAGCAGCGCGGGAGTTTCGCGGGCAGTCAGAGCGCGATGACGAAGAAGGCTACCGGGCTGCGAGCGTTTTGGCAAAGCGATAGCGCGGATAGTTATCAGAAGAAAATTGCGGAGCTTGATACGCGCGGACAGGAGATCATTGCCCTCCTGGACGAGTTCGTCCAAAAGCTGGAGCGGGCCGGCGGCATTTACACTGCGGGCGAACAAAGCGCGAATGAAGCGGCCAGGGGTCTGCCGACTTCCGGCGTCTACCGCTGAGAGGGGGTGTGAGCGGTGATTTATAATTTTAATTATGCCAAAGCCATCGGCCAGGCCAGCCAAATTGAGGCTGTGGCCGACGATATGCGCAACTTGGCCAGCGGCAGGCTGCGCGGCGCGCTGGACTCGATCAACGCCGCCTGGGACGGGGAAACATCCAAGCTGTTTTTACGCCACGGCGAAGAAACAAAACAGAGAATCACAGCGCGGGCCAATGAATTGACCAAACTGGCGGAGCGGATTCGCCAGGTGGCCCGGATTCTCAAAGAGGCGGAGGAGCGGGCCCGGCGGGAGATAGAAAATCTATCGCGCCGGTGTTAACAAGGCGCGGCGGCGGTCGGGGAATCGCCGCTCTGACTACGGAAGTGTAAACTTCAAATAAAAAATTCGAAACAGGAGGGATCCCATCATGGCAAGCGCCACGGAAGTAACAACCGGAAAACTGATTCAGGCGGCTAACAGGTTGAGCGACTTCATCGCCCAGTATAACGGAGCGGTGGACAAGTTCTACAACAACGGAGCGGAGATCGACACGATGTGGGACGGCGAGGCGAGCCAGAAATTCATGGCGACGCTGACCGGCGACCGCGACAGGTTCAACGCGCTGACCCGGATACTGCAGCGGTATGTGGAGGTGCTGAATCAGGACGCCAACACTTACGCCAAAGCGGAAGAGGACGTGAGAAACGTACTCGCCACGAACAAGGTTCGCTGATTAACGAAAGGAGAGAATTCACATGGCTGACATAACCTTACGCGTAGATCCCAATGTCCTCAACGCCAAAGCGGGCGAGATGGACGGGCATAAGAACAGTATTATCCAAATAATGGAGCAGGCGAAACAGGAAATCACCTCCCTGACCGGAACGTGGAAAAGCGCGGCGGCGGACGAGTTTCAGAACCGGTTCAAGCAGATTTACGATGATATTGACAATATGCTCGCGGTAGCCTCAGAGCATATCACCGACATTAAGGAGGCGGCGCAAATCTATATCACGGCGGAGAACGCGGCCAAAACCGCCGCGGAGGGACTGCCGATCGACGGAGTGACGCGCTGAGATTTCAGATGGCTTATGTCAAGTGGGACTGTGCTAAATTGGAGTTAAGCGGCGAAGAATTGCGGGAAACTCTGTCGCGGCTCTCGACGCTGACGGAGGAAATGGACGGCGTTTTTGCCGCCCTCGACTTGCAACTCGCTAATTACGAAGAGATAGAACGCTCTCTCCGCGCCCTCCGGCAGGGCGCGGCGGAGAGCGTTTCCCGCCTGGGATCCGAGTTGAGCGCACTGGAAGGGGCCGCCGCCGTTTACGCGGGAGTGGAACGCCTGACGCTGCGGGCCTCGGAGGATCTGCCGGCCGGGATCGCCGAACCCAGCCTGGTCTTTGAGGACTGGTTCACCGCGCTCCTGGGTTGAGGCGGCGAAACAACGATGCAAAATAGGATTAACAGGGGAGACCTGAAATGGCTAAATATAAAATAATATTTGACGACGCGCAAGCCGGCGTTTTGCGCGGCCTGAGCCAAACCATCGACGGTTATGACGACAGGCTGAAATCAATCGTCAACGGTATGGACGTTCGGGACGGAACCATGGCCGCGCTGCAGCAGCAGGTCAGGACGGCCGCCGCCACCATACCGCCGCTGGCCGCGCGCGTCCGCTGCGAAGGCGAAGTCTGGCGGCAGGCGGTGGCCCTATACCGGCAGGCGGAGCAGACCGCCGCCAAAGGCTTGCAAGGGGCCAAAATCACCGTCCCCGCGCCCGCGCCGGTCGCCGGCGGCGTCGGCTCGTGCGCCAAGGAAGCGGTTGGCGAAGTTGGCCCGAAATGGCTGGATCCGATCGGTGCGATCGGAGCGGGAGTCGGTTTCATCGGTGATACTGCGGGCGGCCTGATGGCCGGGGCAGGCATGACGCTGGGCGCCAACGTACTCAAGAGCAGCGGCTTTGTCGGCAGCGTGGCTATCGGCGCCATCGCCAGTGGCGTGTCCAATTATAACGATGTTCAGGCCGGCAAAATTGACGTGAATCGCGCAGTTATGGGAACAATTCTGGAAACGGGGATCATGGCCCTGGTCGGTATCGGGATTGCCGTCGGAACGGCCGCTTTAATAGGGAATCCGGTTGGATGGGGGGTGCTGGGAGTCGCCGCCATAAGCGCCGGTATCAATATCGGCTTGGACACGCTCACAGGCGCGCTTACCGGCAAAGGGTTCGCTAAATGGGCCTCCGACACCGTGCTGGACGGTCTGCGCGATCTTATGAGTCCCGCGGTGAACTGCTTCACGAATGTGACCAAATGCTGCGGGAACTGGGGCCAGGCTGTTTTGGGCTTTATATTTTGATTGATTAGAGAAAGGGTATGAAATTATTATGGACATAAGCTCTTTGCTGCCTATAGGTTCCGTCGTCACCCTGGAGGGAGGAAAAAAACGCCTGATGATATTCGGCGTCAAGCAGACAGACGACGCCGCCCCGGATGTGGAATATGACTATATCGGCGTGATCTATCCGGAAGGCAATGTGGGGAAAGAACTCCAATACCTTTTTAACCACGAAAACATAGCGGAAGTCGCCTTTCGGGGGTTTGAGGACGAGGAGCGGACGACGTTTATCGCGAAACTGGACGAGCTGTATCAAAAACAGGCCGTCGGGTGAGGTGATTTTGATGGCCTTTTGCCCGGAATGCGGCGTGTCCCTGGAGGAAGGCGCAGCCTTCTGCACCGAATGTGGAGCGGCGGCGGAGCCCCCGCCCGCTCCCTGGCCGGCAGACCCGGCGAATCAGCCGTTCCGGCCGCAGTCCATTCTCGATTATAAGCCGGCGACAGAGATTTTTAGCGTGAAGGACTGGATCATAACATATCTCATTACCGCCATCCCGGTATATGGAATCGTTATGCTATTTATCTGGGCTTTTGGAGAAAACCCCGTTCCCATCCGGAAAAACTGGGCGCGCGCATCTTTGATCGTGGGGCTGGTAAGCTGCGGTCTTTCTTTGATTATCGGAGCGCTGCTAATGTCGTCACGATAATTTTTTAAGGGTTTATTTGCACGATGAGAAAATATTTTATTGGTGAAAATCCGCCGTGCTGACTTATGAAATGCTCAGCGAGCGCGGCGGCAGGGAAATCAATGAGGACGCGGCGGCTTGCCTGCGGCGGGAGGACGAATATTGCTTTGTCGTGGCGGACGGCTTGGGCGGTCACGGGCAGGGCGACGCGGCCGCGCAGAAAGTCACGGAGGTGTTCGAGCAGGCGCTGGCGGCGCCGGCGGCGGAAGATGAGGACGGCGGCGCTTTTCTCGCTGCCACTCTCGACAGGGCCCAGCAAGAGATCCTGGATATGCAGGCGCGGGAAAAGTCTTCTCTGGGCATGAAAACCACGGCCGTGGCCTTATCGATCCGGGACGGCCGCTGTCGCTGGATCCATGTCGGCGATTCCCGGCTCTATGTGTTCGCCGGCGGCCGGGTATTGACCCGCACGCTCGACCATAGCGTGCCGCAAATGCTGGTTCTGGCCGGGGAAATCAAAGAAAAACAGATCCGCCGCCACCCGGATCGCAACCGTCTGTTGCGGGCTCTGGGCGTCGAGTGGGAGACTCCCCCCTACGTGCTGGCCGAGGAAAAAAAACTGGCCGATTGCCAGGCCTTCCTGCTCTGCACGGATGGGTTCTGGGAATGGATCAAGGAAAAAAAGATGTGCGCCTTGCTGAAAAAGAGCGCGACCGCCGGCGAATGGCTGGAAGCGATGAGGCGCGCAGTACTGAAAGCCGGTGCGAAACATGACATGGACAATTACACGGCCATTGCCGTCCGGTGCTGAAATGGAAGATTCGATCAGATTTCAAGTGGCGGTTCGCTCCATCGTCGGCGCGCGGGAAGAACAGCAGGACGCGGTCTATGTCCACGCCGACGGCTCGAAAGTCCTGGCCGTGGTCTGCGACGGCATGGGCGGGTTGCGGAGCGGCCGCCTGGCCGGTCTGACCGCCGTGGCCAAAATGAAGGAATTGTATTTTGCCTGGGACAGGAAGGTGAGCGCCCCGAATATGTTTTTGCGCGCCGTGGATATTTTGGATGAGAGCGTCTACGGGCTGAAAGACGAGGAAGGCGTGCGCCTGGCGGCCGGCGCCACGATCGTGGCGGCCGTGATTGAGGGCGGCGATCTGTTCTGGCTTTCGGTCGGAGACAGCCGCCTCTACCTGCTGCGGCAGACGGAAATCGTGAAGGTGACGCGGGAACATAATTATTTTCTCCGCTTGAACCGGTTGCTGGAGGAGGGCGGGATCACGCCGGCGGAATACGAGCGGGAGGCCGGGCG
Organism: Gracilibacteraceae bacterium; assembly: GCA_031270805.1. Classification (GTDB taxonomy): domain Bacteria; phylum Bacillota; class Desulfitobacteriia; order Desulfitobacteriales; family Syntrophobotulaceae; genus JAIRRL01. Next base: position 26,182 of record JAISWK010000175.1, read on the forward strand.
AGGCGAGGCGCTCATCAGCTATATCGGGGTCGGCGGGGTGGAGATCATGGACATCAACTCGGTTCCTTTCCGCCTGGCCGTCGGCGACACTGTCCTTTTGGCCTCGGACGGTCTATACAAAACCCTGACCGACGACGAGATCAAGCGCCATTTGGGCGCCGACGCCGGCGAAAGCGCAGCGGCCTTGATCAAGGCCGTCTCCGCCCGCCGGAACGCCGGGCAGGACAACACGACCTGCGTTGTGATCAAATGTCGCGAGAATGACACGGAGGAATCGCGATGAAATTGGTAAAATGTGTTAACGGACATATTTTTGACTCGGATTATTCCCCGCGCTGCCCCCAGTGCGGGATGGAGAAACAGGCCACGGCGCAGGGCAGCGGCACTTCCAAACAGCGGTTTTCTCAAAACCCGCCGGGAGTCCAGCCGGGCAATGCGGGCCCGGAACGCTTCTGCCGCGCCTGCGGCAAAACGCTCTCCCCCAAGCACCGTTTTTGTATGCAGTGCGGGGCCAAAGCGGAACCGGCCACGCCGGGGCCGGTACTCCCGCTGCAGACGCCTTCAGCGGCTTCGCAGCCGACGGTGAGCCTGGCCGAGACCGTGCCGCCGCCGACCGTTTACCAGCCAACCCCTCCGCCGTCACCCGCCGCTCCGCCGACCGAATCCCGCCCCTCCGCCGTCAACGCCGTGCCCTCTACGGCCGCGGACGGTAAAACGATGGCTTTCTATGATTTCGACGGGGCCGAGCCGGTCGTCGCCTGGCTGGTCTGCGTCAGCGGGCCTTATCAGGGCCAGAGTTTCAACCTCAAAGCCGGACGGAACAATATCGGCCGGGCCCTGAACATGGATCTGGCCCTGGCCCAGGATCCCGGCATTTCCCGCAATAATCACGCCGCCATTACTTTTGAGCCGCTGAAACAGGAGTATTACGCTCAGCCGGGCGAGAGCAGCGGCTTGACCTACCTGAACGGCGAGCTGCTCATGACTTTCGCTCCGTTGCATGATTACGACAAACTGCGGCTGGGCGGCAGCGAGTTCATCTTCGTTTCTTTCTGCAACGAGCGATTCACCTGGGACGACTATCTGAAGTAAGGGCCTTGTCGCCAACGGGAGAAAAAGAATAATGGACAAGAGATGCAACAATTGCTTTGCGGAATACGAGCCGCACCTGGAGGTCTGCCCGGAATGCGGTTATGCTGAAGGCGATCAGCCGGAGGAATTGTACCATCTGCGGCCGGGCATGGTTTTGCGCGGACGGTATATCATCGGGCGGGTTCTGGGAATCGGCGGGTTTGGCATTACCTACAAAGCCTGGGACAAAAACCTGGAAGCGGTCATGGCCATTAAAGAATATTTTCCCAGCGGATTGGTCACCCGGACGCCGGGGACGACGAACGTCATCCTGTACGCAGGCAACCGGGCGCGGGAATACAATCACGGCGTGGCCCGTTTTTTGGACGAGGCAAAAAACATGGCCCGCTTCAGCTCGCATCGCAATATCATCAATGTGTTTGAGTTTTTTGAGGACAACAACACCGCCTATATCGTGATGGAATTTCTCGACGGCGTCTCGCTGGGCGAATTTGTGAAAAGCAGCCGCCTGGGCCCGGAAACCTGCCTGGACATCGTCGCCAGTGTTTGCGCCGCGCTGAAAGAAATCCATCAAACCGGCATCGTCCATCGGGACGTGAGTCCGGACAATATTTTTCTCTGCTTGAACAATGTCGTCAAGCTGATCGACTTCGGGGCGGCCCGCTTTTCCTCCAGTGAGGAAACCCGCATGACCATCATCCTGAAACCGGGCTTCGCTCCGCCCGAGCAGTACAACAAGGTGGACGCGCAGGGGCCGTGGACAGATATCTACGCGCTCGGGGCCACCATGTACCTGATGACGACGGGTGTGAAACCGGACGAATCCACGAACCGAAAAATAGCCGATACGCTGGCGCCGCCTCATGTGGTCAATCCCGCCATTCCTGAACATATCAGCTACACGATCATGAAGGCGATGGCCGTGGACAAGCACCTGCGCTTTACCGCCATTGCCGATTTTGAGAAAGCGCTGTTTCGCGAGAAAAAAGTTTTGCCCCTGGAGAGAGAGCGAAAACTGCGCCGGTGGCGGCGGCTGATCACCGTAGTCGGGACGGCGCTCGTGGCCCTGGTCGCGGCGACGGTCTTTCTCCTGAATTGGAACCAGCAGCGGCTGGAAAGCACGCTGCCGGACGCCTCGATCGCCATGTGGTACGCCCTGACCGGGAACGAGGCGGCGGACGCGGCCAAAACCGCGGCTTACGAGTCGATAGTTGAGGCCTTTAGCGGGAGTTTTCCCAATGTCACGGTCGAACTGGCATCATTTGCCGCCGCCGATTACGCCGCCGCCCTGACTGAGGCGGCGGAGGACGGGGCCCTGCCAGCTATGTTTGCCAGTGACGGCCTCGATCTGGAGAATTTGGAAGTCTTGGCTCTGAGCAATCTCCTGAATGCGCTCGGCAGGGAGGACTATTATTTTCTGGCTGATTATGTCTCCTATTTCCCGGAATGGAAGCAGATTCCCCTCGGTTTTATCGCGCCGGCCGTGTATATTAACACCGGCCTGAGTGATTTCAGCGCCGCCGGGCTGAAAGACGTCGAGGCCCTGGTTCCCGAAGAGGAGGACATCCTGGCCCTCGTGGTCAGCGCCGACCGGGAAGCCGCTTTCGCCTACTCTTACGGGGAGTGGCCCAAGCAGTACAGGGGCGAGGTCAGCGCCGAAGCGAGGGAAATATTTTTCCGGGGCGGGGCGCTGGCTTATTTCGCCGACACGGTCTCCTTTTTCGACGTACAGCGGGAGATGCCGGCCCGCTACAAGCTGCTGCACGTGGACAGGAACAGAATCCTGGCTGAGTTCGCCGAAGTGTGGAGTGTGGGGGCCCGCAGCCGGGACGACCAGCGGGTGGTGGAGCGGCTGCTTACGTTCATGTTGAGCGACAACGGCCAGGACATGCTCTTTGTGCGCCAGAGCGGCGGAGCCCTGCCGCTGAACCGCAACGCCCTGGACCTGTTCTGCGATGTTTATAATGATTACGGCAATTTTTTCGCCAATATCGACGACTATGATTTCCCGCGAATTGAACGGGGGGAGGCCAAATAATGTCTATCCAACGATGCATGGGCTGCATGGAACCAATCGAAGGGAACCCGCCCCAATGCCCGCATTGCGGCTATGTGAGCGGCGGGGGCCCGGCGGAAGTCCTGCATATGGATCCGGCCACGATCCTGCGGGAACGCTATATCATCGGCCGGGTGCTGGGTTACGGCGGTTTCGGCGTGACCTACCTCGGTTGGGACGCCCTGCTGGAGCGGAAAATCGCCGTCAAGGAATACCTGCCCAGCGAGTTTTCCACCCGTATGCCCGGCCAATCCCAAGTAACGGTGTTCCAGGGGGACAAGTCGGAGCAATACCGCAGCGGACTGCTGAAATTCGTGGAGGAAGCGCAGCGGCTGATGAAATTCCACAATATGGAGGGGATTGTGGAGATGTACGACAGCTTTGAGGAAAACAACACGGCGTACATTATCATGGAGTACTTGAACGGAGTCACGCTGGGCCGGTATGTCCGGGACAAGGGCCCGCTGCCGGCGGAGGAAGCCGTCCGGATGCTCCTGCCGGTCATTTACTCGCTGCAGCCGGTGCATGAATGGGGCATCATCCACCGGGACATCGCCCCGGACAATATATTCGTGCTGGAGGACGGCCGGGTCAAACTGATCGATTTCGGCGCGGCCCGTTACGCCACCACGCTGCACAGCCGCAGCCTGACCGTGATCATCAAGCCCGGCTACTCGCCGGAGGAACAGTACCGCAGCCGCGGCGACCAGGGGAGCCACACGGACGTCTACTCTCTCGGCGCCACCCTCTATTACATGACGACGGGGGTCGTGCCGCCGGACGCCATGGAGCGGCGGGCTTTTTTTGAAGGGCAGAAAAAAGACATCCTCGCCCCGGTTTCCCAATTCAACAAAAAAATCTCCCCCGACACGGAGACGGCGATCCTCAATGCCCTGAACGTGCGGATCGAAGACCGCACGCCGGATATGGACACGCTGGCGGCGGAGTTAACCTCGGAAACGGCGGTGAAAAGGCGGGCCGGCGCCATCGAAAAAACCGACCTGCTGCGCTGGCCGGTCTGGGCCAGGATATCCCTGCCTGCGGCTGTCGCCCTCGTCGCCGTGCTGACGATGCTCTTCTATTTCGGGGTTATCGGGTTTGATTCCCGGCTGCAGAGCAATATCGTTCTGGCGGCCGGTATGTCCCGCGTGCCTTCCGTGGTCAGCGACAGTCTGGAGCAGGCGGAGGAGCGGATCGACGAGGCGGGGCTGCTGTTCATGATCGTGGGCAAAGAATACTCCGCCGCCATCCCGGCCGAGTACATCCTGAGCCAGAGCGTCAGTCCCGGGACGATCGTGGCCCGCAATACCCTGGTGGATATCGTCGTCAGCGGCGGGGAGGAAACAGAGAGCGTGCCCAACGTGACGGGGCTGAACGCGACGGAAGCGCAGGCGGCGCTGGAAGCGCTGGGATTTGTGGTCGTCATAACGGAGGAATACAGCGACGTCGTGCCGGCGGAGGCGATCATATCCCAGGACGCGGCGGCGGACGGGGAACTGGCCCTGGGGCGGATCATCAATATCGTTGTCTCCAAGGGGGTGGATCCGGATCGGGCTGAGGAAACCCGGCCCACCCGCGTGCCGGCTCTGACCGGTCTGACTTACGACGCCGCCGTCCAGGCCGCCCAAACCGCCGGTTTGCGTGTGAAGACCGTATATGAATACAGCGACGATTATGCCAAGAACGTCGTGATGAAACAGACTCCGGCGGCGGACAGGGAAGCCATGACCGGGGATATAGTGGAACTGGTTGTTTCCCGGAGCCAGGAAATGGTGAAGATCAAAGATGTCCAATACAGGAAAGAGGCGGAAGCCAGGACGATGCTGGAGGCCCAGGGCCTGAAAGTGAGCGCCGTCTACGAACAGAATAATAAGGTCGCGGCGGGAGTCGTCTTTGCTACCTCTCCCGGGCCCGGGCGATCCGTCGCTCCCGGCTCGGCGGTCAAACTGTCGGTCAGCAAGGGGGAGGCCGGTTTCGCCATGCCCAATGTCGCGAACCAGACGGAAGCCGAGGCCGTGTCGGCGTTGACCGGCAAAGGTCTGTCGGTGGCGGTTCACTATGAGCAAAGCAGCAACGTGGCGGAAGGCAAGGTAATCCGGCAGAGCGTGGCGGCGAACACCCAGGTGACGAGAGGAACAGAGGTGGCGCTGACAGTGAGCAGCGGCCAGGCGACCGTGACGGTGCCCTCAGTGGTCGGGATGAGTGAGAGCGCGGCTCGGAGCAAGCTGACGACGGCCGGGTTCAAAGTATCAAGCAGCGAGGCTGACAGTGATGAGGAAGAGGGGGTAGTGGTGTCCCAGGCCCCGGCGGCCAAGTCGGCCCAGAAAAGCGGGGCTTTGATCAATATTACGGTCAGTAACGGCTCCGGCGCCGTCACAGTCACGCTGCCCAAGCTGGAGGGCGAAAACTGGGAACAGGCGGAAAGCAAGCTGTACGAACTGGGAATAAACCCTGATCTGATCCGGGAATTTAGCAGCGACGTCGATAAAGATAAGGTAATCAGCCAGTCGCCCAGCGCCGGGACGAAGGTGAAGCGGGATTCCACGGTCACGCTCCGGGTCAGTGACGGGCCGGCGACCGCCAAGGTTACGGTGCCCAATGTGGTCGGTCAAACCCAGGCCAAGGCCGAGAAGGCCTTGAGCGACCTGGGCTTGAAGCACACTGAGGCGAGCGAGAACAGCACCAAGGTTGAGGCCGGGCTCGTGATCAGTCAGTCCCCCTCCTCCGGGACGAAAGTGAACGCGGGGACGGCAGTGGCCCTCAAAGTCAGCCTGGGGCCGGCCGTGAAACAGGTAGCGGCGCCGAACGTGGTCGGCAATCCCCAGGCCCAGGCCGAGAGCGCCTTGAGCAGCCTGGGTCTGAGCGCCACGGTGACGAGCGAGAACAGCGCCGACGTGGCGGCCGGGCTCGTGATCAGCCAGTCCCCCGCCGCCGGGACTCAGGTGAACGAGGGAGGGGTCGTGGCCCTCAAAGTCAGCTTGGGCCCGCCTGCGGTCAAGGTCACGGTGCCGAATGTGGTCGGGGCGACTCAGGCTCAGGCCGAGAACGCGCTGGGCGACCTGGGCCTGAGCGTCAATATCACGAGCGAAAACAGCGCCGGCACGGCGGCCGGGATCATACTCACTCAGACGCCTTCCGCCGGAACCAAGGTGGATGAAGGGGCGACGGTTACGCTCAAAGTGAGTCTGGGGCCGGCTGCGGTCAAGGTTACCGTGCCGAATGTGGTCGGCAGCACGCAGTCCCAGGCCGAAAACGCGTTAAGCAATTTGGGTCTGAGCGTCAGCGTCACGAGCGAAAACAGCGACAGCGCGGCGGCCGGGACGGTGATCAGCCAAACCCCCGCCGGCGGAACCAAGGTGGATGAAGGGGCGACGGTTACGCTCAAAGTCAGCCTGGGTCCGGCTGTGACGCAGGTCACGGCCCCCGATGTGGTCGGGCGCACCCAGGCGGAAGCGGAAGCCGCCCTGACCGGCCTCGGTCTGACCGTCAGCGTTACGACTGAACACAGCGACAGCGTAGCGGCCGGCACGGTACTCAGCCAGGCCCCCGCCGCCGGAACCAAGGTGGATGAAGGGACGGCAGTCGCGATTAAAGTCAGCTTGGGCCCGGCCCCGGCCCCGGCCCCAGTCAAGGTCACGGCCCCCGATGTAGTCGGGCGCACCCAGGCGGAAGCGGAAACCGCCCTGACCGGCCTCGGCCTGACCGTCAGCATTACGACTGAACACAGCGACAGCGTAGCGGCCGGCACGGTGATCAGCCAGGCCCCCGCCGCCGGAACGCAGGTGGATCCGGGTACGGCGGTCGCCCTCATCGTCAGCCTGGGCCCCGCAGCGCCGTAAGGAGGCCAGGATATCGTAGGGGACGCCCCACTCTTTTCTCTTTCCTCATCACTCTTTCCTACTAAAGCGATTTAACTCGTCCCACAGCGCCGCCAGAGTTGCGGCCGGGTCGCCGGCGGTCGGCACGGCGCCGTGGGCCGCGGCGGCGTACAAAGGACGCCGGGCCTGCCACAATTCCGCCAGCGGGTCTCCCGCCGCCCGCAGCAGCGGTCTGGTGGCGGCGTTGGCGCGCCGGCGCAGCTCGGCCAGCGGCGGATCAAGAAAAAGCACCGTACCGCCGGCCCGGAGCAGCAGCACATTTTCCGGGTCTTGCACAATCCCACCGCCGCAGGCTACAATTAGTCCCCGTTTCTGAACGGTATCCCGCAGCGCCCGCTGTTCCCAGCGGCGGAACTCCGCTTCACCCCGGGCGAACAGGGCCGGAATCGGCGCGCCGGCCAGCCGCTCCGCTTCTTCGTCCAGGTCCAGGCAGATCAGGCCGGTTTGCCTGGCCCACAAACGGCCCAGGGTTGTTTTCCCCGCGCCGGGCATCCCTATTAGGTAAAAATTTCCAGTAAGGGCCAGGTGAACCAGGCGCCGGGCCCTGGTGACGACGGCGGCGGGGAGGGGGCGATCCTGCCAGATTTCCTCGGCTTGGGCGGCCTGGGCCGCCAGCATCGCCAAGCCGCCGCAGACCGGCCGGCCGGCCGCGCGGCCCAGACGGAGAAATTCCGTTTCCGGGGGGTTATAGACCAAATCGGCCAGCGCGGTGAAGCGGGAGAGGACGGCGGCGGAGACAGGAGAGACGTCTCCGTGCGGCGCCGTGCCCACAGGCGTACAATTGACCAGCAGATCGCCCCGGAGATCGGCCAGAGCGTCCCAGCCCAGTGCCCGCGTCCCCGGCCGCGCCCAGACCGCCGGCGCCGGCCGGCGGCTGATGACGATGACCTCGGCCGTCCCGCAGTCGCGCAGCCAGGCGGCGGCGGCGCGGGCCGCTCCGCCGCTCCCTAAGAGGACGGCCCGCCGCGGGGTCGGGATGCCGGCGGCCGCCAGCATCCGGCCGAATCCGGCGTAATCCGTGTTATAGCCGTACCAGCGATTATCCCGCCGCGCCAGGGTATTGACGGCGCCGACGGCCGCGGCGGTCGGATCGACGGAGTCCAGCGCCGGTAAAAAGCTCTCTTTGTACGGAATCGTAATGTTCAAACCGTCCAGGTTCAGCTCGTCCAGCGCCGCCCGGCCCCGGCCCGCGCCCTCCCGGCTCAGTTCATACAGTCCGTAGGAAAAACCGCCCGCCGGCCTTTTTTCCTGGCGGGCCCAGAATTCCCACAGCGCACGATGCAAAAAAGGGGAAAAGCTATGCCCCAACTTTTCCCCGATCAGGCCGTAACGGCGGGTGGCGGAAGCGCCGACCTCGCTCATGGCAAAACCTCAGAGAGTCCTTTCATCGCCGAAAAAAAAGAGGGCGACCGTGCCCGGACCGGTGTGCGCGCCGATAACGGAGCCGATATGGCCGACGAGTACCGGCGCCGCCAGGCGGGGAAAAGTCTCAGTCAGGAGCGCCGCCAGCTTTTGCGCGTCCTCCGCGTCGGCGGCGTGGGTGATAAAGCATTTGCCGGCATAATCCGAGCCGCCGGTGGCGTGGGTTTTCATTTTTTCTGCCATCGCCGCGATCACGCGCTTCCGGCCGCGTTCTTTCATGCGCGGAATCAGTTTGCCTTCGCTGTTCACGTTCAAAACCGGGCAGATATTCAGCAGGTTGCCGACAAAAGCCGTTGCGGCGGAAACCCGGCCGCCGCGGCGCAAATGGGTCAGGTCGGTCACAAAAAACCAGTGCTGCAGACGCAGTTTGTTCTCTTCCAGCCAGGCGTGAGTTTCCTCCACGGAAGCCCCGGCGTCGCGCTTGTCGGCCGCCGCGTCCGCCAGCAGACCGCAGCCGGCGGAAGCGCCCAGCGAATCCACGATGAATATCTTCCGCTCCGGATATTTTTCCCGCAGCTCGTCGCCGGCGACGCAAGCGGAACCATAGGAGCCGGAAATGCCGGAGGAGAGGGAAATATGGATCAGGTCCCGTCCCTCGGCTAGAAAGGGTTCAAAAAAGCGGATAAACTGAGCGGTGTTGACCTGAGAGGTCGTAGCTGAGGAACCGGCGGCGAGACGGGAATAAAACTCGGTGAAGGGCATGGTCTGCCCGAGATCGTCAGGGTAATCAGCACCGTCTAAATGGTAATGAAAAGGAACAAACGGTATGTTTCTGGTCGTGAACCACGCGGCCGGCATATCGGCGGTGGAACAGGTCGTCAGCGCAAAAGCGGACATGGCTCATCTCCTTTCGTCGGGCCACGCGCAAGGGAAAAAACACCTATAGATAATAAATCAGCCCAGCCGGTTTGTCAAACCTTTTTTTGGCAATGGGTGAAGATGGGCGTAGATATGTTTACCGCCCGCACCGCCTTCATAGGATTCCTCTCGCGCGAACTGAGCATTTTTGCTCAGTTCAGGCCATGAGGTCAAAACCAGCCGCCGCAGTTCCTTGATTTTTGCTGCCGCCACCGCAAGCCGGTCTCTGCGGGACAGAATACAGCAGCTCCCGCAAACGCCCCTGCTGCTGCGCAAATTCCGCCGACCGGATCTGGATACGCCGCCCCAGACAAGCCGCCAAATTTTTGGCAAATACATCTTCGCGGCGATAGTACAAATCTATGAAAAAGCGATTTTCAGGCAGCAGCCACAAGTCCGAAGCTCTCGCCTGTTCCGGCAGGGTTTTGGCGCGATCCTTGGCGACTACCTCATGGTTGAACTCAACGCCGCTCAAACCGTAGCCACCGAGAGATTTCGGCAATGCCAACACCATATAAAGCAGCGACTCCATTATGGAACGCGAGCCGTTTTCTACGTATTTTGCCGCCCGCACCGCCTTCATAGGATTCCTCTCGCGCGAACTGAGCAAAAATGCAAGATTTTGCCTCCTTGCAACGGGGAAATATAGTTTACGGACTGTTTTAAGGCCGATTTTCCAGTTTTTTCCGGCAAAAACACCCGAAAACGCTCCTCTCAACCGATTTTTCTGCGCAAATTCTGCATTTTTGCTCAGTTCAGGCCATGAATTATTTATTTTTCGGTCAAGTGCTTGACAAAACAATTTTTTGCCCGTATAATGGATATTGTCAGGCGCTTGACCAAATTAGTTTTATTGGGAGGTATTTACGATGAACGAAATCAAGACGACCGTCGCCGAGCAGCTGCACGATCTCCAAATGCTGATGCATAGGGCGTCCTTCCACGGCTTTATGCCCGGGGGCAGGAGGCACAACCCGCACCGGGGGCAGGGGCGCGTGCTGTCCATCCTCAGACTGAAGCCGGAAATCAGTCAGAAGGAGCTCAACTACCTGCTTGGCATGAGCAAGCAGGCGCTGGCCGAACTGCTGGCCAAACTGGAGAAAAGCGGTCATATTACCCGCGAGCCGGCTGAAGATGATAAGCGCGCGGTGACCATCAAACTGACCGAAGCAGGAAAGGAAGCCGCCACTGCCGAGGGCGAAAGCGACGCCTGGGAAACGCCCAAAATTCTTGATTGCCTGAATGAGGAGGAACTCGCTGTTTTCAGCGAATATCTGAGCCGCATCATCAAACGGTATGAGGAGCAGTTCCCCGAAGATGATTACGAGGAACGCCGCAGACGGATGGAACGGTTCCTCTTGCACTACGGGCACGGATTTGAGTGTAGAGAACACGGCCCGCACGGTTTCGGCGGGCATTTCGGCGGATGCGGCCGCCACAGGCATTTCCACGGACACGGATACTGACACGGATACTGACACTGACACTGACACGGAAAAATATAAAAACGCGACAACTTGCGCTTGCGCGGCCTAGCCCCGGCAGGCCGGGAAAATCTCCGCGTAAATGCCGGTAATAACCGGAAAAACGGCTTCCAGCCCGAAAAGCGCCGCCTGCGCTCTGGCTTGAGCGCCCAACTTGGCCCGGCGCGGTTCGTCCGTTCCCAGGCCGGCGACCAGCGCGGCCAGAGCCGTCGCGTCCCCGGGCGGGAAAAGCTCTCCCGTCTCTCCCGGCAGAACAAGTTCCCGATGCCCGCGCACATCGGCGGCCAGAGCCGGCAAACCCGTAGACATGGCTTCGGTCAGATGAAAGGGCAGCCCTTCGCTTAAACTTGTCGATATAACCAGATCCGCCGCCCGGTAATACGGGCGGACGTCCGGCACATATCCCGGGAAAACGACCCGGTCTTCCACCCCAGACGCCCGGGCCTCGGCCCGGCAGGCGGCTGCTTCCGTTCCGTCCCCGGGCAAAAACAGCCGCCATGCGAGCGCTGGGCGCTCCCGGCTGAGGAGCGCCAGCGCTCGCACCGCCTGGCGCTGGTTTTTCCGCGGCGAAAATTCCGCCGCGTAAACCAGCGCCAGGTCTGCCGGGCCGAGGCCCAGGGCTAGCCGCTCCCGTTCCCGCTCTGCGGCGGAGGTGGCCGGGAAGCGCGCCAAATCCACGCCCATGCCGGGAATACGGCGCACTTCCCGGCCTAGGTGCCGCGCCGCCGCATAAGCATAATCCTCGCCGTTCATCAAGAGCAGCCAGTCGGTGCGGCGCGCCGTCACCCGCTCCGCCGCCCGTAGGAGCAAATCCCGGCCCGACCGGCCGGCGGAGCGGGCCTCCGCCGCGAATAAATAGCCGTGAACCGTGTTCATTACCCGCAGTCCCTCCAGCCCCGGCCCCATTGCAGCCAGGCGGAGGAAAAAAGCCGCGAGCGAAGTATGCACGCTCACCAGCGCGTAGCGCTCCCGGCGCAGGAGCCGATAAAACCGCAGCGCGCCGCTCCAGTTGCGCGCTGCGGTTATGTTTTTTTGCAGCGGCGCCGTCCACACGGCGTCCGCCGCGTCCGCCGGCCATTCTCCGGGCTCGTCGCCGGCCGCGACATGCACCTCCAGGCCCCGCTCCCGCAAAAAACGGATGTAGGGCAGGTGGAATTGAGCCAAATGGCGAAAAGTCGAAGCGGCGTATAAAACCTTCTCGGCCACGTTGTTCCCTCACCTCCCCACTCTTTTCTCTCCTCTCCTCTCCTCTCCTCTCCTCTCCTCTCCTCTCCTCTCCTCTCCTCTCCTCTCCTCTCCTCTCCTCTCCTCTCCTCTCCTCTCCTCTCTTTCCTAAAATCACGGCATCAGCCGAAAACTCTGGCGCCGAGGGACGGAAACGGCGCAAAGCTCACTTTCCGCGTGCCGCACCACGGCGCTATCCGCGAGAAATTCCCCGGGCAGCGCGACGCGGGCCAGGTAAGTCACCTGAAAGTCAGCCAAAATATCCACCCGGGCCCCGGCTTGTTCGCGGACGCGGCTCAGGACAAAATCCACGCGGCCCTCCTCCTCTCCGCTCAGATACCAATTGCCCTGCTCATCCGGCTCGGGGGCGGCAAAACGCAGCCCGGCGGGCAGAACGTCCGTGAGGGTATACAGGGCTAGGGGCGCGTTATTCTGCATCCGGACGTCAATGGTCACGCGGACAAAAGCGCCCGCCGGAGCGTAACTCTTGGCGACGGTAATTCTGCCGCTCGTGTCCGGGTCCAGGTCAGCCGCCCCGCCGCTGTAAAGCACGGCGACGCCGGCATCACCTCCGGACCGGAAATCGGCCGCCGCGAACTGCTCCGCCCCGAGGCGGAGGCAGTGAAAGGGCACGGCCCCCAAGTCGATGGTAATATCTTTGCCCTCCAGCTGATAACGCAGCTCAGCCTCGCCGCCGTCCGGTTCCGGAGTAAAGCGCAGCGCGGCCATGATGTCCAGCAGCGGGGAGTATTCGCCGTCCTCCCGCTCCAGCACATAGGTCAGCAGACCGTCGGCTTGGGCCCGGCCCAAGAGGCGGGCCGGCACGGCGGCTTCCGCCGTCAGAGCGTAGGCCGCCTCGTCGCCCAGGCCGGCGTCGCAGACCAGGGCCCCGCCCGCCGGCCGGACGAGGGGGGCGATGAATTCTTCGTACCAGGTCGCCGCGCCCGCCCGGTCGCCGAGCAGGGCCAGAGCGGTGGAGAGGCGGAGGCAGTCCCGCAGGGTGAAAAGGGCGGCCCGGTTGGGGAGCAGGGTCTGAATATCCGTGAGTACCGGCGCGCCGAGGGCGGCCAGCCCCAGGTAAGCGGCGGCGGTTTCTGCGGGCGTGGCGTCGCTCCGGTAGAGGAGGTCGTAAAAATAAGCTCGCGTTTGCTCCGGGTCTACACTGGCCGGGGCGGCGGCGACGGCCTTAGCCGTGAGTAGGCAGTCGGGCTGGCCGTCGGGCCCGCCGGAGGGGAGAAGGCTGAGTCCGCCGCCGGAGACATAGGCGGCCGGCAACCGGCCGGCGTCGACCGGCAACCGGTCGGCGTCAGCCGGCGCGGCCGCGGCGGCGGACTCAGCCCCCGGGGATTCACCCCCCGGGCGGGCCGGCGCGCCGGCGGTAAAACCCTGAGCGAGCGCGGCCCGGGCAAACTCCCCGGCTAAGCGCTCATCCGCCCGCGCGCCCGCCGCCCCGGCCAGTGTGACCAAGGCCCGGACATACAACTCGTGACTCCGGTCGTAAAAAATCAAATCCACCGGCCAGGTCAGGTCTTGGAGTTTTGCCAGCCCGGCCACGTCGCTCCAGAGACTGAGCGGCGTCTCCACCAGGCTGGCGGCGACGGAAAAAGGCCGGATCGCCTCCGCCCGCGCCTCCGGGCCGGCCGTCGCCGCGAGACGGAAAGTATAAGCGCCGGCCGGGAGTTTCCCGAAATTACACACCGCGTAACCATCCGCCCCGCTGCGCACCGTCTGTTCCGCCACCGCCGCGCTCCCGCTTTCCAGCCGCGCCGTATAGACGACCGCAGCCTCGGCCGGCGCCCCGTCCGTCCGCAGAACGAGGACAATATCGTCTGCGGTCGTATAACGCTCGCTCAGGACGGGCCGCAGGGCCAAAGGACTGCTCGCCCGGACGGTGGCCCGCGCCGCGCCGGCGTAGCCGTCTTCCGTGCAGGCCACCGCCGTCAGCCGCCAGAGCGCGGCCTGGTCCGGCAGGGAGAAAGAAATTTCGGCCCGGCCGCCGCCATCGGTTTGGCCGCGGACAAAGGCCGCCGGGCTGAGGAAATCCCCCTGGCGGCGGGAAAAATCCGTCCCCCCGGACCCGCCGCTTTCGCTCATTTCGCCGCCTTCGTCCCCGTCGCCCGCCCCGGGCGCGGCGCTGAAACTATGCGGTCTATACGAAGCAAAGCGCGCGGCCCCGCCGACCGGCTCAAGCGGCCGGTAAAGGATCGCGACCGCCGTCGGATCGCCCTCCTCCCCCGGGGCAAAAGCCGCCTCGTCCGTGACGCTGAGGAAAAAAGAGGCCGCCCGCGGCTGGCCGAGCGCGTCCGTGACCCGGATTTCCGCCTTTACCCGCTCGCCCGGCTCGTAAGTTTCCCGCTCCGGCCGGACGGCCACCCGCAGTTCCCGCTCCGCCGCGCGAAAAGTCATATGAACTTCCTCCAGGCTGAAAATATGTTTCCCGTCAAAATAGGCGGCCGAGACCCGGAAATCAGGCAGCAGCCCCTCGGCGCAATAAAGGGAAAAACCCGTTTCCGCCGTCACGGCGGCGACTACGGTCTCATCCCCCAGCACGGAGTAAAAAAGGCGGCCGGAGGGGGGGAGGGGGCGGGCGGCGTTGCCCAGATTCAAACTCAGCCTTTCCCCCGGGCTGAATTCCCGGCTGTCGGTTTCCAAAAAATAGTAATCCACCGCCGCCTGGCGCGGGTCGGCGCCGACGGATATACTTTCGCGCAAGGTCACTCCGTCCGGGGTCTCGTAATCCAGGTTAATTTGGTAACTGACCGAGCCATCCGTGGGCCAGGGCAGCAGCCCGGAGCGCCAGCGGCCGCCGGCCGTGCTGAAAGAAAGGCGCTCCACCAGGGTTTCCCGGTAGGTATAGCGGTATTGCTTTACCGGGGTTTTTTGCAGAAAATCGTAGTATTCGCCCGTTTCCTCCCGCACATATTCGCGCCGGACGATGCCGGCGTCAAAATACTGCTCGTAAGGCTCGCCTTGGATCCGGGCGGCAAAATCCACCGCTGTCGCCGCCGTCTCTCCTTCCGCCGCCAGGAGGGCTTCCGCTGCGGTGAAATCGATCCGCGCCGTGTCCGCCTCCAAGTAAAAGCCGCCGGGCGTGGCTTCGGCCCGGACGGTACAGATATAATCCGTGGGGAAGCGGTAAAAGGCGACGGTGGCGGAAGCTTGGACGCCGGCTTCCTCCGCCCGCAGATCTATGGCCTCCCGGTACGGTCGCCAGGAAGCGGGTTCCGCTTCCGCCAGGCTAAAATCGGCCCTCCCAGCGGCATCGGCGACGCGGGCCGCAGAAATGTCCCTGCTTTCCGCCGTCAGGCGCAGACCGGCGGCCGGAGTCCCGTCGGCCCAGGCCGCCCGGGCCGTGAGGGCGGCAGCTTCCCCCTGCCGGTAAAAAGCTTTGTCCGCCGCCGCCCGGATAGTATAAGCCGGTTTCAGGCCGGAGAGGATGCGGAGCGGGCGGGACAAGACCGTTTCGCCCTCGACGGCGAGTTCCGCCTCATAGCGGCCCGCTTCGGCGCCGGCCCAGGTGAATTCGCCGCTGAAAGCGCCCTTTGTGACCGGCACGGTCTGGGGCGGCAGACCGGGGAAGGCGACGACGACCTCCGCCGGCGGCTCGCCGCCCTCCCGGCGCGGGATCGTAAAGCCCCAGAAGCGGGCCGTGTCCGCGGACAAGTACTCCGGGCGGTCAAAATAAAGGTAAGTATAGTACAGGCGTGAAGGTGCCTCGGCCGCGGCGCTCATGGGGGGAAAGAGACAGGCGTCCGCCCAGTCGCGCCCGTCCGCCGCTTGGATCGTCAGGGCGAGGCGGCCGCCGGCCGGATCCGTGTCTAGGGCGGCCAGCCCGTCCGCGTTGCTTACGGCCCGGAGCGGTTCCCCCTCGTCCGCCGGGGCGATGGCGACGGTGGCGTTCACGAGGGGGCGGCCGGAGGCGGCGTCGTTCAGCCAGAATTCCGTGTGCCCGCCCAGGCTTTGCCAGTAGACGGCCAGATCGGAAACACAGATCAGTTTTTGCCGCCGCACCGTCGCCGTCCGCCCCCGGATGGTCAGATCCAGCAGGTAGTAACCGGGGCCGGGGTTTTCCGGCAGGAGGAAATAATACACGCCTTGAGTGGCTGCGGCCAGCAAAACGCCGTCGATCAATGTTTCCGGCCCGGCCGCCGCCGCCGGGAGGACAAGGGCGTCGCTCTCCCGGCCGCACCAGGCGTTGATCCGGGCCGCGTGGTCCAGGGCGAGGGCGACATAGGCCGCGCTGTCGGCGACGCGGTAAACGGAGGCCGTGACCGGCGCTTCCGTAAAACCGTCGCTCAGAGCGGTGAAACGGACGGCCACAGGATCAGCGACCAGGAAAGACTCGCTGAATTCTCCATTTATTTCCAAAAAACTATCCCGGGCGCCGCTGTAATCGGTACGGAAAGAGAAGGTGTAATCCTCCGCCAGGGGTTCGCCGCTGAGGCCCGGCAAACCGGCGCGCAGGGTCACGGTATACAGCGTATCCGCCGCCAGCGCGGCCTGTGGCAGAAAAACGGCGCTCAAACCGTTCTGCCGCCACAGACCGGGCAGAGCCGGCGTGATCTCCGCCCATTCCGCGACGCTTCCCACCGGGCGGGAAAAGCCCAGGGCAATATCTGTGTCCGGCGTATTATAATCTGAATTCGCGGCCGGCCGGACGGAACGGATTTCCAGGGGGCCTTCCGGCTGAATGACCAAGGGTTGGCTCGGATCGGCGCTTGTTTTTTCCCTCCCGTTTTCCGCCTCCGGTTCTCCGGGCCAGAAGAAGATCAGGGCGAGCAAAACGGCGGCCAGTCCGAGCGCGCCCAGCAATATTCGCAGGTCTGCCGATCTTTTCATGCTATTTTGTAATTGCCTCCGCCTTGTCTACAATATATTGTGTGAAACGATGCGGACATTACACAATATGTTGTATATAAATTATTTTTATAATTATCCCTGAATCAGGCTTGATTTTTATTTTATTTATTGATATAGTAAGTTAGGAAAGGTATCATTTTTACCAGCGGGGGGAAGATGGGCAGAAATTCTCGACCGAAGCCCGGCAAACGCCGCCGCGGAGGCAGCGGCCTGAAAACAGTAGGCAAAATCATCGGGGTTCTCCTCGTCCTCTTCATGCTGTCCCGCTGGGGCTGGACGGCCCTGGAAAAAAACCGGGTGGCCACGGAGCAGCTGCAGGCTTTGCGGGCGGAGAAACTGCGCTTGGAACTGGTACAGTCGAATTTGCAAGAAGAAATTGAAAACTTGGAGACACCGGCTTATATCGAAGAATTGGCGCGGGAGCAGCTCGGGCTGGTGCGCAAGGGGGAAATCCTCGTCGCCCCGCGGGAAGATGGATAAGGCGGCCCTTACCTGCCCGGGTCGGGGCTGGCCGTCTGGGCGCTAAGAGCCTGTTCCAGTTCGGCCAGGCCGGTTGTCGTCAAGTACGGCCGGAGCAAATTGCATAGATGCCATACATAATTTATCTCCCGGAAAAACAGGTCATATGTGGGCGCGTCGCTTTCGTACCAGAGCGTGTGCTGAAACACGATGCTGTAGGCGAGAGAATAAAACTGGTTTTGGGAAGTGCCCTCCAGAAACAGGCCTTTTCCGGCCAGGTGCATGAAGGATTGTAAGTAGTAAGTAAAAAGTTTTTCGCGAAAATATACCTGATTGGTGCGTATCACCTCATAGGAGCGGCAAAGTTCCAACATATTCTTGAAATAATACGGATATTCCCGCTGATTGCGATCGATCAGGCGAAATTTATGCACAATATCCGCCACCGTCTGGGCTGTACTCTCCAGCAGACCGTAGAATTCGTCATAGATACCGCGCTGCACTTCCATAATGAGCAGTTCTTTGCGGTGAAAATGATAGTTCAGATTGCCGACACTGATATGGCAGGCCGCGGCTATGTCCCGCAGCGATACGCAGGCGTAACCGCGCTGGTTAAAAAGCTCCTTGGCCTTGGCCTTAATCAGTTCCCGCGTCGGATTGCCGCAGGTGTGATCCATAAACATGTTAACGTTCTCCGTGCCAGTAGCGAAAACGGAGCGAGCGGTTCAAATCAAGTTTCGTCGTCTGCGCCGGCGCCTTCAAACGGTAGGGATTCGCGCCGCCCAGCCATTCCAGCAAGCCCAGCTCAAAAAAAATCTTGAGCATCTCCGTTTCCGGCAGGGCAAAGACATTGCCCGTCTCCCAGCGAAAAGCGGCGCCGCCGTTCGCGGTCTGCGCGGCGAGCAAGCGGCGGTAAAAATCCACCAGCTGCTCTCTGTCCAGGCGCCAAGTGGCCGCTTTTTCTCCGTCCGCCGTTGATTTTTCTCCCTCCGCCGCTCCGTCCGCCGCTCCCTCCGCCCCATTCGCCGGGCGGTAATCCCGCAAGTACAGCTGCAGTTCTTCCCGCCCCTGATAAGAGTTTATTTCCAAAGTATACAGTATGTCCACGATGGCGCCCGGGCGGAAAGAGACCGCTTCCGCCCCGCGGCGGAACGCTTTCACCGTCAGGCGGATCCCCTCGCCTTCCAGGTCCAGGCGCAAATGGGCTTCTTCGCCAAAAGTGGCGACCCGGAGGACGGTGAGATCCCGGGTGCAAAACAGCGGCGTCGGATTGGCCGCGCCGAAAGGGGCCATGATCTCCAGCATGGCCGCCAGTTCCGCCGTCACTTCCCGCGGACGCAGGACGGCGTCCACTCGGATCAGGTCTATCCCGACCTCGTCCCGCCAGGCGCCGCTTCTTTCGTTCAAGGCCGCCCGCAAAGCCGGAATCCGTTCCGTGGCCAAACTGAAGCCGCCGGCCGCCCTATGCCCGCCCCAGTGTTCCAATTCCGCCGCGCAGGCCTGCAATTCCTCCACGACCGAATAGGCGCTCAGGGCTCCGCGGGCTGAACCCTTGGCCCGCGCGCCCTCCTCGGCGATGAGGTACACCGGGTGGCGATAGGTTTCCGCTATCTTGGAGGCCACGATGCCGATAACGCCGTGGGGCCAGTCCGGGGACGAACGCACGATGACCGGCGGCAATTCGCCCTGGGCCAATTCGGCCTTCAGTTCGGCCACAATGCCCCGTTCCACTTCCTGGCGGGCGTTGTTTTCCCGGCTCAGTTCCCGGGCGATGGCCTGCGCCTCGGCTTCTTCCCGGGCGAGAAAGAGGTTCAGGGCCAGTCTGGCGCTATCCATACGGCCGGCGGCGTTGACGCGCGGGGCGGCGAGAAAAGCGATCTGCCCGGCGCTCGGCTGTTTGCCGCTCAAGTTACATTCCGCCAGCAAGGCCCGCAGGCCGATATGTTCTGTCCGGGCCATTTGGATGAGGCCCAGTTTGGTCAGGACGCGGTTTTCCCCGTTCAAAGGCACGATGTCGGCGATGGTACCCAGAGCGACCAAGTCCAGCCAGGCGCTCTCCGGCAGGCAGTCCGCCACGGGGGTCAGGCGGGCGTAGATGGCCTGCACCAGTTTGAAGGCCACGCCGACTCCGGCCAGGTAACCGAACGGATAGCCGCTATCGACGCGCGGGTTGAGGATGGCGGCGGCGGCGGGCAATTCCGGACCCGGTTCGTGATGGTCGGTAATGATCAGGTCGATCCCGGCTTCCCGGGCCAGGAGGGCTTCGGCCACGGCCGTGACGCCGCAGTCCACGGTGATCACGATCGTCACCCCCTGCGAGCGGCATTTGTCCAGCACCTCGGCGTGCAGGCCGTAACCTTCCTGCCGGGTCGGAATATAGACGATGGTTTCCAGGCCGAAAGCGCGCAAAACATGGCGGAGCATAGCCGTGGCCGTAACGCCGTCCACGTCGTAGTCGCCGTAAACGAGAACCTTTTCCCCCCGGCGCCGGGCCGCCTCCAAGCGGGCGATGATTTTGCCCATGTCCCGGAATAAAAAAGGCGAGTGCAGGTCGCCGGGGGTCACAGCCAGGTAGTCCAGGGCGGCGTGTTCATCCCGCAAACCGCGCCGGGCCATGAGGGCCAGGGCGGCCGGCGGCACGCCGTAACGGGCCAGAAGCGGGAAGGGTGGCGCCGTCGCCGCCGGCGGCAGCAACCAGCGCCGTTCCGCCGTGTCGGCGGGGGAGAGGGTGGAGGCCGGGGCGGCGGGCAGGGCGGGGGCGGAAAAATCAGAGGCGAAGGCGCTCATAAACTCAACTGCCTTTCTCTGCCGCCGCCGGAGGCGAGGCTTGCCCCTCCGCTGCGAGCGGCGCGGCGGTTGGTTCGCCCGGTGGTTCGGATTCCGCCGCTGCGGCGAGTTCTGCGGGTTCCGCGCTTTTCAGCGCCGCCACCTCGGCTTTTACCTCCGCCTTACCGGCCTGGCGCGACTTCCATCTGTCCCGCAACGATTTATATAGAACCAGACAGAACATCAGCAGCGCGCCGGCCAGCACCGCGCAAAAAATAACGACGGCCAGGGGCATTTCCGTGTGCCAGAAAATGAAACTGATGGAAACCGTCGCGGCGTTTTGGACGGTAAAAATCACCACGATGATCGCGATAACGATAGCCAGAATCAGTCCTATGCCGGCCATAACCCACCCTCCTCCCGGGAAAATGTCGTACTAAATATCCAGATTGGTCACTTCTTTGGCGTGGGCGTAAATATACTCTTTGCGCGGTTCGACCTGCTCGCCCATGAGGATCGTAAACAACTCGTCCGCCTGAATGGCGTCTTCGATATTCACCTGGAGCAAAGTCCGTTTCTCCGGATCCATCGTCGTGTCCCACAGCTGCTCGGCCTGCATTTCCCCCAGACCTTTATAGCGCTGCAGCGTCACCTTGTCCCGGCCGATTTCATCCAGTACCCGCTCCAGCTCCGCGTTGTCGTAAGCGTAACGCACCGTTTTTCCTTTCGCGATCTTGAAGAGCGGCGGCTGGGCGATGTAGACGTAATTGTATTCCAGCAGCGGCCGCATATAGCGGTAGAAAAAAGTCAGCAGCAAAGTGCGGATATGGGCGCCGTCCACGTCGGCGTCGGTCATGATGACGATTTTGTGGTAACGCGCTTTTTCGATGTCGAAATTATCGGAGATGCCTGTGCCGAAAACCGTGACCATTGAGCGAATCTCGGCGTTGGCCAGCATTTTGTCCAGCCGGGCTTTTTCCACATTGAGGATTTTGCCCCTGAGGGGCAGGATCGCCTGAAACTTGCTGTCCCGGCCCTGCTTGGCGCTGCCGCCCGCGCTCTTGCCCTCAACGAGGAAAATCTCACAAAAAGACGGATCTTTCCAGGAACAGTCGGACAGAGTCCCCGGCAGGGACGTGCTGCCCAGCGCCGTTTTCCGCTGCACCAGCTCGCGGGCTTTTTTGGCCGCCAGCCGCGCCCGGGCCGCCTGCAAGCCCTTGTCCACGATGCGGCGGGCCACGGAAGGATTCTCTTCGAAATAGATCGACAGGGCCTCGCCGACCACGCCGTCCACGATGGAACGCACTTCGCTGTTCCCGAGCTTCGGCTTCGTCTGTCCCTCAAACTGCGGATCCTGCAGCTTGAGCGAGAGAATGGCGGTCAGCCCTTCCCGCACATCCTCCCCGCTCAGGTTCGACTCATTGTCTTTGAGCAGCTTGGCTTTGCGGGCGTAATCATTAATACTGCGCGTCAGAGCCGCTTTGAACCCGGCTTCGTGCGTACCGCCCTCTGTGGTGTGGATATTGTTCACATAGGTGAACAGGTTTTCCGCGAAACTGTCGTTGTACTGCAGGGCCAGCTCCACCAGGGTTTTATCCCGCGTGGCGCTATAGATGATCGGGGTCGGGTGCAGAACGCCCTTGCTTTTGTTGAGAAAAGCGATAAAGTCGGTCAGTCCGTTGCTGTAGGAAAATATTTCCTGCCGAGGGGGCTGCGTCCGTTCGTCCGTCAGGGTAATCGTCACATTATGCGTGAGAAAAGCCAATTCCCGCAAACGGTTTTTCAGGATATCCGCGTCGAATTCCGTCGTTTCTGTGAAAATCTCCGCGTCGGGCCAAAAAGTCACGACCGTGCCCGCAGCGCCGGACCATGGGCCCGCGTCCCGCAAGGGCGTCCTCGTTTTGCCCCGGCTGAAGGTCTGGACGTATTCACGCCCGTCCTTGCGCACGCGCACTTCCAGGCGCACGGACAGAGCGTTGACGACGCTGACGCCTACACCGTGCAGTCCGCCGGAGACGCTATACATTTTGTTGCTGAACTTGCCGCCGG
Organism: Gracilibacteraceae bacterium; assembly: GCA_031270805.1. Taxonomy (GTDB): domain Bacteria; phylum Bacillota; class Desulfitobacteriia; order Desulfitobacteriales; family Syntrophobotulaceae; genus JAIRRL01. The sequence continues at coordinate 48,330 of JAISWK010000175.1, forward strand.
CGTGCAACATGGTCAGCGCGACCTCGACCCCTGAGATGCCGTATTTTGGATGTATGTCCACCGGGATGCCGCGCCCGTTGTCCGTCACCACCACCCCGCCGTCCGCGCGCACCGTTACCTTAATATCATCGCAGTAACCGGCCATCGCTTCGTCAATACTGTTATCCACCACTTCATTGACCAAATGGTGCAGCCCCTTGCTGCCCGTCGTGGCGATATACATCCCCGGCCGCTTGCGTACAGCCTCCAGTCCTTCCAACACTTCAATCTGGCCGGCGTTGTAATCCGGTGTATTGCCTGTGACTCCTGCCTGCAAAACCCTATTCCTCCCTGTATTCAAATTGCGGCCTCATCGCCGCTGCGGACAAAGCAATGTTAACCTGATTATACTACAAATCGGCTTCCGGCGCAAGAATTCCGACGCCTCCGCTGTAAATTGTTTGTTTGTTTGTTTGTTTGTTTGTCTCATTGTTTGTCTCAACTCTCAACTCTCAACCGCTTTATTTTTTTTTTGCGCCTTGACAGGGGGCAAAGAAAAGCATATAATAACACATATAAAACATACATGTTTGCCATGTAATAAGGGGGACAGGCATGAACACCGCCGAGATACAAGCGTTTGCCGAGGGATTTGTCACTGACCCGGGCGGCGGCTTCCTGCGGGCGGAGGCGGCCACTCTGCCGGAACTGGCCGGACTGCGTTTTTTTGACCCGCCGCTGACGGGCTACGCCGCCGCCGACAACAGATACTATCTCTCCCTGGTCGATAACGAAGCGGCCAATATTGATCTGGCGCCGCCGGCCTTTTGGCTCCGGGAAGCGCGAACGGTGATCTCCTTCTTTTTCCCTTTCAGCGAGCGGGTGCGGCGGAGCAACCGCAAGGGCGGCGCGCCGTCGCTGGAGTGGCTGCACGCCCGGGTGCAGGGACAGCAGCTTTTGCAGACTTTCGCCGAAAGCTTGCGCGACCGTCTGCGCGCCGAGGGCTATCAGACCCTTGTACCCCAGCTCGACGAGCGTTTTTGGCAGAATGTCCAGCCCCGTTACACCGACGCGGAGGGCCGGACGCGCCGGCAGTTTTCCACTAACTGGTCGGAGCGGCACGTGGCCTTCGGGGCCGGTCTGGGCACCTTCGGCCTGCACGGCAACCTGATCACCGAGAAAGGCACCGCCGGGAGACTGGTCAGCCTGGTCACCGAGGCGGAGATCGCGGGCGCGCGCCCGATCGGCCGGGACGAGGTTCTGCCGCCTCTTTTTGCCAACTGCACCATGTGCCGCGTCTGCGTCAAGAGATGTCCCAATCGGGCTATCAGCGAGCCGGGGAAAAAATCAATCCCCCTCTGCTTTCAATTCATGGGGACGGTGAGCCGGGAACACAAGGCGCTGGGCCGGACGCTCCACGGCTGCGGCATCTGCCAGGCGGCCCTCCCCTGCGAAGCCAAAAATCCCGCCCGCCCGGGAATCCGCGCGGACAAGGAGGCCTGAGCCCGCCATGTTTCGCTATCGGCCGGAGGTAGCCTGGGTCTATCTGTTCAAACTGCTGCCTTATCTCAAGGTCACCTTGTTTTATATGGCCGGCGCCCTGGCGATCGGGATCGTGTTCGGGGCCGGTCTGGCGATGATGAAACTGGGGAAAAACAGGCCGCTCCGCTATTTTGCCGTCGGTTACACCGCTGTTATGCGCTCCCTGCCGCCCATCATCCTTATTTTCCTGATCTACCACGGCGTTCCCCTGCTCGCCCGCCGGCTCTGGCAAGTGAATATCAGCGGCCTGGACACCGTATATTTTGTTATTCTCGCTCTGGGCCTGAGCAGCGTCGCCACCCTCTCCGAGATTATGAAAAGCGCCTACCTCTCCGTGAGCGGCGGACAGTATGAAGCGGCCGTCAGCAACGGTTTCACCCCTTTCCAGGCTTTCCGCCGCATTATGTTTCCCCAGGCCCTGCGCGTCTCCATCCCGAACCTGGGCAACGCCCTGGTCATCCTGATGAAGGAAGGTTCGCTGGGCTATACCGTCGGCCTGATCGACATTATGGGCCGGGCCAACTTGCTGAATTCAACGGCATACGGCAACGACATCTATGAGATATTTTTCACCCTGGCCGCCATATACTGGCTGGCGTCCGTTTTGATCGACCGCAGTTTCCGTTTTTTGGAAAACAAACTTTCGCTGGAGCGGCGGATCAGGCTGAAAGAAGCCGGGCTGATTGCCGCCAACCCGCAGGGAGGGATCACGCGTGAGCCTTGACTTTGCTTTTATGAAATCATCGTTTTTCCTGGCCGCCGGCGCCGTTCCCCTTACGCTTTTTATCACGGCCATGACCTTGCTCGCTTCTCTCCCCCTCGCTTTTATCATCGCCGTCGCCCGCAGCGGCCAGAAGGGCAAGGTTCTGAATCTGATCTTTTCCCTCTATGTCTCCGCCGTGCGGGGCACCCCGATAATCGTGCAAATTCTCATCATCTACACCATGCTGCCGGATCTGCTCAAATTCCTGATTGAAAAACTGGGGCTGCCTTTTGACGTGTATGCCATCAACAATGTTTTTTACGCGATCCTGATTTTCTCTTTTTCCTCGATCGCCTTTCTCTCCGAGGTGTTTCGGGCCGGGCTGCGGGCGGTGGGGCGGAGCCAGTATGAAGCGGCTCTGGCGGCCGGGCTGTCCGGGTTCCGCGCCTACACGCGCATTATAGCGCCGCAGGCGGTCTCGGCCGTTTTGCCGGTTCTCTGCACCAGCGTCAATAACCTGATCAAGATGACTTCGCTCTGCTTCGCGATCGCGGTCAATGAAATCACCGGCGTCGTCCGGGTGGCCGCTTCCCGCAATCTCCATTTTGTCGAGGGTTTTCTGATCATCGCGGCGATTTATGTACTCATCTGCCTGACGGTCGAATGGGGTTTCAAAATTTTGGAAAACAAAGTCAGGGCGCACAAGGTGTCCGCGTAGGCGGAAGCATTGGTGTTTAACGGGTTTTGATTCAGTTGAACGAAAGAGGGGTTCCCATGCTTGAATTAAGCGGAGTCGGCAAATCTTTTGGCAAAAATGAGATCCTCCGGGACGTGAACTTAAAGGTGGCGGCCGGCGACGTCATCGCCATTCTCGGTCCCAGCGGCTCCGGCAAAACAACCTTGCTCCGCTGCATCAACTTTTTGGAAATCGCGGATCAGGGGACTATGGTGCTGGAGGACAGGACGATCCAGCTTCCCCGGGCCAAAAAGAGCGAAGTGGCCTTCGTTCGGCAAAAAACCTCCTTCGTGTTCCAGAATTACAACCTGTTCAACAATAAAACCGCATTGGAAAATGTGACGGAAGGACTGATTTATGGCCGAAAAATTCCTGCCAAGACGGCAAAGGAGATCGGGCGGAAGGCGCTGGAAAAAGTGGGCATGGCGGACAGAAGCGATTTCTATCCCAGCCAGCTTTCCGGCGGCCAGCAGCAGCGCGTCGGGATCGCCCGGGCTATCGCCGGTAACCCGGATGTTATCCTTTTTGACGAGCCGACCTCCGCCCTGGACCCCGAACTGATCGGCGAAGTGTTGAGTATCATGAAAAAACTCGCCCAGGAAGGAACGACGATGATTGTCGTAACGCACGAGATGTCTTTTGCCCAAAGCGTAGCCACAAAAGCTATCTTCATGGACGGCGGCGTGATTCTCGAGGAAGGCGAGCCGCATGAATTCTTCGTTCGGCCGCGCCATGAACGGACGAAGCAGTTTTTACGCAGTATTCTCTATGAAATGGAATATACTATCTGATTAACAATTAACAGAAGGAGAATTGATGATGAAAAAAAAGATGAATTTACTCGCTGCCGCCGCTCTCCTGCTGCTGGCCCTCACGCTGCTGGCGGCCTGCTCCGCCGCTCCCGCCGCCCCCGCCGCTCCGGCCGGCGGTGGTAGCGTTCCGCCCGCCGCGCCGCCCGCCGCCGAGGCGGAGGTCACGGTGATCAAGGTCGCCTACGAGTTGGAGGGCACGCCCTTTACTTTTCAAGATGAAAACGGTAATGACACGGGCGGCGACGTGGAGATTTTCCGCCTCGTGGACGAATTGCTCCCCGAATACACATTCGAGTATTTCGGCTCCAGTGACGACGATGTAGTGGTCGGAGTTACCACCGGCGCCTATGACGTCGGCTTGACGAACGCTTTTTACACCAAGGAGCGGGGGGAAAGCTACCTGATACCCCAAGAGAATATCGGCGGCAACCTGCTTGGTCTGGCCGTGCGCAATGAGAACAGCGAAGTCGCCACTTTTGAGCAAATCGCCGCCCAGAACCTGAAAGTCACGCCCCTGATCGCCGGCAATGGCATAACTTTCCAGTTTGAGCAATATAACGAGGCCAATCCCAACGCGGCGATCCCCATTGAATACAGCACCGACTACGCGGTCTGGACCAAACAGTTCGATTGGCTGGCTGACGGCAAGTATGATGTCGTCCCGACCCTGCAGGTCAGCTGGGAACAGCAGGTTGTGGCCGAGGACGGCGTCAACCACACGCTCTACGATAAGCTGGCTTTTAACCTGATCAAGCCAGTAAAATCCTATCCGCTGATCAGCAAAGTCACGCGGGACGAGGAATTTACCCGCAAAATCAGCGAGGCCCTGAAGCAGGTCAAAGCGGATTCCCGGGCCGCCGCGATTGCCGAAGAATTCTATGGCGTCAATATTTATGATTATCCGTTTGAGGAGGGCTGGTAAGGGACTGTTGATAAATAACTTGTGCAGTTGACGCAGCAATTTTGTGCTCTGGCAAGGCGCCAGGTTCCGCTAATACTGGCTGTATTTGCGGGTTCTGGCAACGCAGCCAGAGTGC
>JAISWK010000178.1 GCA_031270805.1 Gracilibacteraceae bacterium
AGGGTGAATTGACCCCCGCACTGCTGGCCGACGCGCTAGGCGCTCTGTCCGGTCTGGATTTTGCCTGCTCCGCCGCCGTGAGCGCCGATGCTATCCGCGTGGACTGGAGCCTGAATTCCTCTTTGATCGCCGGTCTGGCCGGCCGCTCGCCCAATGAGGGGTATTCCTTTGCCACCGCGGAAACCCTGGCCTGGTTTATGCTGGACAGCCTGGCCCGGACATTGCAGGCCAATTTTCCCGCCCGGCAGGTTTATTTCACGATGCTGGGCGGCAACCCGCTGATTATTCCCGACAGTATATGGAAATTCGAGCCAAATGATCCATATAAGGGAAGCCTCTACTGCCTGGCGGAGAAGGAGGGCGGCGCGGCAGCCGGAGGCGGCGGCGGGACGGGAGCCGGCGAAGCAAACCGTTATATCGACCGCCTCAACAACCTCACCCTCCGCTATCCCTCCGTTTTTTCCCTGGACGGCCGGGTCAACCCGGTCAGCGGCCGGATGGAATTCCCCTCCCGCGAGGACGGCGCGGTACTCTCCTTCTGGCTGGAGGACAATGAAACCGGCGAAACGCTGCAGGATTTCATCCGCAACCTGGACCCCAACGCCAAAATCCGCTGGGCCTACGACAATCCCGCCGCGAACGTGCTTATGCTCGCGGAGACGACGACGGACGCCGGCGGGCAATTGCGCGGCCGCGCTTATCAGATTGTTATTCAGTCGGAGCGCATCATCTATATTTGCGTGACCTGCGAACCGGAGCGGTTGGATTACTGGTACGACCGCATGGATGTAGAATTTGCCGTGACGGAGTAAGATTATTGCAAAAGAAAGGAAAAAATTACGATGGCCCGTTTTATTGAGGAACCGTCGCGCACATTCAGCGAATACCTGCTGCTGCCGGGATTCACTTCGACCGAATGTCAGCCGGCCAATGTCAGTTTTACCACGCCCGCAGTCAAATTCCGCCGGGGCAGTCAGCCGGCGCTCACGATGAATATTCCTCTGACCTCGGCCGTCATGCAGGCGGTTTCCGACGACCGGATGGCCATCGCCTTGGCCCGGGAAGGGGGGATCTCCTTTATTTTTACCTCCCAACCCGTGGCGGATCAGGCCGCGATGGTGGCGCGGGTAAAAAATTACAAGGCCGGATTCGTCCGCAGCGATTCCAATATCCGGCCAGATCAGACTTTGGCCGATATCCTCGTTCTGCTGGACAAAACGGGTCACTCCACGGTCGCGGTCACGGACGACGGCACGGCGGCCGGTAAACTGGTCGGCATCGTCACGAGCCGGGACTATCGCCTGAGTCGCACCCCGCCGGACACGCCGATTCACGCTTTTATGACCCCGCTGGAACACTTGGTCTGCGCCCGCAACGGCTGCTCGCTCAGTGAGGCCAACGACATCATCTGGGAACATAAGCTGAACGCCCTGCCTGTCGTCGATGAAAACGGGCGCCTGCTCTACTTTGTTTTCCGCAAGGATTACGATTCGCACAAGGAGAATCCCTGCGAGCTGCTGGACGCGCACAAGCGGTATGTGGTCGGGGCCGGCGTGAACACGCGCGACTATGAGGAACGCATCCCCGCGCTGGTGCAGGCCGGGGCGGATATATTCTGCATTGATTCCTCCGAAGGTTTTACGGAGTGGCAAAAACGGACGCTGGATTTTGTCCGCCGCGAATACGGCGACGCGGTAAAAATCGGCGCCGGCAATGTCGTGGACAAAGAGGGTTTTCTCTACCTGGCCGAAGCGGGAGCGGATTTTGTCAAAGTTGGCATCGGCGGCGGTTCCATCTGCATCACCCGGGAGCAGAAGGGCATCGGTCGCGGCCAAGCTACGGCCATAATCGACGTCGCTCAGGCCCGGAACGAGTATTTCGCTCGCACGGGCGTTTACATTCCCATCTGCTCCGACGGGGGCATCGTTTACGATTACCATATTACGCTGGCGCTGGCGATGGGAGCGGATTTTGTCATGCTCGGCCGCTATTTTTCCCGCTTCGACGAGAGTCCGACCAACAAACTGAATATCAATGGCAATTACGTCAAGGAGTATTGGGGCGAAGGCTCCAACCGCGCCCGTAACTGGCAGCGTTATGACATGGGTGGGGCGGACAGTATGCCGTTCGAGGAAGGGGTCGATTCCTACGTGCCTTACGCCGGCAGCCTGAAGGATAACGTGGCTCTCACCCTGAACAAGGTGCGGCACGCCATGTGCAACTGCGGGGCGCTGACGATTCCGGAGCTGCAGGAAAAAGCGAAACTCACCCTCGTTTCGGCCACAAGCATCGTCGAGGGGAGCGCGCACGACGTGATATTAAAAGATACCAATATAACTGTGGTCAAATAGGCCGGCTGACGATGATCTATCTCGATAACGCGGCGGCCGACCGGGCTCTGCGCGAGCAAAGCGGTGGTTAGGGAGTAGGGAGTAGGGATTAGGGAGTAGGGAGTAGGGGGTAGTGATTCAATACCTGGGAACGATCGCAAATATCCTTGAGCATTTTCAGAAAAGTTACTGAAGATCATGAGTCAGCATTTTCCCCATCAAATAAGAGATGGCTTAAAACGGGAGGAGTGGATGGCATAAAACCGCGCTGTTCTGCGCAGCGCCGGCGAGCGGGCAGCCGGCGCATTTTTTCCCGCAATCCTCCGCCGCCCCCGTCGCGCAGGCGCTCCGCAAATAGCCCGCCCGGCGCAGGAAATCAAGGCGGGCCGCTATCGCCTCCGGCGTGGCGCCCAAACGCTCCGCGAGGTCATATTGGGAGAGCGTTTTCCCCTCCGCCAACAAAGCCAATAGTTCTTGCAGCATAGTACCTCTCAAAAGAACAGCGACGATACGTGGAATATGACCAGTGACAGGAGCAGCGCCGTCCCCACGTAATAGCCCGCAATCCTCAGCGTCCATTTGAGCGAATGGTTTTCCGTATAGGTGGCGGCCATGGCCATCAGGCAGGGGACGGTGAAGGAAACGGCAAAAATGAAAGCCAGGGCTTCGGGTTTGGAAATGGCTTCGCTGATGACGGCGCCGAAATTTGCCGCGGTCTCAGTGCTTTTGGAAAAAGAAGATTCAAATACACCGCCGCTTCCCAGGTAGAGCGCGTTCAGTACGCCCAGCACCGCCTCTTTGGCAAAAGCCGCCGCGATGAAGGCGATGAAAAGCTGCCAGCCCAGGCCGAAAAAGCGGGTAACCGGTTCAATGAACGAACCGACTTTATAGATGATGCTGTTTTCCACATTGCCGTCGGCAGTCCAGGTCAGGCAGAAAAAGATAACCGTTATGACAAAGATGACCCGGAAGGCCCGGAGGAATATGTCTTTCGCCCGGATTACGGTTGTTTGGAAGAGCGCTCCCCATTTTGCCTTGTGATAGGGCGGCAGCTCCATAATCATGCCGGTCCGGTCTTTTTCGGGCACAAGGCCGCCGCCGAAAACTTTGGCGGTAACCATCATGTGCAGTATCATAAACGCGAAAATCCCCAGCATGACAAGCAGCGCCCCCCAGCCGAAAAAGACGCCCGCCAATACCGGCACGATGGATAAAATCGCGGCGCAGGGAACCGCCCACAGGAGTGCCATCGCCAGCACCCGCTGCCCCCAGGTGTCGATGACCCGCGTGGCCGCCGCCCCGCCGATCGTGCAGCCCAGGCTGACAAAGAAGGGCATGATCGCCTTCCCCTGCAAGCCCAGCTTGCTCATCACGCCGTCAAAGACAAAGGAGACCCGCGCCATATAGCCCACGTCTTCCAGCAGACCGAAGACAAAGGTAATGCCGAACACAAAACCGGCCATTTGGATGGAAAAAACAAAGGTGTTGAGTACGCCGCTGACCACGAGGGCTGTCCAAAAGGGGCCGAGCCCCGTACTGTGCAAAAAGGCCGTCGCGGGCGGGCCGATGAAGGAAGACAGGGCATTGGTGATAGTGCTGATTAACCCAAAGGGTATCATCGCCGCCGCCAGCCCCGCAAGGCCGATGCCGATCGCCAGGAGCTTGCCTCTGACGCGGCTGGTGGCGACCCGGTCAAAGCGGGAGAGGACGGCGGCGCTCCCCTTTGTTTTCTGCACCGCGCCGTCCAGGAGGGCTTCTATCCATTGGAATTTGATTTCCGCCGCCGCCAGGACGTCAGATTCCGCCGCCGGATCGAAGAGCGGCGGGTTTTTGATCACCGCCCCGGCCCGTTCGATGGCGTCATAAAAGGCGCCGTAGGCTTTCCTATCGGAGGCGACGAAAGGGATTACCGGAATGCCGAGCCGCTCCGCCAGCAGTTTCGCGTCAACGTCTATACCCTTGCCCTTCGCCACGTCCGTCATGTTGAGGAGGAGTATGGCCGGTACGTTAAGGGGGGCGAAATCGGCCAGCATATAGAGGCTCCGCTCCAACTGGGAAGCGTCCGCGAGGATGCAGACCAGATCCGCTTCGCCCCCGGCAATGTAATCGCGGGTAACTATTTCTTCCTCCGAACCGGCGGAGAGGGAGTAAGAGCCGGGCAGGTCGGCGACAAGGTACGGCCGGCCCTTATGCTGAAATCGGCCCTCTTTTTTCTCGACCGTCTTGCCCGGCCAGTTCCCCACATGCTGGCGGCCTCCGGTGAGGGTGTTGAACAGCGTCGATTTTCCCGAATTGGGCTGTCCCAAAAGGGCGACGACGCGGGCGCCTGTTTTGGAGGCCTTGTCGCCGGCTTCAGGAGTTTTCCCCTCTTCGCAGTATTCACAACTCATGTTGTTACCTCCAGCATAATTTTTTCCCCTTCCCGCCGGCTGAGAGCAATCACCGTGTCCCGGCTGTAGATCAGCACGGGCTGATTTTTTTCGCTCCGCAGTATTTCCACGGGGCAGCCCGGCGTCAGACCGATGGCGGCGGCGCGGCTCAGGAAACGGGCCTCGCCTTCCAGTTTCGCCACGATGCCGATCGTCCCGGGTTTTGCCTTTGCTATGCTTTGCATTTCGTTCCTCCCAATTGATTTTCCTCTTCTCCGTGTTAGCTGCGGGTAACCGCTAGGGGATAAGGAACTGTCGATAAATAACTTGTGCAGTTGGCGCAGCAATTTTGTGCTCTGGCAAGGCGCCAGGTTCCGCTAATACTGGCTGTATTTGCGGGTTCTGGCAACGCAGCCAGAGTGC
>JAISWK010000179.1 GCA_031270805.1 Gracilibacteraceae bacterium
GCACTCTGGCTGCGTTGCCAGAACCCGCAAATACAGCCAGTATTAGCGGAACCTGGCGCCTTGCCAGAGCACAAAATTGCTGCGCCAACTGCACAAGTTATTTATCGACAGTTCCTAAGTGACGGTATCGTAATTCAATACCCACTCTTTTTTGCTGATGTTGAAATCTCGTACTTGGCCAGCGAAGTCATGTATCCGTTTTCCTCCATATGGCTCAAAAATCCCAGCTGGCCAGGTCGGGCGGGGCCGGCGGCCGGCGTTCATCCGTCTTGTCGTATTGGAGCGGGCGACCGGCGGTCCAGCCCCCGTCGACCAGCAAGGTCTGCCCCGTAATGTAGGCGGAAGCCGGGGAAGCCAGAAAAAGCGCCGTCCCGATGAATTCGCCGCTTTCGGCCATCCGGCCGAGCGGGTGCATGGCGTTGACATTTTCATAATAGCTGAGGGGCACGTCCGCCAGCATCGGCGTGTTAATCCAGGTCGGGGCGATGCAGTTGACATTGATGCCGTACCGGGCCCAGGCGACGGCGAAAGAGCGCGTCATCTGGTGTACGGCCGCCTTGGAGGATTCGTAGACCATCGACTCGTAGGTATGGGTCATAACGCCGGCGATGGAGCCGATATGAATGACCCGGCCGCTTTTTTGCGGGATCATAGCCCCTTTGCCGGCCGCCTGGGTGATGAAAATCGCGCCGGTCAGATTAACATCCAGGATACGGCGCATTTCCGCCTCGGGAAAATCCTCGGGCGGGAAGCACTGCCCGACCCCCGCCGTGTTGACCAGGACGTCCAGGCGCCCGTACCGCTCCAGACAACGGGCCACCACCTCTTCGCACTCCTGTTTGCTGGTCTGATCAAAATCCAGGGCCCGGCAGTCGGGATAACCTTTGGCGGCTATGCGCCGGGCCGTCGCCGCCGCCTTGCCCGGCGTGCGGGAAGCCAGGGTCACCCGGGCGCCGTTCGCGGCGAAGCCGTAGGCGAGAAATTCGCCGAGACCACCGGCGCCCGTGACCAGCACCGCCGCGTCCCGGACGCTGAATAATTCTTCGGTTTTAACCAAGTTCACACCCCGTCTCTGAGTTTTAACAAACCGGCGAAGCGCGGGTCCGTCTCCTCCCGGCGGCAGGAGCAGTCGCCGTCGTTCAAATCCGCGCCGCAGGAAGGGCAGAGGCCGCGGCAGTCCGGGCGGCAAGTAAAGCGCATCGGCAAATGGAGCAGAAAAAATTCGCGGATCCGGTCGTCCAAGTCCACTTCGTCCTGAGCGCAAACCAGCGCCGTCTCCAGCAATTCCGCCTCGGCGCCGGCCGCCTGTTCCGCCGTCAGCCACTCGTCCGTGAAGGAAAAGCGGAAGGACTGCACCGTTTCCGCCAGGCAGAGGGCGCAGGTCGTCATGAGTTCCGCCCCCGCCTGGGCCTGAACGAGAAAAGAGCGGCCCGTACTCAGCACTTCCAGTTCCGCGGTGACGGGCGAATGGAGAACGCAGCCCTCCCAGTCCAGCCAGCCGGGCGCAAACTCCTCTGTCAGCACGAAGCGGGCGCTGCCGCCGGCCCGGTTTTTCCAACCGGACAGATCAATCTTCATGCCGATATTATTTCATGGGTGTCCATGGCAATCATCAGTTCTTCGTTCGTCGGTACGACCAGTATTTTACAGGTGGAATCGTCAGAGGAAATCAGGGCCTCCCGGCTGCGCACAGCCCCGTTCCGGGCTTTGTCCAGCCGCGCGCCGAGAAATTCCAGCCCCGCGCAGATTTGGCCGCGCATGGCGGCGGAATTCTCTCCCAGGCCGGCGGTAAAAGCGATGGCATCCACGCCGTCCATCGCCGCCGCGTAAGCTCCGATGAATTTTTTTACATTATAGGCGAAAATATCCAAGGCAAGCTGGGCGCGTTTATTCCCCCCGGCCGCGGCCTCCTCCAAGTCGCGGAAATCGCTGCTCACGCCGGAAATACCGAGAACGCCGCTTTTTTTGTTCAGATAATCATTCACTTGCGCCTCGGGAATATTCGCTTTTTCAATAATATAAGAAACAATGCTCGGATCCATGTTGCCGGAGCGCGTACCCATGACCAGGCCCTCCAGCGGGGTCAGACCCATGGAAGTATCGACGCATTGGCCGTGCCGCACCGCCGCCAGCGAGGAACCATTGCCGAGATGACAGCTGATCAGTTTCAGGTCGGCCGGCTCGCACCCCAGAAAGGCTGCGGCCCGCAGGGTGATGAATTTATGTGAGGTACCGTGGAACCCGTAGCGCCGGATGCCGTAATTTTCATATAACTCGTAGGGGATACCGTATATATAGGCTTCCGGCGGCATGGTCTGGTGGAAAGAGGTGTCAAAAACGGCGACCTGCGGCGTGGCGGGCATCAGTTGTTCGCAGGCGTTGATGCCGGCCAGGTTGGCCGGGTTATGCAACGGGGCGAAGGAAAAACACTCGTGGATAATTTCCTTGACCTCGTCCGTGACCAGCATGGATTGCACCGCGCGCGGGCCGCCATGCACCACGCGGTGGCCGACGGCGTCGATCTCGTCCAGAGAGCGCACCACGCCGTACTCCGGGTGCAGGAGAGCGTCGATCATGATCCGCACGGCCGCGGTGTGGTTTGGCACGTCGCCGCTGATCTCCGTTTTATCTCGCCCCTCCCGCCGGTGGCTCAGGGAGGAACCCGTAAGGCCGATGCGCTCCACGAGTCCTTTGGCCAAAACTTCTTTTGTCGTCATCTCAAACACCTGGTACTTGAGCGACGAACTCCCGCAATTTACAACAAGAATTTTCATCCCATCCCGCTCCTTATATCCGGCAAAATCTTCCCCCGCCTGAAGTCTTGTTCAACCGGACGCTTCCTGGCTCCGCGCCTGTTCCGCCAGTTCGCCCCGATTGCTCTGCACCTGCCTGAGCATCGTGCCCAGGGTTCCCTCCAAATCCTGGAGAACCTTGTTGGAATAAACCAGTGCCCCCTGTTTTACTTCCATATAATACCGCTCCGCCTGGCTGACCATCGACTCAGCCTGCAGACGCCCCTGGCGGGCGATGGCGTCGTCGCTCACCAAGTTTTCCGCCTGTTTGCGCGCCTGTTCCAGCATCCCTTTGGCCTCGCTGCGGGCCTCCGTCAAGATCCGCTCCCGATCGCCCGTGATAATGCGGGCGTTGGCCACTTCTTCCGGCACGGTTCGGCGCAGTTCGTCTAAAATATTCAGAACAGCGTCCGAGTCCACCATCACTTTGTTCGTCAGCGGCACTTTGGCCGCGCGATCCACCAATTCCTCGATCTGCTCCAACAGGCCGTCAATGCGACTCTCCAAAAACAACCCTCCCTTCAGCTGCTGCTATGCCCTATGTTGAAAAAACCAGAGTCTGACGCCGCCATAGCGTTTTACGGTGCACAGTTCCAGCGGCAGGCAGGAGTCCAGCGTTTCCTCCGGTTCTGTTTCCGCCACGACTACACCATTATATTGTAACAGAGATATGTTTTTTAGCAAGTCTAAAGTTTGCCCGGCCAGTCCCCGCCGGTAGGGGGGGTCAAGAAAAATAAGATCGAAGCGCTCAGCGCCGGCCCGGGCCAGGTAGGTGAAAACGTCGGCCGGCACAATCTCGGCGGCGGTGGCCCCGAGCAAATCCCGGTTGGCCCGCAGCACCTGAGTCGCCGCCCGCTCTTTTTCGACGAGCCGCGCCCGCGCCGCGCCGCGGGAGAGAGCTTCCCAAGACAGAGCGCCGCTGCCGGCAAAAAGATCCAGGACAGAGGCGCCGTCCACCCGCGAGCCCAGCACGCTGAACAGCGCTTCCCGGGCTTTGGCGGCGGTCGGCCGCGTACTCAGACCGGGCAGGGTATGGAGGCGCCGCCCTTTCCAGGTTCCACCCGTCAGGCGCGTCATCGGGCCGGCTCTGCGTCCGCCGCGCCGTCCTCCACGTACAGGCGCAGAGGCACATCCTCCCTCTGCTCCGCCCAGGAGACCAGGGCGCTGAACGGGGCCTCCAGGTCAAAGACCGCGTCGCCGCTCAGGCCGGCAAACCAGACATACCCCTCGCTGTCCGCCCGGGCCGGGTCAAAAACAAGATCGGCGCTATTGTCGTCCGCGCCGCTGGTCAGGGTCAGGCGCAAGGAGAGGGCCGCGTCACTTTCGCCCAGGGCTTTGAGGCCGAGGGTTTGCTCGTAGTGAAATTCAATCTCCTCCCGGCCGTTTTCATCCAGCCAGGTATGGCGGTAATAATCCATGACAATGCGCACGGCCCACTGCTCGCCTTCCCCGAGATAAAAAACGCGCCGCGTGCGATTGAGCCGCGCCGCGACCGCCTCGGTCAGGATTTCCAAATTTTGGGCTTGCCGCTCTGCGTAGCGGGGCAACAAATCAGCCCGGCTCAAGTAAATGAGCAGCAGGTTTTTGGCCGTCAGCGTCGTCGGGCGCCAGTCGCCCGGGCCGAGAGCGGACAGGCCGGGCAGACCGGACAGCGCGCCGTCCCGGTAAATCGCCGTGACTAGGTCTTCGTATTCCGGCAGGGAATGACATTCGTACACCAAGACCATGTCGCCGGCGGCGGCGCTCTGGTCGTCATAAAAAGTCACCAGCGCGGGGGCCAGGCCATTCACGCTGAAAGCCCCGTCGTAATCAGGGGCGACGGTAAAGGGCAGACCCGCGTCATATAGCGCGCCGGTCAAATTGCTGACGCGCAAGAGTTCCATGGCCGGCGGCGGCGTCTGCCCCCCGGTCAGGGCCGGCAATTCCAGGACGGCGGTGGCGGCAAGAGCTAATAAAATAAGCACAAGCAGGCCGAGATAAAATTTTTTCAAAATGCGTACTCCATACCCTGCTTTATCCATTCAGGGGTATAGCCCTTCCTCAGATACGTCTCAAGGGCGCGGTCTATGGCCAGTTCCGGGTCTATCGTCTCGTCTATGCGCTCGCTTCCCACGTGCGCGAGCCACGCCTTGAACGGTTCTGCTTTTGGCGATGGTATGGACTGGATGAGACGCAAGAGCTGCTCGGTGTTGGCGACGTCGGTGTTGTAATGTTTTCCGTCCTTGTGTGACCTCAATTTCAGTCGGTTACAATTTATAACCGACTGGTTCCCCTCTTTGGCAAGGCGATTTTTCAAGACCTTCCAGTAGTTGTTGGCATCTGGACTACCAGTTAACACCCCAACCACGTCAACGACGGAGAAAAGCCATTCCTCGGCTTTTTCATCCCACGCGGTGCGTATGCGCTTGTCCTCGAATAGCTGAATCCTGTTCTCGTCCATCGTGACACCTCTTTTCTGTCTCTGTCTCTTTTCCCTCATCCCAAACCGTGCGGATTTTTTTGCCCTCAAACGGTTTTATGCCGTTTCCATTATCCAAAAAATAACCTCCCCGTCACGCCTGGCAATGTGTTTTCGTTTACAGTTCACAATTCACAATTCACAATTGGGAGAGCGTAGGGGACGATGGCAATCGTCCCGAAAACCAACGGGCGGATTGCGAGAGACTTACCCGGCGAGTCTCCGAGCCGTTGGTACTCTCTTCTCTCTTTACTATGTCTGTCACCGTCATGATTAAAACCAATCCATAATGACCGAAAGCCGAGAGCAAATTTTCATCGATTCCCCCGCACGGGCGCAAAGGCAAAAGGCTCTTGTAATTTGTTTGAAATCGACTG
>JAISWK010000182.1 GCA_031270805.1 Gracilibacteraceae bacterium
AGCAGCTGTTTCCGGCTGTTATTCCAATCTCAGGGGCAGGTTATCCACGCGTTACTCACCCGTTCGCCACTAAGTCGCCCATTCGAGCAAGCTCTCCCGGGCGCTTCGTTCGACTTGCAGGTGTGAAGCACGCCGCCAGCGTTCGTCCTGAGCCAGGATCAAACTCTCCGATAAATATTCGGCGCCCCCTGCGGGGCGGCCGTTTTTTTCGAATCGTCTTTTCTGCTCAATTCGTTTCGCTCGCTTTCGCGTGCGTTTGTTTTGCCAAAATAATTGACGTGAACCTTGTTTGTCTGTCTGCTGTTCAGTTTTCAATGACCTGCCCTCTGCGGGCGCTCAATTACTTTACCACAAGCCCCACACCCTGTCAAGGGCAAAATCTCTTTTTTTTGAAAAAAAATCGGGGGAAAAATCGGGGGAAGGGATCGCTGTAAAAAGCATTGACATGGAAAATCAAATGTGGTACAAGTAATTCGTTATGTTATCATCAGCTGTTTATCGGTTTTGTCCTTGCTGCGCCGCTCCGCTCCGGCCGGCCCGGCTCGGCGGCCGGGAGCGCCGGCAGTGCCCGGATTGCGGTTTTGTCTACTGGGGCCAAAGCACCATCGGGGCCGGCGGCGTCGTCGTGCAGGACGGTCGCGTTTTGCTCGTGCGGCGCGCCCTGGAGCCGGGCCGGGGGCGTTGGACTTTGCCCGGCGGGTTCGCCGAGGAAAACGAGCGAGCCGAAGAAACCGCCGTCAGGGAAGTCCTGGAGGAAACCGGCCTGAGTACGGAGGCGGTCAGTCTTTTGGCGGTGCGGGATCGGCCGGGGGAGGGCGGCGCGCCGCATGATATATACCTGGTTTTTCTGCTCGCCTACCGGTGCGGAACCCTGCGCCCGCAGACCGAGGAAGTCAGTGCCGCCGGTTTTTTTCACCCGGACGGGTGTGCGGGAATGAATGTGGCGCCGCTTAGCCTGGCGATGATGCGCCTGGCTCTGGCCGGAGACCCGGCGCCCGGATTCAAGCCGGTGGCCGGGATAGATCTTTTTACCGCCGCCGCCCGCCTGTATGGCCCGTGATTAGCTGCGCGGCAAACCGATGGCAATCAGACGTTCCAACCGGCGAGATAGTCTTCCTGTTCCGGGGTCAGGCTGTCTATCTCCAGCCCCAGCGCCCGCAGGCGCATCGTAGCAACCCGGTCGTCCAATTCCTGGGGCACCGGGTGTACCCCGGCCTCCAGTCCTGCGGCCTGAGCGACCAGGTAGCGCAAAGTCAGGGCCTGGAGGGAAAAAGACATATCCATGACTTCGGCCGGATGCCCGTCCCCGGCGGCCAGGTTGACCAGACGCCCTTCGGCCAGTAAAAAAAGCCGCCGCCCGTTCGGCAGGGTAAATTCCTCTATCCCCGGTTTGATGGGGCGTCTGCCGACGGCCAGGGCCGCCAGCGCCGCCTTGTCCACTTCCACGTCAAAATGCCCGGCGTTGGCCAGCAGGGCGCCGTTGGGCATGAGGGGAAAATGCTCCGCGCCGACGACGTTTTTATTGCCGGTCACAGTGATAAAAACGTCGGCCAAAGCGGCCGCCCGCCGCATCGGCATGACTTCACACCCGTCCAGCCAGGCTTCGTTCGCTTTCACCGGGTCTATCTCGCAGACAATGACGCGCGCGCCGAGACCTTTGGCCCGGAGGGTCACCCCCTTGCCGCACCAGCCGTAGCCGGCCACGCACACGGTTTTCCCGGCCGTCACCAAGTTGGTCGTGCGCATGATCCCGTCCCAGACGGACTGTCCGGTGCCGTAGCGATTGTCAAAGAGGAATTTGCTGCGCGCGTCGTTGACGGCGATCATGGGAAAACGCAGCACTTTTTCCGCCGCCATGCGCCGCAAGCGGAGCAGGCCGGTGGTCGTTTCCTCCGCGCCGCCCTTCACCCCCGGCAGGAGATCCGCTCTTTTGGTATGGAGCAAGTGGACGAGATCGCCGCCGTCGTCCACTACATAGTCCGGCCCGAAAGCCAGCGCTGCTTCGAGATGGCGCTCATATTCCCCGGCGTCGGCCCCGTGCCGGGCGTAAACCTCGACGCCGCCGCGGGCCAGGGCCGCCGCCACGTCGTCCTGAGTGGAGAGGGGGTTGCTGGCGCAGGCCGTCACCCGGGCCCCGCCCGCGGCTACGGTCAAGGCAAACCAGGCTGTTTTTGCTTCCAAATGCAGACAAATAGCCACTTTTTTTCCGGCCAAAGGCTTTTCCGCCAGGAATTCCTCCCGGATGGCGCCGAGAACCGGCATAAACCCGCTGACCCAGTCGATTTTATTCTGGCCGGCCGGAGCGAGGGCGATGTCCCGGATCACAGAAGCAGATTGTTTGACGTTCATGATTTTCTCCCTGTGCCGCGCCGCCTGGTCGGTCAAGCGGCGGCGATGATTTTGTCCGCGATGGCCGCGAAGGCTTCCGCGCGGTATTCTTCAATGCGCCCGGCGTCGGCGGCGGCCGTCAGGCTCGGATCCAGCGGCAAAGCGCCCAGGAAGGGGATGCCTTCGCGCGCGGCTTCCTCCCCGCCGCGCGGTTTGCCGAACAGATGCACGGAGCCGCCGCAGTCCGGGCATTCCAGCCAGGCCATATTTTCAATCAGGCCGTAATTTTTCAATTTATACAGGTTGAGCATATGGATGGATTTTCGCACAATCATCCCGGCCAACTGCTGCGGATTGGTCACGGTTATGACGCCGCTGACCGGAAAACTCTGGAATATTGATATCGGCACGTCCCCCGTGCCCGGGGGCAAGTCAATGAGCAGGTAATCCAGTTCGCCCCACACGACTTCTGTCCAGAACTGACCGACCAACTGGCTGATGATCGGCCCGCGCCAGACCACCGGCGTGTCTTCCGCCGGCAGCATGAGATTAAGTGACATTATTTTGATCCCGCCCGCGGTTGGCACAGGCAGCAGCCCGTCTTCCGAGGCGCTCGCCGTCCCGCTCAGGCCAAAAAGGCGGGGAATACTCGGGCCTGTGACGTCCGCGTCCAGGATGCCGACGCGGAACCCCTTTTCGCGTAAAGCGACCGCCAACAGGGCCGTCACCGAAGATTTACCGACGCCGCCCTTGCCGCTCATGACCGCAATCAAATTTTTTACCCGGCTGGCCTTTTGCGCCGCCGTCAGTTCCGCCGGCGCGGACGGGCAGCCGCTGCAGTCGTCGGCCGCAGCGCAGCCGTTACATTGTTCCTTCGCCATCAGTTTCTTTCCTCCGCAAATATTTTATCTACTATAAATATTATACGCTGTCCGCCCGGAAAAACAAAGAGAAAATAATTAAAAAAAATTTTCCGCCGACAGGATTAGGGGCGCGCGGTCGCGCCCCGATCCCCTACGACTCTCTTTCCTAACCACCCCGCCGCTTCGCGGCACCCCTCCAAAGGAGGGGAATCCCTAAAACAGTCGCAGGTCGCGGTAGACTTTATCCTTATCGTCCTGCGTGACGCCCAGGTAACGCCGGGTTACTTCGAGCGAACTGTGGTTGTAGATTTCCATGATGATAGCCGGGGACACGCCGGACTTCCAGGCGAAGTATCCGAAAGTCTTGCGCAGGGAATGACAGGAGGCGCGTTCGATGCCGATCGCTGCGGCGGCGTCGCGGATGAGGCGGTAGGCCTGAATCCGGCTGATGGCTCTTTTCGTCTGCTTGTTTTCAATCAAGTAGCGGCCCCGGTGGGCGGCCTGACGGGCCAGGAGCTTCAGGGCCTTGACGGCGGCGGAGTTCAGGGCGACGATTTTTGTTTTGCCGGTTTTTTTCTCGGTGAGACAGACGTTCATGCGCACGTTTTGCTGCGTGAAATCGTATACGTCGTCCCAGGTCAGGCGCAGCAGATCGCTGACGCGCAAAGCGGTATGCAGGCCCAGCACGATGAAGGCATAGTTGCGGATTTCACCGCGGCTCAAATAGTATGCGGCCAGCTCTTTTATTTCTTTTTTGCTGCGAATCGGTTGAGCGGAGCCCATGAGCTATTCCTCCTTAATATTTTTAGGTGCTAATAATTATGTTGCAGGTGAAAAAGCAAAGCGCCGCCGGCCGGGGGGAGAAAAAATCTTCCGGCAGACAAAAGTCAATTGAGGACGTCTTTTATTGCAAGCTTTAGGGCGTTTCAATTTATCCGTGTAATAAACAGCGAAAACCTGAGATTATTATATCTGAATACTACGTTCCCGTCAATAACGGCGGGCGAAAGGGGAGAGGCGGCTTCGGGAAACACCATCAATTATGACCCGGGCGGATATAAAAATTTATTGTATGCGAAAACAGACTCATGCTTGACAAATATCAGTTCTGATTATACAATGAAATGGAATAACAGACAGGAGGGGTATAGTGAAAATCAGTGTGTCTTACAAAAAGCTCTGGAAGATCTTGATTGACCGCGACATGAACAAGAAGAACCTGCGGGAGCTGACGGGCATCAGCACCGCGTCTGTCGCGAAACTGACCAAGGGCGAAAACGTCAACACGGCTATCCTGGTTAAGATCTGTCATGCCCTCGACTGCAACATCGGCGAGATTATGGACGTATTGCCGCCGGAGGAGGCTTAGGAACTGTCGATAAATAACTTGTGCAGTTGGCGCAGCAATTTTGTGCTCTGGCAAGGCGCCAGGTTCCGCTAATACTGGCTGTATTTGCGGGTTCTGGCAACGCAGCCAGAGTGC
>JAISWK010000189.1 GCA_031270805.1 Gracilibacteraceae bacterium
GCACTCTGGCTGCGTTGCCAGAACCCGCAAATACAACCAGTATTAGCGGAACCTGGCGCCTTGCCAGAGTACAAAATTGCTGCGCCAACTGCACAAGTTATTTATCAACAGCTCCTTAAACAAAAGCCAGATCCAGGCAGACCAACTCACGATAGGCGATGGTAACCACGTCGGTCAGCAGACCGGAGCGCTCGGCGTTCAGTTCGCCGTAAACTTTTTTGGTGACGGTGCAACCCGTGAAGGTATAGGTGCGCGTCGAAGCGGAAAAATCATCCGCCGCCCGGCTGACAAGCAAGATCAGCGGCAGGATCAGATCGGCCCCTAAAGGGAGCGGGTCGACATAATCCGTGCCGGCGTAGCGTTCCACTTCCAGGTAAAACGGCTTGCTGATCGGCTTGCGCAGCATGTGGACATAATCGTTCAGGCCGCCTTCCTGATATATTTCGTATTCCATCTCCCGGGTGAAAGCGCGGACAGTTTTGCAGGGCAGATCGAACAAGGCTTCCACCCGCAGCATGAAATTGAAATTAACGAGCGGGTTGGCCCCGCTGTTCAGCACCACTATATTCTTGTCGTCGGCCATAATTCACATCCCTGGGCGCGGCGGCCGCCCCATATCCAAAATGCTCTTTTCCTTTTTGCGCGAGGGAGTCAGGCTGGCATTGATCTCCGATATTTCCTGGCACCAGCGGCGCCGTTCGTTATGGGTCAGCGACTGCACGTCCTCCCGGCTCCAATGGAAATAATAAGAAACGAAGGCCATCTCCCGGAACATCGCCGCTTCCGGGTACAGCGTTATCCCTCGCGCGTAAAATTTAGCGGCGCCTGCGTGACCTTGCCGCAGTCGGGACAGACCACGGTCATGGTCGGCGGCTCGATATTGTTGATCTTCTGGTACATATCCTGCAAAAAGGCCAAGTCGGCGGTGAAAAAACGCTCGATCATCGCCGGGGCCAGGCTTTCCATCCCTTCGATCTCCGTGATTACCCTAGACAGAATAACTACGGTCAAGTAGGCCGGATTGGCTATGACCCGCGGGTCGCGGGTGGCGTGGATCTCGTCGCCGGCCGTCGCCAGCCGCATCCGGCCCTTGCGGTGAACCTGCCCGGCGGAGTCCACATAGCCGCGCGGCAGTTCAAAATCATAAACGGTTACGATCGACATACTGTCCTCTCAGATCGCTCCGGGCGAAACGAACCGGGATCCGTTCCGCCCGCCGCGATAAGCGTCAGTTCGGAATGGTCAATTCCTCGTAAGCGATTTCTACGGACTCTATCGCCACCTCGCTTGTGCTGGCGTTAAGATCGGGCCCCGTATATTTTGCCACCCAGGCGTCCTGGAGAATCCAGATCACCGGGCCGGACGTTGTCATGACTACGCTGCTCGGCGCGCCGGCGGTGATGTCGATCAATTCGATCGTGACATTATGACGCGGAGTGCCTCTTTCCCGCCGCTCGCTCACACAGGCGATCACCCAGTCTTTGAAGGCTTGGGAACGGGTGTAGCCCATTTTCAAGGTCAAATTGCCATGTTTTACCAATCCCTGAATCTTGACCGGCGCGAGACTGTTGGCGTTGCCCTGCCGGAACTCGATCACGTCCACCGAAGCGTCTACGCCCGTGACTTCGTTAAAAGCGGCCACGCCGCTGATGCTGTCCACCGTGACCAGGAAATTCATCTTGGTCAGCGGATAATGCAATGATACTGAGTTTTGTGCTTGCCCTTCGTCTGCCACTAGGATATCCTCCCCTCAACAATTAGTTCATAAAGCGCCGCTTAACTTAGGTTACGATTATTCTCCCTCGGCCGCGGCTTCCGAGGTAAACTGGGTCAGCCGGAAAATCACGAATTCCGCCGGCCTGGAAGGCGCGATCCCGATATTGCAGATCAGGCGGCCGTTCAGGATATCGTCCTGACTCATCGTCGTCGGCCCGATCTCGACAAAATAGGCCTCGGCGGAACTGGCCCCGGCCAGCATACCGCTGCGGTAAAGCGTTTCCAGGAAAGAACTCACCGTCAGCTGCACCCGAGCCCAGAGCGAAGTATTGTTTGGCTCAAACACCACCCAGTTGGTGGCGAGTTTGATGCTTTGCTCGACAAAGATGAAGAGGCGGCGGACATTAACGTACTTGAAAGCGGAGTTGGAACTCGCGGTGCGCGCTCCCCAGACGCGGATGCCCTGCCCGGGCAAAGCCCTGATCAGGTTGACCCCGGCGGGATTGAGCAGATCCTGCTCCCCGGCCGTATAGCCGACTGACAGACCGGTGCAGGCGACGGTCTCGTTCGCTGGCGCCTTGTGGACGCCGCGGCTGACGTCCGTGCGGGAAAACACACCGGCCACCGCGCCGCTCGGCGGTATGAAGCCGGGTTTTTTGGCCTCGCGGTCAAAAACCTGAATCCACGGATGATAAAAAGCGGTGTAGGTGCTATCGAGCAAGTTGCGGTAATCAATGATTTCCCCTGTTTTCACCAGCTCCCTGGGTATGTCCAGGATGGCGAAGCAGCTTTTTTCCCGCTCACAAAAAGCCGCCAGGGAGGCGACGACCTCCGGGATCGTGACGCCCGGCGCCGCGATCAGGCTGACATCGTTATTGCCGACAAAGGCCTGCAGACCGGTTCTTTGTCCCGGCCCCCCGTCCGTGCCGATAAAAGTGCCGGCGTTGACTTCGGCCAGCGAACCGTCGCTGCCTCCGGCAAAAGCGATCGTGCCTTTCACCGCCCCGGGGCCGAAAATAGCGCTGACCGGGCTGGTGATTTCGGTAAAGGGGTCGAGGGTGGCGACGACCAGCGAACTGGCCGCCAGTCTCTTGCCGAGATAGGCCGAGGAAGCCTCGTTCAGCGTCACGCCCGCGTAGGTCTCCACATCGGCGCCGCTGCGGACAGTCACGTCCATTTCGACGGAATAGACGAGGTACTTCGGGATGATCGCGGTGTCGACGGGGTTTTTGCCGAAGGGCGCCTCAAAAGTGACGACATTTTCCGATAGGGAAACGATCCGGTTGACCTCGCCGGCAAATTCCACGACGTCCCCCTCCCGGAACCCGGCCGTGGATTTGGCCGTAAAGACGGTTTCGCTTTCGGCGGCGATCAATTGCAATTTGCGCTTGTTCGTGGTGATAAAACTGATGCTGATCTTGTTGCCCCATTTTCCCTCGTTGGCCGCCCGGAGATGGAGGATCCCCTGCGTGGCCGCCGCGGTTTTGGCGTCCTCGGGAATGACGCGGCTGATGAAGCAGCGGGTGCCGCCATTGACAAAAAACTGTTCCACCGCCAGCGGCAGGTAACGCAGTTCGCCGTGAGTGTGCTCCGGCAAATAAGAGCCGTACTGCCGCGTAAAATCGGCAAAATTGGTGACGAGCCCCGGCGCCCCGATCGTAGGGCCTTTGGCCGTCAGGCCGATAAAGCCCGCCGTACTCGTGCCAACCCCTTCAATGGATCGCGGGGAAGAATCATATTCTTCCACATATACGCCCGGAGAAAGATATTCTGGCATAATTTCTTCGGTTCAGACCCGTAGCCTGAACCATCCTCCCTTCATGGAAACTGACGTTCGATGCTCAATACAGAACCTTGGTCTGGCCGGGAGCGACGATACTGATGGAGCCGCCGTACGCGCACAGCAGCCGCCCTTCGCCGGACAATCCCGGCGTGCCGCCGATCAGAGGGCCTTTGCTCCCCAGCCAGGCGCCCACGGGAACCGGGATACAAGGCTGCGGGGTCAGCACCCCCAGCGCCGCAGCCGTGGCGGCGGCGACTGTGGGGTTGGACGGGGTTGTGCAAAGCCCGCAGGGCGATATCGCGGTCATTGGCGCCACGTCGCTGATTGTGGCGGCCGGCATCCCCGCCGCCAGCACGCTCGCTTTCCCCGCTTTCAACACGCCGGGAACAGTACCGAACGAGCAGACGTAAGTCGCGCCGCTGACTACGGCCAGGCCCATAATTTCCTCCTTTCATTCTTGCTGCACCGCGCGTAAAAATTCATCCTGATTCCAAGCGGCCGGTTTATTGAAATCCACCCCGGCGAATTTATCCGCTTCGTTCAGGCGGAGGCGCACGATCCAACGGTTGCCGGCCGCGTTTTTTCGCACCCGGAGCAAGTAATCTCCCTCCGGACCGGTTATGCCGGCGACGACGGGCGTCAGGGGCAGGTTGACGAGGCCTCTGAGGGTCAAAGACCGGTCGGTTTTCAATGTCCCGTCCGGGGAATACCCTTCCGGCGCAAAGGGGACATAACGGGTTTCGGCGGTCTGGACGAGAGCGTAAAGCGCGCGTTCAAACTCCAGCCGATGCGGATTGAAAACAGTGAGCCGGCGGCGGCGCGCGTCGTAATGCTTGACCCGACAGGCGGTGTCGTCCGCACTGACCGCGTCGATGGCGGTGAGACCGGGCAGGCGCCCCGCCAGGGAGAAGTACAGCCCCGCCGTGCGCAGATCTTCCTCCGGCACCAGTTCCAACCGGAGATCGGGCGGGCTGACGCCCGGCGCTTCCAGGAGGATGCGCCGCCGGGCCGGTACATAGCCGCGGGCCCGGACTTCCAGGTCGTAATCCTGGGCCAGGAGGGCCGGATCCGTGTAGATAAAAAAGCCGTTTGTTTTGCGCCGCGGGCTTTTTTCCGTCCCATTTACCCAAAAAGTCACGTCGTTTTCCACCCCTCTGCCGTCGGTGACATCCGACAGACGCACGGCCAGGGCTAATTGATGTTTGATCACAGCCGGCATGGTTCGCCTCCCTTCCTTTCCGCCTTGTCAATCAAGGCTCTCGCCCCGCACGGCGAGGGTAATGACCGCCTCGCGCACCGGCACGGTTTCCACGACAATTTCGCTGGAGAGAAAAACCGGCGCCGCCTTATAAAACAGGCTGACCTGGTATGGTTTATTGATGGCCGACCAGACGCGCACTTTTTCCTCCAGGGCAATCTTGGCCGGGGCCAGGATAACGGGCGCTTCCTCATATTCCAGCCAGGACTGGAGGGTGTTGGGGGAGATGGAGCTGGTGTCGTTGAGAATTTGCGCGGCCCGACCGATGATTTTTTGAATATCGTGCGCCTTCAGACCCATCTGGGAAGAGCCGTTGATAAAAAGCATATAGAACAGGCTGTACGGTTTGGGGGCTTTTTTCAGGCGCAGGCGCCCCGTCCGTATCGGCCCCGACGCTATTTCTCCTTCCTCGCGGATATCATAAAGGTAGAGGCCGAGGATATAGTCCACGTCCTGCTCCGCCGGCGAGGAAACATCAATATTGTTCGGCGAGGGGATCGGTTCGGGACACATTTTCTCCCGCAGCATCCGGACGATATGGGCGCTGATATCGGAAATGATCGGGTAGTCGGCCAAAAGGGGGCTCCTTTCCGGTTCGGGCCGCGCTCAGGCGGCGCCGGCCGCGCTCAGCAGGCGGCTCAAGAGTTCGGCGGCGAGATTATCCGCGCCGGTCGTGACCAGGAGGGCGTAGTCCGTGCCCGGCACCGGTTCGCTCCGCAGTGCGAAAACGTCAAAAACATAGTCTGCGGGCAAGTATAATTCGCCTTGATATTTGGCGGGAAAAGTCATGTAGGCCAAGTCTTTCCCGTCCCGGCCCATGACGATTTCCGTCGAGTAAACGGTGAAAAAGTAGTAGTCGCCGCCCCGGGCCAGGGCGCCGCCGTTCAGATTGCTGTTCCAGACATAGCGCATTTTCAGTTGGGCGGCGATGAGGCGGGCCGGGATATAGCGGCGGCCGTTCTCACTCAAATCACGGAAAACCAGTGGGTTGCCGGCTTCCACCTGCCGCTGCGCCTCCCCGCGCGCCGCGCCGGCCATGTCTTCGCTCGCCAGTTCCGCGGCGCAGGCCGCCAGCGCCTGAATCAGCACGGCGCTCTCCTCGTCGGGGCTCAAAGCCGCCGCCCCGCTGCTGTCGCCGATGATGCCGGCGTCAAAGGTTCGCGTCCCGCCGCTGTCGCCGCTGAAAAACATATCGGCGGCCGCAGCGGCGGCGGCGGGGGAGAGACCGCCCGCCGCCGCCTGATTATAAGCGTCGCGGTTATCCATGATCAAAGCCTCCGCCGCAGCGACGGCGGCGGCAAAATCCTGGCGCCCCTCCAGATCCCGCTGCCGGGTCATAGTCGCCCGCAAATCCTCCAGCAGGGGAAAAATCGCGGCGTAATTGGCGGGGAGCAGGGCGCCCAGCGTGTCGATGGCGGAGAGCAAATCGCTCATACTCCCCCCGTTCGCGCCCACGCCCCCCGCGCCCGCAGCGCTCAGTTCACTGATCAGGCTTTGGGCCGCCGCCAGCGTGTCCGCCGCGGCGGAGGCCGCCGCCGCGCCGCTGCCGCTCCCGCCGCCGCCCGGTATATTCGCCAGTTGGGTGTCCAGGGCCGCTATTTGATCCTGGAGGGCCTGAGCGGCGGTCAGGTCATCGTTATCCAGGGCGGAGAGCAGCTCCGTCCGCAGGGCGTCTTTTTGGGCCAGGAGCTTGTCCGTTTCCCCGCCGCCCATGAGCAGTTCCACCTCGCGCCGAAGCGTGGTCAGAAAATAGATATGGGCGTCCAGGGAAGCGCCGGCGCCGGCGGCAAAAGTATCGGCCGGGATCGCCGCTCCGTATTCCTCCGTCTGAGCCAGCCGGTCGTCCAGAAAGGCCAGTCCGCCGTCTCCGTCCAGGCGCGATACGGCGGCGCTGATCAAAAACTCCAGTTCGCTTTGGCTGATGGTCAGGCCGTTGCGGGCTTTTTGCCTGATACTGTCCAGCAAAACCCCGGCTGAGTTTTGGCCGACGGCCGCGGCGTACTCCGCGTTTTCTCCGCCGGAGAGGGCGGAGCGGTAAGCCGTCGTCGCCGCCGGCAGCAACCGTTCGTCCAGCAGGGCGCGTTCACCGGTCTGGTCCACGATCCGGTCGTTTTGGATATTATCCAGCATGACGATCTGAGCCGTACTGACGTCACAGGCGTTGTGCAGGCCGTTCCCGGCCTCGGCGATCAGGCGGAGGCAGATTTCGTAGCGCAGCGCCGCGATGATCGTCGTCCCGGCGGCCAGCATTTGCCCGCTGTAGGTATTATAGGAAGACGTGACATTAGCAAGGCTGTCGTTGGCCGCCGTCTGCAGATTGGGATCACCGCCGCTCTGCGCGCCGCCGTCCTCCTCGTCCTCGCCCTCCGGGTCCGTCACGCTCTGCAATGAAATGGAAAAATTAGTCAGCGCGCCGTCCAAAATGCTCATCACCTCCGCCCGCCGGGAGGCGTCAACGGCTTCCATAACGCTCTGCACCGTATCGACGGAGGCCGCCGTCGCGTTATTGGCGGTCAGAACGTCCAGGTAGGACTGCAGGGCGGCCAGGTTGGCGTCGGCGGTCTGCGTGGCGTCATTGCGCACGTCTGTCTGGAAAAAATTGGCAGTCAAGGCGATATTTTTCTGTCCGTATTCGCTGTCGGCCTGCAATTCCCGTATCAGGTCGTACTGGGTTTTAAGCGGCAGCAGCTCGACCATGGCTTCCAGGTCGTAGGGCGAGTAAATGTCAAAGACATTGACCGGGCTGTTCGTGCGCAGGTCATGGGTGACGCCGTCCGCTCCGGTGCGGTGGGTCATAAAAAGGGCGGCGATCTCGGCGTTGTCGACCGGCACGCCGGCGGTCGTTATGTCGGTGAGGGCGGAGGCGGTGGAAATGTTGAACCAGGCGCCGTTCGCCAGCTCGCTTTTATAATAGGTGCTGTCCTGGCCCGAATCTTCCGCCGACTGGCGGGCCACGCCGTAAAGGGTATCGGTCAGGGCGCTGAGATGGACCAGGTGCGAGCCGATGATCAAGGTCGAGTTTTCAACGGCGGCCGGGTCGATATGGACGGCTGTGTCCTCGTTCCAGACGGCGCTCGAGGGCGTGACGCTCAGCAGGAGCAGACAGGCGATAATCAGCGCGGCCCCGGCGGCGTTCCTGACTGTAAGTTTGGGCAACGGATGGTTCCCCCTTTCTCCTTCCCTCATGGTTCGACCACCAGGCTCAGCGTTTCGGGTGCGAAACGCGCCGTGTAAAGCAGCGTTTGCTCCCGGTCGTAAAATTCCACCCGCACGGCGGCCAGATCCGAAAGCAGAGCCAGGTAACGGAAGGGCTGGCTGACCGGCGCCGGGGTCTCGCTCAATAAACCCGTGCCCTCCGCCGTCAGGCGGTAATAAAAGGCCTCCGTCTCCTGCGGCCGCAGCGTGATTTCCGTCCGGGCGAAGTTCTCGCCGTTCCGCTCCGTTTGCACGGAGTAAGTCCCGACCACGCGCGGCCCCGGCGGGGCGGGCACCGTCCGGCCGCCGATCGGCAGTATGTCGCTCGGCACGGTCGTGTCTATTTCACACTCGGCGACGAATTCTCCCGCGTAAAACAGCCTGACGCTCAGGCGTTTGGTCTCGCCGTAATCAAGCACCAGGTGGCGCAGTTCCCGGGCAATGGGCGTGCGGTCGCCGAGCCGCGTTCCCTCGTAAAGGATCTCAAATTCATCAATGGCCGGCTCATAATTTTCGGGAATCTGGACGCCGAAGGCAAAAACCATATCGGCCACATCCGGGTAAATATGGTAGGTGGGGTAATCCAGGCGCCCTCCTTCCCCCAGACCGCCGATGCCGCCGTCGTCGTCTTCCGTCTCGCCTTCCTCCGCCCAACTGAGACCGCCCTGACCCGTCTCAGCGCCGGAACCCGTCCCACTGGCCAGGCGACCGGCGGCGCCGCAGGTCAGACGGTCAAAATCTATGAATAATCCATAGTAAGAAGCCAGGAGTTCGATCGCTTCCGCCTGCTGTTCCTCATAATCCGTCTGTTTGTCCTGCACTTCGGAAAAATCCGCCTTACCCAGCCGGTTCAGCTCCACGAGGCGGTTCAGCGCCGTCTTCGTCTCTGCCACGGTGTCCAGAAGCGATTCGACGGAATTTTTGGCCGTCACGAGGGTTTCGTAAGACGAGGCTATTTCCTTGCGCAGGTCCCGCTCGGCCGTCTCCCGGTCCCGCCGGGCCGCCAGGTAGTCGAGAGCGGCCGTATAGAGGGCGTACATTTCGTCTTGGATATAGCGCGTGCCGGCGATCGGGCCTTTAAACCACTCGCGGGAAAAGGTGAAAAACAGAATCCGCAAACGTCCGCTCCAGGGAGCGTCAAAATTGCGCGTCATGGCGTCATAGGTCATCCGAAAAGCGGAGTTGTCGATGTCGGTGCCTTGGCGGGCCTGGCTGAGAAAAGGAGAAATCGCGTTGACCTTGCCCCCGTACTGACGGCGGAACAGGGACTCATAGCTGTCCAGGCTGATCCGGGCGATGGATTCCGTCATGCGGGCGGCGTAATACACATGATCGTTGCTCAAAGTGTAATTGACGAGCCCGTCCAGCTGCCCGCGCGATATATTCAGGATTTTGAGCGGATTTTTGAAAACATAGCCCGTGCTGACGTCCAGCCTGATTTGCTCGCTCAGTTCCTGCTTGTCGTTTTCAAAAACGCGCATATTAAGCGCCAGTTCCGTCTCCAGCGCCTTGACCGCCTTGTCGCCGGCGTCGATATCCGCCTGTTTGGCCTGCCCCAGCAGCAGGCGCGCCCGGTTGCGGGCCAGGGAGTCCCGGGCCGCCGTCAGCCTTTTTTGGCTAAAAGCGATTTTCTCCTGCCCGATATAAACGTCGGCAAAGAGCTTCGCCACCCGCTGCCGGACTTCAAACACCTTATCGTCTTTTTCGTGCTGGAGCGTGCCGATCTCGATCTGCAGTATCAAGGGCGTCGCCGAAAGGTCGTAATCCAGCACCAAGTCCAGCGGTTCGGGAAATTTGAAACTGAGCAGGGGCGACCAGCGAAAAGTGGACATATTCTTGGCTTTGACCCGCGCGCCCTCCACGGCTTCGGTATATTTGATCCGCTTGAGGATCAGATCGCTGTTCTTCTTTTTGATCGTGGTATCGGCGGCCAGGGCGAGGTTTTGGGCCTGTTCCGTCACCAGGATCTTAGGCGGCGGCGCGGCGGCGGCCGGAACGGGCGAATAAAAAGGCGTGAGCGGCAATAAGCTCAAAAGCAATACGGCGGCTGTTTTTTTGGCCCGCACCGGCAATCCCCCCTTTCCCCTCATTCGGCGCTGTAGAACAGGAACCCGGAAGCGGCACCGGATTCACAGTAAAAAGTGTAAACAAAGTCGTCGCCCTGAAAAACGTAAATATACATCTGCCGATCCGCGTCGTAGGAATTAACCGTGTAGACGTCTTCAAATCCGGATTGGAGATCCGTCTCCACCGGGGGCAGCGCCGTTTGCTTCGACTGATTCAGGGCCACGGCGTCCGGCAAAGTCAGCCAGGTTTCGCCCAGATAAACCGGCGTCCCCAGCAGGTCTTTGATATCGCCCATGGCGCTCAGTTCCGCGCCCCCGGCGGCGAAAACGTCGGTGAGAACATAGATCCGCCCGATCTTCCACTCCTCGTCCAAGGACTGCTCGCCGCTCAAGGCCTCATAGACCGCGTTAATATCGCTCATGTACACGCAGTATTCCTCCGCGCTATTATAGGAAACGACGCGGCCGCTGTACAGGCTCGCCGCCCCGGCCGCCGTTTTGCCGACAAATTCCTCATAGACGATCCGTCCTCCCTGGAAATTTCCGGAAAAAATCGGCTTGCCTCCCGCGTCATGGAGCGTGCCCTCTCCCTGCCGGCGGCCGTCGCTAAATTCGCCGGCGTATTCCACCGTGCCTTCCGGCCGGTAATACACCCCCGCGCCCTGGTAGCGGTTTTGGGAAAACATCCCGACATACTGAAGCGCCCCGCCCGGATAGCGGGTTTCCCCCTTGCCCTCGTACATGCTGTTCTGAAATTCGCCGGCGTACATGACTCCGCCGTCCGGATCATAGAGCGTTCCCATCCCGTTGGCCCGGCCCTTGCTGACCGCGCCGACAAAGGCCGTTCGCTTCGCCGCGTCCAGGATCCGGGCCTCGCCGTTGTAAAACTTGAGCGCCAGCGAACGGTAATGGTAGACGGGAACCCCGCCGGCCGCCTCTCCGCCTTTCGGGGCCAGCGGCGACATGGCGTACACATACCAGACGGCCGTTACCCCGATGATCACGATGAGGGCAAAGGCCAGCCGTTTGCTGACCAGCCAGCGGAGCAGCCCGTAATAATCGTCCTTGTGCCGCGGTTTGACGTCGAAGAGCCGGGTAAAAAAAGCGCGTAAGGTCTGGAGGCCTTTGGTGCGCCAGAAGGTCGGGCTGATCCAGAAGCGGGCCTTCGTCCACAGGGAGGTGAAGCGGGCGCGCAGGGTATTTATTATGGTAGAAAAAAACTGGTTCACGTTTCGGCCTTCCTCCGCGGGTGCTTATTTCGGCAGCTGCTCCGTCCCAAAAATACTGTAGTTAATCGTGGAAAAATCCGTCCGGTTAAAGAGGCGCTCACAGGAAAAAATATACCATTTGGCCACCCCGTCCCCGGGGCAGTTCTTGAATATCTCCGAAAAGAGACTGCGGGCCAGGTAGAAATCATTTGTATAATAAAGGCGGATCGCCTGCTGGAATTTTTGGTTATACTGCTCGCGCAGATTTTTTTCGCTTTCGCGGTAGACGTCCAGCACTTCGTAAATCTTGATATTATGCTGCTCGTCCGAGGAGGCGATATAACCGATGTAGCGGGTGGAAACGGCGTCGGCCAGAGTTTTCTCACATTGCTCCGTCACAAGCAGCTTGACGCCCAGAGCGGCGAGTTTGGCCGATTGCTTGGCTAAGAGCCCCAATTCGTAGGAAGACATAAAACTGACGGCTCTGTTTTCTTGCCCCGATACGCCGTATTCGTAAGCGGTCCGGTGCAAAACCAGCATGAATTCGGCGCCGGGGTCGCCGGGGTCGTCGGCCGATTCCGTGGCCAGCCGGACGCCCATGCGCACGCCGTCCATACCGCCGGCCGGAAAAAGCAGGCGGAAATCTGTCAGGGAAAACCAGGTGGAGAGAAAGACGGCGCTGCTCGCCGCCGCCGCGTAAATACGCCCGAAGGCGGCAAAAACAAACTCCAGAAAACGGCGGTGACTTTCGCCGAAGCGCTTGGAGGCGCCGCGGGGCATGGTCGTGACGAGACCGACTATACCCTCGCTCGTCGCGACGTCGCCGTACTCAATCTCCATCAAATTCGCCCGGTTGAGCAGACGATCCAGGTCCTGCGGCATAAAGCGGCGATAACTGTTCATCGCCGAGTTCATCTCATATTCCCGGATCGAAAGCGAGAGGCAGATCTCCTGCATAGCCCGCTGCACGCGGCCGACTTCGCCAAAAGCGATCGGCACGGAGTCGTCCCAGACCGGGCGGGCGGAGATTTCCCGCATCTGGCGCGGCAGGCGGCGGAGAGGGCTCAACCAGCAGACAGTCAAAATCAGGCAGAGAAGCAGCAAGCCCAGCCCCGGCAAGCCGCATTGGGCGAGCATTTGGTAAAAAGCCGCCTCCGGATCAGCGCCGCTCTCCCAGGCGCTCCGGGCGGCCAGACCGGCGGCGCCGAAAACCAGGGGCAGGGTCAGACAGACCGGGAGCAGAGTCAGTCGCCCCAGGAGAGAGGGGGCAAAGGCGCAGAGGCAGAGGCAAAAAACAAAGACGGCCATAGCCAGAATCCCGATCCCCACCGGGGAGAGAGCGGCGGCCAGACTGCAGCGGAGATTAGCGCTCGGATTGATCTCAAGCGGCACCGGCGGGAGAAAATCGGCGCCGGCATAGCGCAGCAGCGCGCCCTCGCCGTCCGAAGTGGCGACCAGGGCGACAAAACCATCCGCCAAGGGGAGGCCGGCCCGGATTATTTCCGTCTCCGCCGGCGGCACGGCGTGGGCGGGCAGGGCGTTCAGGGTAAAATGAGCGGCGTTGGTCGCCCGATCCACATAAAAGAGACTGCCGCCGCCGGCCCAGAGGGCCTGCGGTTCGCCGCCCGTAAACTCCGTTTTGACCCCGGCGGCGCTGAAAGCCCGCAGGCTGCCGTCCGCGAGGGCGGAATACAAATATTTTCCGTCATAGACCGCCGTTTCGATCAAAATATCGGCGGGCGCGTCCGCAGCCAGAGCCAGTGAGCCGACCACGCCGCCGGCCTCAAGCGCGTAAGCGTAAACGCGCCGCCCGTCCGCGTCGCGATAACTCAAGTACAGCTGCTCCCCATTGGCGCCGAGGCGAAAGTCCTCGCCGCGGAAAGGCAGCCGCGTGATCACCGCCACCGCCGTCCCCGTCGCCGGGTCGAGCCGCCAGATTTGCCGCCGGACGGCGTTTTCGTCCGGCGCCGCGCTTTCAGCCGCGCCCGTACTCTCACCCGCGCCCGTACTCTCACCCGCGCCCGCCTCCCGCAACAGCCACAATTGCCTCCCGCTCCAAAGCAGATCGGAGACGGCATAGCTCCGGCCGTTCTCGTCGGCGGCTTTATCCTCGTAAACAAAGCCGATCTTGCCCTGCTCGTCCACGCCGAAAACAAAGGAACCCCAGCTCCTGTTCTCCGCGAAATAGAAGACCGAACCGTCCGCCGCCGCCGCGATCCGCGCTTCGGCTGCGGCGAAGGAAGGCGCCGTCCAGGGATTGAACAGGGCGAAGGCGGACAGAGCGGCGACTATAATAAGAGCAAGGAGCAAGGATTTCTTCATTTACCTATCCTTCCGGCCAATCAGCGCAGAGAACGCTCGCCAATTACGTCGAAGCATTTTTCCAGCAGACGGAAAACAGGGATATCGCCGAAGAACAACTGGGAGACAAAAACTATGAGGGCAAAAACCGCGACCACGGCCGAGGCGGTAAGCAGAGCGGTAAAAAACCGATCTTTGCCCCGCCGCCAAAATCCCTGCGCTTTTTCTCTGATATTGGTTTCATGGGGGATTTCGGTGATTTTCAGGTCGCGATACAGTTCCGGCAAACTGCGAAAAGCATTGTGCGCGAGTTTTTTCCGCAAGAGTTCCACGCTTTTCACCCGGCCGCGCAGGGTAAAGAGGGCGAGGAGCAATTCCGCCGAGCGGCAGGCGCAAACCGCTTCGCCGCTTTCCTCCTTCAGATCGCTCAGATCAAAATAGGGCGTGAAAAACACGGCGCCGTCTTTCTGCAGATGAATATGGCCCTGTTCCAGCGCCAGCGCCAGCAAGGGAAAAGGGAGCGGCGAAGAAAGACAGGCCAGCACGAGATTGGCGCTCACCGTCTCCCATTCCCTGGCGCTGACGATCTGCCCGGGCCCGAACAGATCCAGCCGCCGTTCCTCCCGGTAGGCGAACACATAGCAGAGCAAGGTGTTTTGGGCGAAGCAGGCGATATAAGGCGGCGCTTCCGCCGCTCCCCGCCGTGAGTTTTCAAAAACCGTCACGAGTTTTTTGGCCGTGTCCTTGTTTTTTACGGTCAGCAGCGTGTAATAAGTCTCAAGGGGCGAACTGACGTCCCTGCAGATGGAAACGTTGTTTTGCGGCCCGGTGAAAACTTCCCGCACGGTCTCCAGAACCATATCGCCGGCGTAAAAAATCATACCTCACGACCTCAAGTTCTTTCCTCATCGTTCTCTTTGCCGAGGTCTTTTTTTACCACCGCGTAGGCGTAAGTGCTGATAGTCGGTATATCTGTGCAGAATATGCGTATTTCATAAACTCCTTCCCGCGCAGGGGAGGTATATACGCCGTCCGCCGTGATCTGCCCCGAATTTCGTTCCGTCAGCTCGTAGGTAAGCGTACAGGGCTCCAGGTTTTTGAAGGCCACGGCAAAAAAATGCGTTTCCCGCATCCCCATCACGACGGTCGGGGTCAGGGCCGCGATGCTCATATCCGCCGTCCGGCGCGGCAGCAGCTTATCGTCGCCGAAGGGCAGTCTGATCGCCGCCCAGCGCAGCACGATCACCGCGAAATTCGTCGGCCGGGTCAGCGCGGCGGCAATGACAAAACTGCCCCGCTCCGGGTAAACTTTTACCGCCGTGCGGGCGAAAGCGATTTGCGGGCTTTCGCCGGCGAACAGTTCGGCGTCCCCGTAAATCGACATTTTTTCCGGCTGTCCATCCCGCCCGGCTTCGACTATATAGTCAAAACCCACGGTGACATGGATATTGCCGCCGCCGAGTCCATGCATGATCTCGTCGGAAAAAAACACTTCGCCTTTGCGGGGCGAGGCGCCAAGGGGTATTTCGCACACCCCGCCGGCGTAATGCGGTTCGCGCGGCGGCGTTCCGGCCGGGGGCGGAGCGGGGGAGGGTTCCCCGGAGACGGGGGCGGCAAAGTTTCGGCCCACAAAATAGGAAGCGTACTCGCGGCGGAGCTTTTCCGCCGCCATCGTGCGGATGTAGTTTTTGCGCTCCTCTATTTTATCCACGATATAATCATTTTTGCTTCGCTGCAGCAGCAACTCGGCCAGACAGACCGCGCCCGCGTTCGCCGCTCCCAGGGTTGCTTCCAGATTGACGCGCCCGACGGCCTGCTCGATCAATTCATGCACCGGCTTATCGACCACGTTCACCTTGAGGGTGAGATCGGCGAGGGGGGGCTTTGTTTCCCCGTCGACAGTGAAACGGAGCAAGGAGGCCTTGCCCAGCAAAAATGATTCCGGCGCCGGCTGGCGCTGCGCGGCCAGGACAAAGTCGAATCTCTTCTCCCCGCCCTGCTCCAGCGTGATCTCCTCCGTCTTGAGGGCCAGCACATGCTCGCCTTCATCGTTCGTAAAGGCCGGCGTGTGGATCGTGCAGTCCAAAGAGAGAGATTTCGCCGCCTCGGAAAGTTTGCGCACGGTTATATAGCCCCGCGCCCGCTCGCCGCAGCTGACGCTGCCCGGCGCCGCGATCTCCACTGCGAAATCGCTGTCCGCGTACAATTCGGATCTGGCCAGAAACTCCGTGTCCGCCGGCGGGGCGACGGCGCCCGGCTCGGCGAGAAACAGTTCCCATCCCTCACGGATGCGATTCATCTCATATTCCGCGTCCACCCGCTCGTTGCGGGCGACGGAATAAGCCGGGTGGACTGATTCTTCCCGGTAACGCAGCATCAAAAGGGCGCTATCCCCCGTGATGGACTCGAAGCCGCTGATGGACGACAATTTGCGGATCACCGCGCTTTCCAGCACGATTTCCCGGCCCGCTCCGTCTATCGCCGCTCCCGATTCCACGATGAGGGAGACGTCGTCCAGATTATACACTCCCAGCCCGCAAACAACGCCGGCGCCGAACATCAGGGCGTTCAAAAAGCGTCTTTTGTTGTTCAGGTAGGTCTGCTCCGAGCAAAAATCTGAGGATGTCAGCAATTTGCCCACATAGAAACGGTTTCTTTCAAATGGCAGCAGTTGTTCGTTTTCCATATTCACCCTTCATTGTCAACTTTTCCGCTGGCCTGTCGCCGTCTATGGCCTGTGACGCGGCGCAATCCGCCGCAACATTACTATACCATTAATCGTTCGCTTTTTGTCTAAAGATTTTCTAAAGAAAGTTTGTTTATATTTTTCTATTCAGTTTAAAGGCAGCATGATGTATATGCCGAGACCGGCGCCTTTTTCGCTTTTGGCGTAAACATTCCCGCCGTGCGACGCCACTTCCGTCCGCACGATCCACAACCCCAGGCCGTGGCCGTGGCCGTTCCGGGCGTTCGACCCCTGGTAATTCATGTCAAAAAGGTGTTCCGCTTCTTCCTCCGCGATTCCCGCGCCGTCGTCCTTAAAAGCGATGAACACTTCCTCGTCCAGGAGGGAAGCGGTAATATTCAGGCTGCCGGGCCGGCCCATGTATTTCATGGCGTTTTCGATTATATTGTAAAACGCTTTGGACAAGCCGATAGAGTTTCCTTTTACATAAATCTCCTCCTGCTCGGACACAAGATAGATCATGATCTCATTCCGTTCGGCAATTTCCTTCATCGCCTCGGCGATACCCCGCAGCAGCCCCAGCAGTTCAAAAGGCTGGCGCGCCGGTGAGCGCAATTCCGCGTCCGGCTTCAGATCCAACAGGCTATACGTCAGGAGTTCGTTTATATAGGCGGCTTTGTCGCCCATCTTCCGCAGATATTCGTCCCGCACGGATTCGTCCGCTATCATTTTGCCCAGTAAAATATCCGCATAGCCCATGATAATGGAGATGGGCACGCGCAAACCGTGGGAAATCAGGCCGTAGCAGCGCAAAATCTTTTCCTTGGCCTCAGCCAGTTCCGCTTCCGCCCTTTGCCGCTCCGCTTCGGCCGCCGCCGCCCGCTCATTCGCTAGCCGCCGCTTTTTTTCTTCCCCGCAGCTGTGCAGCGTCACCGGCAGCAAAACGGCCGCCGCCGTCAGGCAGACGGTCAGCCCCGCCTGATTGCCGGTAGCGTGAAACAGGAAGGCGCCGGCCAGCAAAACCACCGCCCCGGCAATCGCCGCGCCGGCCGCCAAATGCGCCGTGATTTGCCCGCGCCCGCTCTTTCCGTTATCGCCGCTCATCGACAAAACCTCTCGTCCGTGCTTTATTCAATCATTCAATCAATTGTCTGTAAAAATATACCCCGCGTTACGGACGGTGGTGATGATCCCGGCATGGTCGGGGTCTATTTTTTTGCGCAAATTAGAGACATGCACGGTCAGGGTACGCAAATCGTCCGCGCCATCCATTCCCCAGATGGATTTGTACAGATTTTCGTATAAGATGAGTTCGCCGCTATTGGCGCAAAAATACATGAGCAAAGCGTACTCAATCGGCGTCAAATCTATATAGTTGCCGTCGCGCCAGGCGCGGTGCAGCTGCTTGTCCAGGGAAAAACGCCTGAAGCGCAGGACGGTTTCGTTCAGACTTTGCGTCCCGGCGGCGTAGACGGTAGCCCGGCGTATCTGGGCTTCCACCCTGGCCAGCAGTTCCCGGTAGTCGACCGGTTTGGTAATGTAGTCGTCCCCGCCGGCGCGCAGGGCGGAGACGATGGAATCGCCGTCGCGGAGGCAGCTGATAAAAATGATGGGGCAGCGGTAGCGCCGCCGTATTTCCCGGCAGAGGGTGAGACCTTCGCCGTCCGGCAGCATGATGTCAAGCAAAATCAGCATGTAGAGCCGCAGGGGCAGCAACCGCTCCGCCTCGGCCAGCGAATAGGCGGCGTCGGCGGCATAACCGGCGCCGGTCAGATGAATCATGGTGATATTGGATAAATCGCAATCATCCTCTACGACCAGGATGCGCTGTTTGTCGGTCACGATCCCCGCCCGCCTTTGCCCGCGTTATCCCGCTTGTATTCCCTCAATATGATCAGCTGTCATTGATTATATCAGCAAACCCTATACAAATCAACAATTTTTCTCCTCTCCTCTCTTTCCTAAGCGGGCTACGCCCGCAACCCGGATGAAAAGAAAAGAGTGGATAGGAAAGAGTAAAGAGTGAGACGAGAACTCTCTTTACTCTTTACCTTTACTCTTTACTCTTTACTCTTCTCTCTTTCCTAATAAGCGGGTTTGCATTTTACCGGCGATGGTGGTATAATTTTTATAGATAAAAAAGAGCGAAGGGGTTAAGAGAGAGTGAAGGCGACGATAGAGATGGAAGACGGCGGCGTGATGACGGCGGAACTATTCCCGGATATCGCCCCCATAACCGTACAGAATTTCATTGACCTTGCCGGCCGGGGCTTTTACGACGGGCTGATTTTTCACCGCGTCATTCCCGGCTTCATGATTCAGGGCGGTTGTCCGGAAGGCAGCGGTACGGGCGGCCCGGGGTATAAAATCAAAGGAGAATTTGCCCAGAACGGCGTTGCGAACAGTCTCCGCCACGACAAAGGAGTCTTGTCCATGGCCCGCAGCGCTCAACCCGACTCCGCCGGCTCCCAATTTTTCATCATGGTCGCCGCCGCCACGCACCTGGACGGTTCTTACGCCGCTTTCGGCCGGCTGGTTTCCGGTCAGGACGTGGCCGATCGCATCGCGGCGACGGAGCGCGATCACCGGGACAAGCCCCTGCGTCCGCAAACCATAAAAAAAGTCTCCGTGACCACGGAGGATGCGGGCGGCGCCTGAGCGGATATTTTTCCGGCAAAGACTTGCGTTCGGCGCGTTTTTCTGTTAGTATTCACTATGTTCCTATTGTTGGTTGAGCGGTGTTTTGGAAAAAAGGATTTTATCAGGAGGCGCGCATGCCGGTCAAAGTGGAAACAATTGGCGTTAACCAGGTGGAGTTGGAGATCACGGTTCCGAAAGATACCTTTGCCAGACAGTTGAAAAAAACGGCGAAAAAAGTTTCCGCCCAGGTCAATATACCTGGCTTTCGCAAGGGAAAGGTTCCTCTGCCTGTTTTAGAGGCCCGCCTGGGCAAAGAATATATTCTCAGCGAAACGGCGGACGATCTCATGGATGCGGAATATTTCAACGCCCTGACGGAAAGCGGCGTTTCCCCGGTGTCCCGCCCGGAGGCCGAAGTGGTGCAGCTCGAAGCGGGCGAGGAGTTTATTTACAAAGTCAAGTTTTTTGTCAAACCGGAAATACAGCCGGGCGAATACAAAAACCTGGGCGTTGAGCATCCGGAAATCAAGGTGACGGACGACGAGGTGGAAGCGGAATTGCTCCGGCGGCAGCGTTTGCACTCCAAACTGGTCAATATCGAAGAAGGAACAGTGGAAGACGGCGACATAGTCACAATGGACTACGCCGGCGCCTTGGACGGGAAAGTGGATGAGTACGCCACAGCTGAGGACTACGAGTTTCATGTCGGGGTGAACAAGATGTTCCCCGGTTTTGGGGAGCAGGTGCTAGGCATGGCGATCGGCGAGGAAAAAGACATCCCCGTCCTGTTTCCCGCTGATTATCGTGACGTAGATTTAGCCGGCCGGGAAATGGTCTTCCACGTCAAGACGCGCGGGATCAAACGGACGGAATTGCTGCCCCTGGACGATGAATTTGCCAAAGATGTAAGCGAGTTCGATACGCTGGAAGAATATAGGGAAGATTTGCGCCGGCTGCTGCTGGAAAACGCCGAGCTGCGAGGACTGGAGCTCTGGCGGAGTACTGTACTGGAGCGGGCGATTGCTAACGCCGCCCCTTTTGAAATTCCGCCCGTCATGATCGAAGAGCGGGTGGATGCATTCATAGACCAGTTGGAAGAGCGTTTGAGTGAGCGGGGTTTTACGATAGAAGATTATTTCGAATATGTCAATGATAAACCGGAGGCCCTGCGGGAGAACTTCCGCGAGCCAGCCGTCAAATCTCTCAGAACCGAACTGTTCCTGGAGGAGATCGCCAGGCGTGAGAATATTCAGGTTAGCGATCAGGATCTGGAAGCCCACCTGACGCCGCACTTCGATGAAGAAGTGTTCGACGTAAAAGAGCTGGTCACGAGTCTGCGGCTACACGAAGAATTTGATCAGCTGTCGGCTAACCTGGCGGCGATCAAGGCCTTGAACTTCATCTTCCGGGCTAACGATTGTTCGCCGACCGAGGCGGAGGACGCGCCGGAGGGATACTCAGGCGGAGCGGAGGACGCGCCGGAGGGGAACTCGGGCGGAGCGGAGGACGCGCCGGAGGAAAACTTATGCGGAGCGGAGGACGCGCCGGAGGAAAACCCGGGCGGAGCGGAGGATGCGCCGGAGAGCGCGGAACAGACGGAAGGGGAGTGAGAAGATGGATAAAAATATGAAATGCTCTTTTTGCGGCAAACCGCAGGAGCAGGTAAAAAAACTCGTGGCGGGGCCGGGCGTTTACATTTGTGAGGAGTGTATCGCTCTGTGCGTCGACATCGTGGAGGAAGAGATGCAGAAGGAAGTTACGCGGCCGCAATTGCACCGCGTACCCAAACCGCGCGAAATCAAGGAAGTGCTTGACCAATATGTCGTAGGGCAGGAGCTGGCGAAAAAATCACTCTCCGTAGCCGTCTACAATCATTATAAGCGCATAAACGCCGGCGCGCGCATTGACGACGTCGAATTGCAGAAATCCAATATCGTCATGCTGGGGCCGACCGGCTCGGGCAAAACTCTGCTGGCGGCTACGCTGGCCAAGATCCTCAACGTCCCCTTTGCCATCGCCGACGCGACTTCGCTGACCGAAGCGGGTTATGTGGGGGAGGACGTGGAGAATATCCTGCTCAAGCTCATTCAGGCCGCAGACTATGACACAGAGCGGGCGCAGCGCGGCATTATATATATCGACGAAATTGATAAAATAGCGCGCAAGTCAGAAAACCTCTCCATTACGCGGGATGTCTCCGGTGAAGGCGTACAGCAGGCGCTGCTCAAAATCATCGAGGGCACGGTCGCCAGCGTGCCGCCGCAAGGTGGGCGCAAGCACCCGCATCAAGAGTTTATTCAGATAGACACGACGAATGTCCTCTTTATCGTCGGCGGCGCGTTCGGCGGGATCGAAAAAATCATCCAGAATCGGACGGGCAAAAAAGTGATCGGCTTCGGCGCCGATATTAAGGGCCGCTCCGAGCAGAAATTGGGTGAACTGCTCCAGCAGACCCTGCCGGAAGACTTGCTCAAATTCGGCCTGATCCCCGAGTTCGTCGGCCGGTTGCCCATCATCGTCAGTTTGGATGAACTGGAAGAAGACGATCTGATCCAAATCCTCATCCAGCCGCGCAACGCGCTGATCAAACAATACCAGAAACTGTTTGAGATCGACGACGTTCGCCTGGAGTTCAAGGAAGACGCGCTGCGGGCCGTAGCGCGGGAGGCGATCCGGCGTAATACCGGCGCGCGCGGTCTGCGCGCCATCCTGGAAAACATCATGATGAACGTGATGTACGATATACCGGAGCGTAAAGACGTGACCAAATGCGTTATCACGAAAGACTCCGTACTGCGGAAACTGGAGCCGGAACTGTTCACGACGGATATTGCCCTGCGCAAAGGAGTGCCGGCCTGAGGCCCTGTTTTATGCGCGGGTTGTTCTTTGACGGCGCCTTGGAAAGAAAAAAGGCGGCCTTTCATTTGCGGGCGGTTTGTGTCGTCTTTGTTTTGTTTTTCGGGGGCGGCCTAATCGCCGCTGCGGTCTATCCCGACACGGCTCTGGAAATTATAGTTGCTCTGGGTCAGAGTTTTGCCGACAAGGGTCTTTTCACCGCCGCCCCTCTCGCCCAGGTTTGGCTGATTTTCCTCAATAACCTGACGGTTTGCGTTCTTTTGCTTGTGCTGGGCCTGGTGCCGTTCCTGTTTTTGCCCTATGTAGTCGTCGCCCTGAACGCCCTGACCGCCGGCGTCGTCGTCCAAGCCCTGCCCCTGCCGGATGGAAGCGGCCGTTTTTGGGCTGCTGCGGTCAGTCTGCTGCCCCATGGCGTGTTTGAATTGCCGGCGCTATTTATCGCGGCCGCCCTGGGCGCTTTTTGTTGCGCCCGGCTGACCGGCGTGATCCTGCACCGCACCCGCCTTCCCGCCGCGGACGCCCCGCCGACTCGACCGATCCGGACGGCGCTGCTCCTGGCCAAAACGTTTTTACTGCTTGTTTTACCATTGCTTGTCGTCGCGGCGGCGACGGAAGTCTGGCTTACACCGCTGGCGCAGAAAGCTCTGCTCTGACGGGCCGGGGAAAGGAAAAATTATAACGTGACGGAGCAAATACTCGCGGTACTGCCGTTAAGAGGCAACGTCGTTTTTCCGCATACGCTTATCCATCTCGAGGTCGGCCGGGAAAAATCCGTCATGGCGATCGAGGCGGCGATGGGCGCCGGCAGGAAAATTCTCTTGCTGACCCAGCGCGGCGGAGCTACGGAAGAACCGCGGAGCGACGATCTGTACGAGGTGGGAACGGCGGCGGAAATCAGGCAGGTGGGCCGCGTAACCGGCGGCGCCATGCGCATCCTGGTCGAGGGTCTCTACCGGGTCCGGGTAGCGGAGATCCTTACCACCGGCGCGTATTTTTCCGCCCGCGTCGTCCCTCTGCCGGAGCAGGAGCGGCGGGAGGAAACCGAAGCCCTCATCCATAGCGTGCGCGGCAAATTTGAGGAACTGAGCCGGCAGAGCAAAAAAATCACGCCGGAACAGCACGGCGCGGTGGTTGGAGCGCGGGAAGCGGGGCGGATGGCGGATTTGATCGCGACGCATCTGAATTTGAAAACAGAGGAAAAACAGAGCGTTCTGGCTGCGGCGGACAGCGTCTCCCGCCTGGAGCGCGTGGCGGAGCTGCTGGGGCGCGAGATGGAAATCATCGAGGTGGAGCGGCGCATCGCCCTGCGGGTGCGGAGGCAGATGGAAAAAACCCAGAAGGAATATTATTTGCGCGAGCAGATCAAATCCATCCAGAAGGAGCTCGGGGAGAAGGACGAGCGGCAGACGGAAGCGGAGGAATACCGGAGCCGTATCCGGGAGGCAGAGCTGTCTCCGGCGGCGGAGGAACAAGCCCGCAGAGAAATAGACCGCCTGGAAAAGATGCCGCCGGCTTCGGCGGAAGGTACGGTTTCCCGTACTTATATCGACTGGCTCCTGGCCATGCCCTGGCAAAAAACGACGGAAGATCGCAAGGACATCGGCCGCTGCGCCCGCATCCTTGATCAGGATCATTACGGTCTGAGCAAGATTAAGGAAAGAATGTTGGAATTTTTGGCGGTGCGCCGTCTGGCCCCCCGCAGCCACAGCCCGATCATCTGCCTGGTCGGCCCGCCCGGCACGGGCAAAACCTCCCTGGCCCGCTCGGTGGCCCGGGCCCTGGGCCGGGAATTTGTCCGCGTTTCCCTCGGGGGGATGCGCGACGAAGCCGAAATCCGCGGCCATCGGCGCACTTACATCGGCGCGCTGCCCGGCCGTATTGTCCAGGGAATGCGCCGGGCCGGCGTTCGCAATCCCGTCTTTCTTCTGGACGAAATAGATAAGCTGCAGACCGATTTTCGCGGCGATCCGGCCGCCGCCCTCCTGGAAGTCCTCGATCCGGAACAAAACTCCGCTTTCACCGATCATTACCTCGAAGTGCCTTTCGATTTGTCCCAGGTGATCTTTCTCACCACCGCCAACACGGCGGACACGATTCCCGGCCCCTTGCTTGACCGGATGGAACTGATCCGACTCGGCGGCTACACGGAAAACGAAAAAATGGAGATCGCCGAGCGGCACCTCTTGCCGAAACAGCTGAAAGAACATGGTCTGACCCGGCGCCGGATCGGTCTGCAGCGGGAGGTTCTCCTGTCCGTCATTCGCGACTATACGCGCGAAGCGGGCGTGCGCGGTCTGGAACGGGAGATCGCTCGCGTGCTGCGCAAGACGGCCGTGAAAGTTTTGCGCCGGGAGCCGTTCGCGCCGCTCATCGACGTGGCGACGGCCCGGGCCATGCTGGGCGCGCCCCGTTATCGCTACGACCAGGCGGCCCCCGCCCCGGAAATCGGCGTGGCCGCCGGCTTGGCCTACACGCAGACCGGCGGCGACCTCCTTTTTATCGAAGTCATGCCCCTGAAAGGCGAGGGCAAGCTGGTGCTGACCGGTAAATTGGGCGAGGTCATGCAGGAATCCGCCCGGGCCGGCTGGACCTATGTCCGGGTACACGCGGCTGCGCTGGGCATAGATCCGGATTTTTACGCCCATACCGACCTGCACATCCATGTGCCGGAAGGCGCCACGCCGAAAGACGGCCCCTCGGCGGGAATC
The DNA here is from genome assembly GCA_031270805.1 of Gracilibacteraceae bacterium. Taxonomy (GTDB): domain Bacteria; phylum Bacillota; class Desulfitobacteriia; order Desulfitobacteriales; family Syntrophobotulaceae; genus JAIRRL01. The sequence continues at coordinate 24,418 of JAISWK010000189.1, forward strand.
ACGATGACGACCGCCATGGCCTCCGCTCTGGCCCGGCGGCCCGTGCGCCAGGACCTGGCCATGACCGGAGAGATCACGCTCCGGGGCAATGTGCTGCCGATCGGCGGGGTAAAAGAAAAAGTCCTGGCGGCGCGGCGGGCGGGAATCAAGACCGTTTTGCTCCCGCGCGGCAACGAGAAGGATCTGGAGGAAATCCCGGCCGAGACCCGGCAGGAAATGGAATTTATCTTTGTCGAGCATGTGGACGCCGTGTTAGCGGCCGCTCTGCTGCCGGCCCTCCCGGCGGGGGAAACCGATCTGATCGGCGAATTCGCCCCCTTCACCCCGGAAACGACCGGGACTCCCTTCGAACACGGCCAGCTGCTGTGAAAACGGAGGACGGGGCCCTGGTTCGCCGGGCGGAATTTTTGACCTCGGCCGTCCGCCCGGAGCAGTACCCGCCGCCCGACCGGCCGGAAATCGCGGTGTGCGGCCGTTCCAATTGCGGCAAGTCCACGCTGATCAACAAGATTCTCCACCGCCGCGGTTTGGCCAAGACCGGGAAGACGCCGGGCAAAACGCGGCTGATCAATTTTTTCTCCGTGGACGGAGAATGGTACTTCGTCGATCTGCCGGGCTACGGGTTCGCCAAGGTCGCGCGGGCGACGCAGGCAGCGTGGGGGCGGATGATGAGCGTTTATTTCAGCGGGCGCAAAAATCTGCGCGGCGTAGTGCAATTGGTCGATATCCGCCACGAACCGACCGAGGCCGACGCCGCCATGCTGAACATGCTGCGGGAGCGCGGTCTGCCGGCTCTGGTCGTCGCCACGAAAGCGGACAAGATCGCCCGCGGCGCCAGAGCGCGCCAACTGGGTCTGTTGGCCCGCAAACTGATGATCGACGATCCGGGACTGATTCTGCCCTTTTCCGCTCTGGACGGCACCGGGCAAGAAGAACTGCGGGCGGAAATCGTCGCTTTTTTGCAAGACCCATCCTTTGGCGAAACGGGCCCCTAAGTCACTATATGCCCGTCTCCATAGACGACGTATTTCACGGTCGTCAGTTCCGCCAGGCCCATCGGCCCGCGGGCGTGCAATTTCTGCGTGCTGATGCCGATTTCCGCGCCGAAGCCGAAGCGCCCGCCGTCGGTGAAGCGGGTCGAAGCGTTGACATAGACGGCCGCCGCGTCTGTTTCCCGCAGAAAACGCTGCGCCGCGCTATAATCTTCCGTCAGAATGGTTTCCGAATGTTTTGTCCCGTAGCGGTAAATATGATCCAGCGCTTCATCCAGGTCGGCGACCACGCGGATACTGATGATCAGGCCGCCATACTCCGCGCTCCAGTCTTCTTCCGTCGCCTCCGCCGCCGCCGGGATCAGAGCGCGCGTTTCCGCACAGCCCCGCATTTCCACGCCGGCGGCCTGAAACTCCGCCGCCAGGCGGGGGAGAAAAACCGCTGCGGCCGCCCGGTGGACCAGTACCGTTTCCAGGGCGTTGCAAACGGCGGGTTTATTCGTTTTGGCGTTGACCACAACGCGAATTGCCTTATCCATATCGGCCGCCGCGTCCACAAAAGCGTGGCAGACGCCCGTTCCCGTCTCAATGACCGGTACGGTGGCGTTGCGAGCGACATTTTGGATCAGCGCCGCGCCCCCGCGCGGGATAAGCACGTCGATATAGCGATCCAGGCGCATCAGCTGCTCTGCGTAAACGCGCTCGCTCCAGGGCAGGAGCTGAACGCAGCCGGCCGGCAGCCCTGCGCTCTCGACCGCCGCTCCGATCAGGCGGGCGAGGACGAGATTGCTCTGCAGCGCCTCGGAACCGCCCCGCAGCACGCAGGCGTTGCCGGCTTTCAGGCAAAGAGCCGCCGCGTCGGTCGTCACGTTCGGCCGCGCTTCATAAATAATGGCGATTACCCCGAGAGGGACGCGGGTTTTTTCTATTTTCAGCCCGTTCGGCCGCGTCCAGAATTCACCCCCGCCCACCGGATCAGGCAGATCCGCCACTTCTTCCGCCGCCCGGGCCATAGCCCGGATCCCCTGGGGCGTCAGAGCGAGGCGGTCGCTCAGCACAGGCGGCAGCCCTTTTTCTGCGGCCTGAGCCAAGTCCAGCGCGTTGGCGGCCAGTATCTCATCTTCCGCGCGCGGCAAAGCCGCCGCCAACTCGCGCAGGGCCCTGTTTTTTTCCGCCGTGGCGGCGAAAGCCAGGCGCCGCGCCGCCGCTTGGGCCCGCGCCCCCAGTTCCAGCAATTCCGGGGCGAAATCCATCTTGTCCACCTCCTGTTGTTTTCGGCCGACCGGCCGCTCAGTCTCCGAACGCCTGCGCCAGATCCGCGATCAGATCCGCGGCCGCCTCAATGCCGACGGAGATGCGGAGCAGGCGGTCGTTTATGCCCTGGGCCAGGCGTTTTTCCTCCGGAATGTCGGCGTGGGTCTGCAAGACGGGGTAAGTCATCAGGCTGTCCACTCCGCCGAGGCTTTCGGCAAAACGGATCACGCGCACGTTTTCCAGAACTTGCCTGACCAGGCTGGGATCCGCCACCTCGAAGGAAATCATGGCCCCGAAGCCCTGGGCCTGGCGGCAGGAAATTTCGTACTGCGGATGCTCTTTTCGTCCGGGATAATAAAGAGCGCGGATCTCCGGTCGCCCCTCCAGCCAAGTTGCGATGCGGCGGGCGTTTTCCTCCTGTCGCCGCACGCGCAGAGCCAGGGTTTTGATCCCGCGAATGAGCAGCCAGGAATCAAAGGGGGAGAGACCCGTCCCGAATGACATGCTGAAATAGCGCAGCTTTTCCGCCAACGCGCCGTCCCGGACAATCAGCAGGCCGGCCAGCGTGTCGTTATGGCCGCCCAGGTACTTAGTCCCGCTGTGCATGACGATGTCCGCACCCAGAACAAGTGGTTTTTGCAGAACGGGCGTCAAAAAGGTGTTGTCCACAATCAGGCGAACCCCGCGTTCCCGGCAGAGGGCCGCCGTCGCCGCGATATCCGTCACGTGCATCATCGGATTGGTCGGCGTTTCGATAAACACGGCCTTTGTCGCCGGTCGGAAAGCGGCGGCCACCAGGGCCGCGTCCGTCGTGCTCATAAATGTGAAGACCAGGCCGCATTGCGTGGCCAAGTGGGTAAAGAGGCGATGGGTGCCGCCATAAAGATCGTCGGAAACGATAATATGGTCGCCCGGAGCGAAAAGGGCCGCCAGGGTCGTCAGGGAGGCCATGCCGCTGGAAAAAGCCACTGCTTCCGTACCGTTTTCGAGAGCGGCGACCACATGCTCCAGATATTCCCTGGTCGGATTTTGCGAACGCGAATAATCATAACCGGTACTCTGGCCCAAGCCGGGGTGAGCGAAAGCCGCTGTTTGGTAAATGGGCACGCTGAGGGCGCCGGTTCGATCATATTCCTTCTCGCCGCCGCGGACACAGATCGTTTCAAACTCCATGCTTAGCTCCTCCGTTTCGTCATGAGGCGGTATTCCGCGCCTTAAAAGTACCATGGAACGGTAGATATGTCAAGTTAAAGAGCAATTAAGGCAAACAACTCCGCTGTTTCTATATTTTCACCCGTTGACATTTCGGCGCGGATATGGTACGGTTAACCTGTCGATGTATGGATTCACAGGTAAAATATGCAAGGAGGATTTGCGTGGCAAAGAATTATTTTGAACTGGCCCTGGATCCTGAGCTTTCCGGCGTATTGACCACTCCACCCTCGTACTTGGCCGCCTGGACTGATGAAAACGTGGCCAAACAGACTCCGCGGGACATAACTTTTCCCCCAGCGCCGCCCACGCCGCCCGACCCGGAGGTAAATTTTTACAATAAATTTATTCCCGGCCCCGCCGGCGCGCCGGATCTGCGCTTACGCATCTACGAGCCTAAAGTCAAATCCGCGCCGCTGCCTGGCGTTCTCTACCTGCACTACGGCGGCTATTCCATCGGTACGCCGGAACATGAGGATTTGAACTGTATCCGCTATGTCAAAGAAGTTCAATGCCTGGTCGTCTCCGTCGATTATCGCCTCGCGCCGGAAAACCCGGCTCCGGCGGCTTATGAGGATTGTTACGCCGCCCTCGTCTGGTTTGCGGCGCACGCGCCGGAATTAGGCGTCGACGCCAAGCGCATCGCCGTTACGGGCTTCAGCGCCGGCGGCGGCCTCACCGTAGCCACGGCGCTCCTGGCCCGTGACCGCGGCGGCCCGTCCATCATATTCCAGATGCCGCTCGCCCCGACGATGGACGATCGCCTGCAAACCAAATCCACCGTAGAATTCACGGACAAACGCGGGTTGAATTATGAATCCTGCCGCAATATTTGGAATCAGTACCTTGGCCTCGGCCACGAAAAACGGGATGATATACCGATTTACGCCGCGCCGGCCCGCTGCGCCGATTACAGTAACTTGCCGCCCTGTTACGCCTTTGTCGGCGGTCTGGATCCGCACCGCGACGAGACCATCGCCTATATCAGCAACCTCGTCCAGGCCGGTGTGTCCGCGAGTTTTTCTCTTTACGCCGGCGGTCTGCACGGTTTTGATTTGGAAAATCCGGAGGCGGAGATCAGCCGGCATGCCGTTAAGACTTCGACTTGGGCCTTGAGGCGGGCGCTGCACCCCTGATTCGACCCGGACTATAAAAAAAAGTACGGCCGCAGCCGTACTTTTTTCCTTCTTTTACGCCCGCGCAGTATATGCCCAGGGCATCGTACTCTTTCCTCTTTACTCTCCTCTCTTTCCTTTAATTTAAAGTAACTTGAAATGCTCAAGATAGTATGGTATAGTAAGGAAGTCTTGATCAATCTTGCTCGAACACATAGCCCCAGGTAAGAAAGTAATTTTAGGAGGATTGTGATGAAAAAGTGGACTAAAGCGATTTTGGCGGCGATTTGCGCGTTGGTTCTCACCCTGTCTCTCACGGCCTGTAGTGGCGGCGAAAAGCCTGCCGCGACTACGCCTGCCCCGGAGGCGCCGCCGGCAGACGCCAAAACAGCGGCGCTGATAGCCGATTTCAGCGCCGGCGCGGAGATTCCGGAGCAAAAGGAGTACAGCTGGCAATATGACGGGGCGCTCGACATAGCCATGCTGGCAGATGCCTTGAGTTCCATCAGCGGGCTTGATTTCTTTGTCGACGGCAGAATAGAGGATGGGAAGGCGTTCATTTCCTGGCGTGACGAAAGCACTCTTGTCGCCGGCCTTGACGACCGCACACAGAAAGAGGAATTCTACTTTTTCGACGCTCTTAGCCTCAACTGGTTTATGATGGACTCCCTCGCCGCCACAGTCAAGCAGAACTTTCCCGCAGTGACCGAGGTTTACTACTCCGGCGAGAACGGCGAGCCGGTCGTGTTCCCGAACCCGGAGGATATGGCTTTGCAGGGGCTGCCCGTACTGCCGGTTGACATGCCCTACGAGGGCAGCGCCTTCTTTGTTGCTCAAGCGGTCGGGTGATTCGGAAAAAATTTCTTGACAGTCCTACCTCGCTTTGATATGCTGTAGGTAAGGAATGGAGATAATCTATCCCTAATATTGTTATTATTGGAGGTGCCAGCATGGAACTTAAGGGCTCCCAAACCGAAGCCAACTTACAGACGGCCTTTGCCGGCGAGTCACAGGCCCGGAACAAGTACACCTACTACGCCTCGAAGGCCAAAAAAGAGGGCTATGAACAAATTGCCGCTCTTTTTACGGAAACAGCCGATAACGAAAAGGAACACGCCGAACTTTGGTTCAAGCTTCTGCATGGCGACGCTGTACCCGATACAGTGACTAATCTCAAGGACGCCGCCGCCGGCGAAAATTACGAGTGGACGGATATGTACGCCGGTTTTGCCCAGACCGCCCGGGCAGAAGGCTTTACGCGCATCGCCGCTATGTTCGAGGGTGTGGGCCGCGTGGAAAAAGAACATGAAGAACGTTATCTGACTTTGCTGAAAAATGTTGAGGACAGCGCCGTGTTTAAGAAGGAGGGCAAGGTTTACTGGAAATGTCGCAATTGCGGTCATATTCATGAGGGAACCGAGGCGCCCAAACTGTGCCCTGTCTGCAGTCATCCGCAGTCTTATTTTGAGTTGCGGAGCCAAAACTATTAAAAAACAATAACGGTTTCCCCGCAGGTTATCCCGCTCGGCCAGGCGCGGCCCTGACAATGCCGCGCCGCCTTATGAACCGAATTTTATAAAATATGATATTGCAGAGGGATTGAAAATGGAGATTCAGGAATCGGGCGAAATGTATCTGGAGACGATCCTGCTTCTGACCAGGCGCAACGGCAGTGTTCGTTCCGTGGAGGTAGCCAACGAATTAGGCTACAGCAAGCCAAGCGTCAGCCGGGCGATGAATATTCTTCGAGAAGGCGGCTTTATCACCGTAAAAAAACCCGGTTTTATTTTCCTGACCCCGACAGGACAGGCGAAGGCGGCGGAGATACACGGTCGGCATCAGTTGATCACCGCTTTTTTGACCGTTACGCTCGGCGTCAATAAAACACTGGCGGAACGGGACGCCTGCCGGATGGAACATATCATTAGCGAGGAAACCGTCTCGGCGATGAAGTCTTATATTCTGGCTAATCACAGCGACCTGGCTTCGGAAATTGATATAGATTTTTGATTTTGCCCGTAAAGGCCGCCGCGAATAAACGCCGAGGCGCGGCATGGGCGCCGATTGCATAAATAAAGGAGGATATTGATGGTCGGAGCGTCAGGAACACCCAAGCTTGACACTTCCAGGATCAGGCCCGGGTGTGCGGTGCATTGCCGCTCCAAGCAAGAGTCGCTTCAACTCAAACAGGCTATGGGCTGGAATGCGGACGGCTCCGGCAACGAGGCGTGGAAATATCTTTTTCCGGCCGCCGAGGCCCGCAGCGGTTACCTGGCGGTTAGTTTCTCTACCTTGCTTCCCCGCGGCAGCAAAATTATTGAATTTGAAGATTTGCTGACTACGCTTCCGGACGCCGGCAAGAGCGTCTTTAAGCCTTATGAACCAACGACGCTGGCTGAATTCATCGGGGCGGAACAGAATGAGCCGGAAATGCGGTCGATCGACCCGGTGGATCCGGTTTTTGTGAGCAAAGATATGGGCGAAGCACGGGTGCTGACGCCACCATGGGCCGAAGAGCCGGTTGAAACACCGCCGTGGATCGAGCCGCCGGTTGAAACACCGCCGCAGATCGTGCCGCCGCCGCCGGCCGAGACCTCACCGCCGCAGATTGAAGCGCCGCCGTGGATCGAGCCGCCGCCGCTGGTTGAAACACCGCCGCAGATCGTGCCGCCGCCGGTCGAGACCTCACCGCCGCGGATTGAAGCGCCGCCGTGGATCGAGCCGCCGGCGGAAACACCGGCGCAGATTGTGCCGCCGCCTGAAACCCGGGCCGTACCGCCGCCGCAGATTGCGCCGCCGCCTGAAGCCCGGGCCGTGCCGCCGCCGCAGGTCGAAGCGCCGCCGCCGGTCGCGCCGGAAAAAAAAGCTCCCCCGCCTGTTTCGCCGAGAGCGGCAGAAGTAATTGCAGAAGGTGAGGAACCCAAGATGGCGGAGTTCGTTAGCGACCCTCGGGCGAACGACATTGCTTTTGTAAAAAAGCCGGATCAAACGCAAAAACAGCCCGCCATGCCGCGCTCGTCCCCGCTGGGGACGAGCGGCGGAGAATCACTCCTTTCCCGGATTCTGGGCGTACCGGACGAACAGGAATTTACCCGCTGGAACGAACCGCAGAAAGTATTTCGCCTCCACGGCGGCCGCCGGGAATTCCGGGAAGTGGACAAAACCACCTGGTATCCCTGTCCGGAAGACGATGTACTTCTGTCTTTCATGTCCGCCACGAACGAATCCGTGCAATTGGGCAAATTTTCCGAGGAATCGGTCAACCTGGCGCTCGCCTCGCTGAAACTCGGTTTCGCCCGTGTGCAGCGCCAGCAGGGACTTTACCTGATCCACAGCGACAACGCCACTTCGTTGCAAATATCCGAAGGGCTTTTTCCCGAACTGGCGGAAGCGAACGCGCTGTACCTTAATATAATAGCCAAATTTTGAGCAGCTGTTCTGGCCTTGGGGTAAAAAAATTTTCCCTGCCCGATTGATTTTAGCAAGAAAAAAGTGTAAAATTTTCTTTGCAGCAACAAGGCGAACTGCTAAAACTGGCTTGAGGGAGAGGTGATAACCCCACCACCACCGCATTTATTTGGTATTATTTGGAGAGTCGAACGGGTTTAGGATGGTTACCTGGCTGGGGTAATGCCGCTTAAAGCAAACGGGATGGCCCGTCGGGCAAAAAAAGCGGCCGACGGACGGGGCAGGACTGCTCTGTTTCGGTTGGTTTTTTGCGCCGGGAAAGGAATGGTTGTAATTATGGAAACATTCGCGGAATTTGTCGCAAAATTAATCGAACTTTTTAATAAGGAGTTCGCGGTCGTCCGGAAAAAACTGTTGTTTTTGGCTCTTGCGATCGGCATGGTGCTGGTGGCGGTTTTTGTGGTCGGCGCCGGTGTTATTCTTGTTGTTATCGGGATTTATAAAGGATTGTCTCTGCTGATGCTCCCCTTCCTGGCTGCGTTCGTCACGGCCGTACTCATGTTCATCGTGGGAGGAGGCATGCTCCTGTGCGCCAGACTGATGATCAGGTAGACATTTTGCGCCTGGAGGCGGAATTGCGCGCCGCCGCCGGCAAGGTGCGGATGGAAAATAAAGTTCTCAACCCCTTTAATCTCGTCTGTTTTTGCGCCGGGGCCGTAAGCGTTCTGGTGCCCCGCGTGGTGAAAAAAACTCTGCGCCTGGCTTGGAAATTGTGCCTCATTTGACTCTGCTCTAGTGGAGCATTATTTTATCGTAAACCCCCGGGCGGGACGGGGCGACGTGGGCGGCGAGTTTTGCCTGCAGGTGGAAAGCGCCGCTGCGGAGCGCGGCGTCCGCGCCGGGGTTTATTTTACGCGCGGCCCGCGCGACGCTTGGAACTATGTGCGCGATTTGTGTGCCCGGAGCGATTCCGCCGCTGCCGGGCTGCGTTTTTACGCCTGCGGCGGCGACGGGACGCTGAACGAAGTGGTGAACGGAGTCATGTCTGCCGGGGGCAAGGCGGCGGTAGGTTTTATGCCGCAGGGAACGGGCAATGATTTTATCAATAACTTTCCCCGGGAGACCGGTTTTATGAATATCGCGGCCCAAATGGCCGGAACGCCGCGGTCGATTGACTTGCTGCGCGCCGGTGACCGCTATGTGATCAATATGTGCAACGCCGGTTTCGACGCCGAAGTAGCGCGGCGGATGGAAAAAATCAAAACGGCCACGCCTTTGCGCGGTTCCACTCTCTATACGCTGGCCCTGGCCCGGTGCCTCTTTGCCGGAACGGGGATAAACCTGGATCTGAGCATTGACAGGGCCGTATACAGCGGGCGTTTTTTGCTCCTCCTCGCCGCGGACGGCGTCAGTTACGGCGGCGGGTATTTCGGCGCCCCGCAGGCGCGGATCGACGATGGTTATATGGACTGCTGCCTGGTCAAGCATCTTTCCCGCCCGGCGATGGCCGCCCTGGTTCCTTTTTTCAAGCAAGGGCGGCATGTAGAGATGCCGCTGTTCCGGCGCGTTCTCACATATGTCCGCGCCCGAACCATGACTTTTCGCAGCCCGCGGGACGTCACGCTCAGCCTGGATGGGGAAATCGAGCGCGTGCGCTCTTTGACCGTCAGCGTCGCGCCGCGGGCTATCTCCTTTCTTGTGCCGCCGCCTGTGTAATGGAACATTTCAGTATCGCTCTGGGCGCGGTGGCGCCACTCTTTCTCCTGATGGCCGCGGGTTTTGTCCTCTATCGCTACGGCTTTATGGACGACGCTTTTTTGCTGAAGGCCAACTCCCTCTGCTTTAATTTTTTCCTCCCCGTCCTTATATTTGTAAATATATACCATGCGGAATCGCGCAGTCTGGCTAATCCGCGGCTGCTTTTTTTCGCCGTGGCCTGCCTGGTCGCCCTCTTTTTCCTCCTCTGTCTGATCATCCCGCTGCTCGAAAAGGATCCGCCCAAAAGAGGAGTCATGATTCAGGGGATTTTTCGCAGCAATTTTATCCTCATGGGCGTCCCCATCGTGACTTTTGTCTTCCCCCAGGAAGGTCCCGGCGTGGTTTCCATCCTCGTGGCGGTTATCATTCCTATGTACAACCTGCTTGCGGTCTGCGCGCTGGAATTCTTTTCCTCCCGCCGCATAAGCCTGCTTCTCCTGCTCAAAGGGATTGCCACCAACCCGCTGTTCGCGGCCAGCCTGGTCTCCATCGTCATCGTCCTGAACGGGTTGCCTGTGCCGCTCATCCTGGACAAAACGCTGACGGATATAGCGGCGATGGCCATGCCGCTTGCCCTGATCGCCTTGGGCGGCTCGTTTCGTTTCAGCCGGGTCGGGCAAAATTGGAAACAGCTCGCGCTGTGCGTACCGGCCAAACTCGTCGTCACACCGCTCGTCATTATCGCCCTCGCCGTCCTGGCCGGTTTTCGCGGCGCGGAATTGCTGGCGCTGACGGTGATGTACGCGGCCCCGGTCGCCGTGAGCAGTTACCAGATGGCCCTGCAGGCGGAAGCCGACGCGGATTTGGCGGCGCAGATCGTCGTGTTCAGCACGGGGGCGGCGGCGCTTTCACTCGTCCTATTTATTTACGCCCTGCGCTCCCTGGGCTTGATTTAAGGTAACCCGCCCCGACACACCGTAAATATAATTTTGCCGCGGCCGCGGCGGGGAAGGATAACACCAGAGCGGAGCGAATTAAAAAATTAAAAATAAAAAGGAGGCGCGAACCATGTTTTACATCAACGGCACCGAGAAAATCAAGGACGCCAAGGAGAAGCTGCGGGGCGGCGAGGGAACCATTGTTTTTGAAAAATTCTTTCCGGACGACAAAATACCCAAGGGTTATAAGGTTTTAGCGGAAATGGTGCTGGCCCCCGGCTCCTCCGTCGGCCGCCACGAACATCACGGCGAAAGCGAAGTATATTACGTCCTGGCCGGCACGGGCGAAATCACCGTCAACGGAGAGACGCAACAGGTCAAGGCGGGCGACGTGGCCGTATGTCACAGCGGCAGCTGGCACAGCGCCAAAAATACGAGCGATCGGGAACTGCGGTTTTTGGCTCTGATTGTTTTTGAATAAACAAACTAACGCAGGCTTCGCCCGCAACCCGGATGAGGAAAGAGTGGAGAGGAAAGAGGAAAGAGTGAGACGAGAACTCTCTTTACTCTTTACTCTTTACTCTTTACTCTTTACTCTTTACTCTTTACTCTTTACTCTTTACTCTTCTCTCTTTACTAATACTGTTTTCCATCTCCCGGAGCAAATCCGCGCGCGGTATTTCGCGCTGTTCCCCGGTGCGCATGTCCCGGGCCAGCACATTGCCGCGCGCGAGTTCGTCTTCACCGCAGATGAGGGTGAAGGCGGCCCGCCGGCGGTCGGCAAATTTTAGCTGACTTTTCAGGCTCCGGCCCTCCAGATCCATGAGGACGACGAAACCTGCGGCCCGCAGTTCCGCCGCCAGTCCGGCACTCCAGCGCCGGGCTTCCGGCCCCAGGGCGGCCAGCACATAGCAGGGCGGCTCGGTGAGCGACGGCGTAGTATTCTGTTCGGCCAGAGCGCCGAGCAGCCGTTCCAGGCCGAGGGCAAAACCGACGCCGGGCGTGGGCGGCCCGCCTATTTCCTCCACGAGGCCGTCGTAGCGCCCGCCGCCGCAGATGGCGTTCTGGGCCCCGAGACCGGGCGCCAGGATTTCAAACGCCGTTTTGCGGTAATAATCCAGACCGCGCACCAATCGCTCGTTGAGCTGGTAGGGGAGGCGCAATTCGTCCAGGTAGGAGCGGACGGCGGCGAAATGCTCCCGGCATTCCGGGCAGAGATAGTCCGGGAGGGCCGGCGCGCCGGCTGTCCGGGCGCGGCAGTTTTCGTTTTTACAGTCCAGGACGCGCAGCGGATTGCGGTCGAGCCGGACGAGGCAATCCGGGCACAGATCCGCGCTCTGGGGCGCGAGAAAAGCGGTCAGGGCGGCGCGGTGCTTTTCCCGGCAAAGCGGGCAGCCGACGGAATTGAGTTGCAGCGCGAGTCCGCGGAGGCCCAACTCGGCCCCCAGCGTCCAAGCCAGCCAGATCGCCTCGGCGTCGGCCAGCGGGTCAGCCGTACCGAGCGCCTCCAGGCCGAATTGGTGAAATTGGTGAAACCGCCCGGCCTGCGGTTTTTCGTAGCGGAACATCGGGCCGAGATAATAGAGTTTCCAGGGCGGCGTTTGCCCGTACAGCTTGTGTTCCGCATAGGCGCGGGCGACTGCGGCCGTCCCTTCCGGGCGCAGCGTCAGGGAGCGGTCACCTTTGTCCCGGAAGGTGAACATCTCTTTGTTCACGATATCCGTCTCCATACCGACCCCGCGTTGAAAAAGCTCCGTCGCCTCCAAAATCGGCGTGCGGATTTCCTCGTAGCCGCAGCGCCGGCAGAGGGAACGGATTTTTTCCTCTACATACTGCCACAGCGCGGTCTGCCGCGGTAAAATATCCTGTGTCCCCTGCGGGCGTTTGATTGCCATATGCGTCCTCCTATGATTTATCAGTCAAACAGGGTGAGCTGGTTCGTTTCCGGCAGCCCGGCCAGGCAGCCGTGCCGGCGCAGGGCTTCGACGACAGGCTGGCCCACGCCGCGGAGGAGAAAATCCTCAACGGATTTGATCGCGCCCCCGGCGCGGAAATCGGCCAAGTTCTGGGCGGCGGTCTCGCCCACGCCTTTCAGGGCGGTGAACGGCGGCAAAATCCCCGTCTCCGTGATGAGAAAGCTAGTCGGATGCGATTCCCCCAGATCGACCCGGCGCATGACGACGCCGCGGGCGTACATCTCCACGGCCAGTTCCAGAATCGTGCGGGTGTTCTTCTCCCGTTGCGTGGCCTCCCGCCCTTTTCGCACGATCGCGCTCATTTCCTCCCGGCAGGCTTCCTGCCCGGCGGCGACGATGTCGGCGTCGAACTCGTCGGCCCGCACGGTGAAAAAGCTGACGTAAAAAGCCGCCGGATAGTTTATCTTAAACCAGGCGATGCGCACGGCCATCGTCACATAGGCCACGGCGTGCGCTTTGGGGAACATATACTTTATCTTGCGGCAGGAGTCGGCGTACCAAGGCGGCGCGCCGGCGGCCCGGATCGCTTCTTCCCATTCCGGCGTCAGCCCCTTGCCCTTGCGCACGCTTTCCATTATGGCAAAAGCCAAGAGCGGCTCCATTCCCCGTCCCCGCAGGTAGGTCATGATATCGTCGCGGCAGGCGATGATTTCCTCGATGCCCGCCGTACCCGCCCGCACCAAGTCCTGGGCGTTGCCGCGCCAGACATTCGTGCCATGCGACAGGCCGGAGATCCGCACCAGGTGGGAAAAATTGCGCGGTTGCGCGTCCGTCAGTATTTGGCGGGACAGATCGGTGCCGAATTCCGGGATGCCGAGCGTACCCGTGGCGGAACCTATTTCTTCCGCCGTGACCCCGAGGGCCGCCGGGGTGGAAAAAAGCGATAATGTCCGCGCGTCGTCCAGGGGGACGGCTTGGGCTTGGACGCCGGTCAAATCCTCGAGCAGACGGATGACCGTCGGATCGTCATGTCCCAGCAGGTCGAGCTTGACCAGGCTGTCGTGCAGGTAAATGTATTCAAAATGCGTCGTTATCGTACCGGTTTTAGCGTCGTTGGCCGGATGCTGCAGCGGGGTAAAATCGTGGATGTCACATTCTTTCGGCAAAACGATCAAGCCGCCCGGATGCTGGCCCGTCGTGCGTTTGACTCCGACGCAGCCCCGGGCGACGCGTTCCCGCTCCGTCGCGCTCATCGGCGCCCCGTGCTTCTCCGCGTATTCTTTGCAAAAACCGTGCGCCGTCTTTTCCGCCACCGTGGCAATCGTGCCGGCCCGGAAAATATTTTCACTGCCCAAAATCCCCTCGACATACTTATGGGCCCTAGCCTGGTAGTCGCCGGAAAAATTCAGGTCGATGTCCGGCACTTTTTCCCCCTCAAAACCGAGGAAGGTCTCAAAGGGAATATCGTGCCCGTCTTTTCGCAGCGGCGTCCCGCACTGCGGGCAGGCTTTGGCCGGCAAATCCACGCCCGCCTCCGCCTCGCCCTCCGGGTTGAATTCCGTGTAAGAGCAGTCGGGCTGGGGGCAGTAATAATGCGGCGGCAGCGGATTCACTTCCGTGATGCCCGTCAGAGTGGCCACGAGCGAGGAACCGACCGAACCGCGCGAACCGACGAGGTAGCCGTCCTCATTCGATTTCCGCACCAGCAGGTGGGCGATATAGTACAAAACAGCGTAACCGCTGTCGACGATGGCGTGCAGTTCCTGATCCAACCGGGCTGCGACCGGCGGGGGCAGGGTTTCGCCGTAAAGGGCGCGGGCGTTGCGCCAGGCCATTTCTCGCACCTGCTCGGCGGCCTGGGGGATGTCCGGTGTATGCAGCCGCTTGGGAAAAGGTTCCAACTCATCGATCCGGGCGGCCAGGGCGCGCGGATTTGTCACGACGACACGATAAGCTGTTTCCGGGCCGAGGTAGGCGAACTCAGCCAGCATTTCTTCCGTCGTGCGTAAAAAGAGGGGGGCCTGGTTGTCGGCGTCCTCAAAACCCTTGACGGTCATGATGACGCGCCGGTAAACCTCGTCCTCCGGGTCAAGAAAATGCACGTCGCAGGTGGCCGCGACCGGCAGCCCCAGTTCGTCGCCCAAAGCCACGATGGCGCGGTTCAGTTCGCGCAGGGCTTCCTCGTCCGCCACCCGCCCGTCCCGGATGAGAAAACTGTTGTTGGCCAGGGGCTGAATTTCCAGGTAGTCGTAAAAAGAGGCTATGGCGCGCAATTCCTCCGCCGGGGCGCCCCGGAGCAGGGCCTGGAAAACTTCACCCGCCTCGCAGGCCGAACCGAGCAGCAGCCCTTCCCGGTGGGCGAGCAGTACCTCCCGCGGCAGGCGCGGGCGGCGGTAAAAATAATTCAAGTGCGAAGCGCTCACGAGCCGGTAAAGGTTTTTCAGCCCGGTGCTATTGGTCGCCAACAGGATAATATGGATGTTCGGCATTTTGGCGTTGAGGATTCCCTCGGTGTAATGAGCGAAGGATTCGTTGAGCAAATACCCCTCCATACCGAAAATTACCTTGATTTTGCCCTGGGCCGCCGCCGCCGCTTCCGGAAAAGCCTGGACGACGCCGTGGTCGGTGACGGCAATCGCCTCGTGCCCCCATTCGGCAGCCCGGCGCACGAGCGCCGCCGGGGAGGAGACGCCGTCCAAATCGGACATCTGCGTGTGCAGATGGAGTTCCACCCGTTTCTCCGTCGCCGCGTCCCGCCGAAGGCCGGGCGGGGTGATCGCCGTGACGTCTTTGGGCAGCAGCGTCAGTTCCTGGCTGTAGTTGTCTGTTTTTACTTCGCCGCGCATCCGATACCATTCCCCCTCCCGCATTTGGGGCAGGGAGGCTTTTTCTTCCAGGAAAAATTTTACAGGCAAGGAGTTCGTATGGTCGCTCAACCCGCAGGTGACGATGCGCCGCCCGGCTTTTGTCTCGCGCAGCTTAGTGTCAAAAACATAGCCTTCCACGACGACCGTGCGTTCTTCCTCCGTGACTTCCCGCATTCGGACGGCCGGGGTGCGGATTTCTCCGCCCAGCAGCACCGCGCCCCGCGCTTTTTGCCGGGCCTGGCTTTTGGCCTGACGGGCCCGCAGTTCCTCCGCGTATTTTTCTTCCGTCTGGGCGAATTCCGCCCGGGCGGTTTCCAGCGGCGGGGGAGAGGGCGGGGGCGGGGGAGGAAGCTCATCGCGCCAGACAATTTCCACTGCGACCGGTCGGCAAAACGCAGTCAGCGTTTCGGCGCAGTAAGCCCGTTCGGCGGAGGGCACGGAATCCGCCGCCCGCAGATAGATGTGGCTGCGATTATCCCGCGCCGAAATTTCCACCTCTTCCACCCAGAGATTTTCTCCGTAGGGCGCGAGCCGCTCTCGCGCTTCCGGACTCAGATCCCGGAAAAAAGGAGTTTCCGTGATTTTGACCGGCACTGTCTCAGCCCTCCCGCACGATCCGGCTGAGATAAGCCGCCGCCGTCGTCAGGGGAATGAGTTCCTCCGCGCCCGTCCGGCGCCGCTTCAGTTCCGCCTGACCCTGAGCCAGGCTGTGGGCGCCGACTACGAGGCGGAAGGGAAAACCGATCAGGTCGGCATCCTTGAACTTGACGCCCGCCCGTTCGGGCCGGTCGTCCAATACCGTTTCCAGGCCGGCCGCCCCCAATTCGGCGCAGAGCCGCGCCGCGGCCGTCGTCACCGCCTCGTCCTTGCTGTTGGCCGGGATGACGACGCAGTGGTAGGGCGCGATCGCCGTGGGCCAGACCAGGCCGTTTTCATCGCTGCACTGTTCGGCGGCGGCGGCCAGGGTGCGGCTGACGCCGATCCCGTAACAGCCCATGTAGAAGGGGAGAGCGCTCCCTTTCTCATTCAGAAAGGTGGCGCTGAGAGCTGCGCTGTATTTCTGCCCCAGGTTAAAGACCTGACCGACCTCTATGCCGCGGGCGCTTTGCAGCGGCGCGCCGCAGCCCGGACAGGGTTCGCCCGTCTCCACCCGGCGCAGATCTGCCGTCCGGGCCGGCGTAAAATCCCGGCCCGGAATCGCGTCACGCCAATGGACGTCCACCTCGTTCGCCCCGCAGACAAAAGCGGCGGGGACGGCGGCCTCGCTGTCCACGGCCAGGCGCACCGCCGGGGGCAGGCCGACCGGGCCGCTAAAGCCCGGCCCGCAGCCCAGCAGTGCTTCGATTTCCTCGGCGGCGGCCAGGCGCAGCTCAAGGAAGGGCCCCAAGGTATTGTTGACCTTGACCTCGTTTACCCGCCGGTCGCCGCGCACGACGATCGCCCAGTATTCCTCGTCCCCTTTGTAGATGAGGGTTTTCAGCAGCCCGGTTGGCGGGACGCCCAGCAAGGCGGAGACTTTTTCTATTGTGCGCGCCCCGGGCGTGACCACGCGGGCGCGGGGTGGGAGATCCGCCGCCGGGGTCGCCGGGGCCGGCGCGGGCGGCGGCACACATTCCGCTTTTTCCGTGTTGGCCGCGTAAGCGCAATTCGGGCAGAAAACGACCTCCGCCTCGCCGGATTCGGCCAGGGCCATGAACTCGTGCGTGCCACCGCTGCCGCCGATGGCGCCGGCGTCCGCTTCCACCGCCCGGTAAGCGAGGCCGCAACGGCGGAAAACCGCCTCGTAAGCCGCGTACATTTTGGCGTAGCTCTCCCGCGCCCCTTCCGGCGAGCGGTCAAAGGAATACAGATCCATCATGATAAATTCCCGTCCCCGCATCAAACCGAAGCGCGGCCGCCGTTCGTCACGGTACTTGTTTTGGATCTGGTACAGCAGCAGCGGCAGTTGTTTGTAGGAGCGCACATCGCCTTTGACGAGTTCCGTGATGATTTCCTCGTGGGTCGGGCCGAGGCAGAATTCACGCTCGTGCCGGTCGCGCAGGCGGAACATCTCCGGACCGTACAATTCCCAGCGCCCGGTGGCCCGCCACAATTCCGCCGGCTGCACGATGGGCAGCATGATTTCCTGCCCGCCGGCGGCGTTCATTTCCTCCCGCACAATCCCCTCGATTTTGCGAATCACGCGCCAGCCCAACGGCAAATAGGTGTAGACCCCCGCCGTGGACTTGCGAATAAACCCGGCGCGCAGCAACAGCCGGTGACTGACTATTTCCGCTTCCGCGGGCGCTTCCCGCAGAGTGGGGGCGAACAGCCGGCTCATTTCCATATGTCAATCGTCCTTTCCACGCTCTTCCCTTATTATTCCGCTCTTATTTTATCCCCCCCGGCGCTTTTTTTCAAGACCTGATATACTCCCCGCCCCAATATTTTCTTGGCTGATTCAGGATTATGTAAAAAACAGGGTGTGTTTTGTGATTTTTTGCTCTGCTAAACTGAGTTCGTAAGCCGACCAGGGGGTCAATGAACCAACCGGCGCGACGCCGCGGTTTTTGGCAAAATATGGCTGGCTGCGGCCGTCTGAAAGCGCGCGCATACGGGGACGTTCGCAACTAAGCCGCCAGTAACGGCGTACGCCGCGCAGGTTGATTATATATAAAAAAGAAGCAGGGTGCATGTGTAAGCCCTGCTTCTTTTGTTAGCCGACATTCAGATTTCTTCCGCTTGCGGACTTAGGAACTATCGAACAATAACTTGATGTTTTCACTTGCCCTTTTGCACTCTGGCTGCGTTGCCAGAACCCGCAAATACAGCCAGTATTAGCGGAACCTGGCGCCTTGCCAGAGTACAAAATTGCTGCGTCAACTGCACAAGTTATTTATCA
>JAISWK010000027.1 GCA_031270805.1 Gracilibacteraceae bacterium
AATATGACCGCGACTTCGCCCTTCACGACACTCGAAAATTTTGCGCGTTCCTGGCTCGATGCAATTTCGGGCTTTTTTTGCGCGCAAAACTTCCGAGTGATCCTAAGTGAACAGTAACCACAGGCTGGGCCCGGCAAAAACATTGGCGGACTTCTGTTGCAATATGGGCCTTTCCGCGCTATAATAAGCGGTGAAAAAGATTGATTCTGCTGTATTCCAGGAAAGGAACACTCATAACCATGGCCATTTATCGCATATTGACGGAAAGCGAACCCTCCCTGCGGGAAAAAGCGCGGCCCGTGCCGAAAATCACCCCCAATATCCACAAACTGCTGGATAATATGGCGGACACCATGTACAACGCCAAGGGCGTCGGGTTGGCCGCACCACAGATCGGCGTGGGCAAGCGCGTGATAATCGCGGATATCGGCGAAGGGCTGCACGAACTGATCAACCCGGTCATTGTCAGTCAGAGCGTGGAAGAAGAATACGAGGTGGAAGGCTGTCTCAGCGTCCCGGAAAGGCTGGGGGACGTGTGCCGCGCCGTCTCCGTCGTGCTGGAAGGGCAAAACCGGGAGGGAGAGGCGTTGCGCATTGAGGCGGAAGGATATTTGGCCCGCGTTTTTCAGCATGAAACAGATCATTTGGACGGTCTGCTTTTTCTGGACCGGGCCGACGAGGTTTTTCTCCGCACCGACGTTGAGGATATGGACGGAGGCGAGCTGTGAAGCGGAGGGAAATATTGCTGATCATCGACGGCAACAGCTTGGCGAACCGGGCATTTTACGCGATGCCGGTGCTGACCTCGCCGGATGGTCTGCCGACCAATGTCCTGCACGGTTTTTTGACGATGCTTTTTCAATTGGAAAAAAAACATAAGCCCACCCACCTGGCGGTAACATTCGACAAGACTAAGGCCAAGGTGCGGATGGAGATGTATGCCGACTACAAAGCCCAGCGCAAACCGACGCCGGAAGGGCTGCGCCCGCAGTTCGCCTATCTGAAAGAAATACTGCGCGTGCTGGAGGCGCCGGTACTCGAGCTGGAAGGCTACGAGGCGGACGATATTATCGCCGCCGTGACGCGGCGGGCGGAGCAGGCCGGACTGGAGACACATATCATCACCGGCGATCGCGACGCGCTGCAATTGGTGGCCCCGACCGTCAAAGTCTATCTCGTCCGGGGCAAGTCCGAGACGGAGCTGTATGACGAGGCCCGGATCCGCGAGCAATACGGCTTGACCCCGGCCCAGATCATCGATCTCAAGGGGCTGATGGGCGACGCTTCCGACAATATCCCCGGCGTGCCGGGCGTGGGGGAAAAAACCGCGCTGAAGCTGTTACATAGTTACGGCAGCTTGGAAAACACGCTGGCCCACAGCGCCGAGGTGCGGGGGGCCAAGCTGCAGGAAGCCCTGACCCTGTATGCGGAGCAGGCTGTACTAAGCAAGAAGCTGGCCACGATGATCACCGATTTGCCGGCGGAATTCCCGCTGGCCGACCTGAAGCGGCGGCCGGCGCAAGCGGAAAATGTCCTGGCTGTTTTTCACCGTTATGGTCTGCATAAAATAGCGCAGTTGTGGCGGCAAAACGCGGATCAAGCAGCGGTTCCCGGCGGTGGCGATCTCCCGCTGCCGCCCCCGGCGCCCGCTCGGCGGGAAAACGGCGGGATCCCGGCCTGGCTGACGCAGTCGCCGCCCCAGGCCGCCCAGCCCGCAGCGGCCGAGTGGCGCGAGCTCTTGAGTACTTGGCGAACGGAGCGGCGGCGCCTCTGGCTCTCTTACCGGGAGGCCGGGGCGCCAAGCAGGCGCTGGTCGGCCCTGGGAGTCTGGGATGGCGCGGCGGCTTTTGAATATACCCGGCCGGCGGCGGCGGACGAAACAACGGCCCTCTGGCTGGATTACCTGGCCGATCCGGAGGCGCCAAAAGTGCTGGCCGAGGCCAAGCCGCTCTATTCTCTCCTCCTGGCGGAAGGACGCCGGTTGGGCGGCGTCGAGCTGGACGTTACCCTGGCCGCTTACCTGCTGGATCCGGGCCGGGCCGCCTACGGCATCACCGAGCTCTTGCACGGGCCGGAGCGGGGACTTTTTGGGCCCGCTCCCGGCGAGGAGGCCTGGCGGCTGGCCCAGTTCGCGCCCGACTACGCCGCCCGGGTGGAAGCCCTCGGGCTGGGCCCTTTGCTGCGGGAAGTGGAACAACCGCTGACGCCGGTGTTGGCGGCCATGGAACGGGAAGGGGTCGGCGTCGACCGCCAGCGGCTGGAAGCCTGGGGGGCCGATTTGGAAGAGCGCCTGGCCGGGTTGGAGGCCGAGATTTACACCCTGGCCGGCGGCCCGCTCAATCTCAATTCACCGCAGCAGCTGGGTAAATTGCTTTTTACAACCCTCGCCCTGCCCGGCGGGAAAAAGACGAAAACCGGCTACGCGACGGACGCCGATACATTGGAAGAACTGCGGGGGGAACACCCCATTGTCGATAAGATCCTGCTCTACCGCCAGCTGGGAAAACTGCTCTCCACCTATGTCCGCGGCTTGCTGGGCGAACTGCGGGACGGGCGGATTCACACCACCTTTCAGCAGACGGCGACCGCGACCGGGCGTCTCTCCAGCACTGAACCCAACTTGCAGAATATACCCATTCGCCTGGAAGAAGGGCGAAAACTGCGCAAGGCCTTCCATGCCCCGGACCCGGGCCAGGTGCTTTTTTCCGCTGATTATTCCCAGATCGAACTGCGCGTACTCGCCCACTACTCCGCCGATCCGCTCCTGTGTGAATCCTTCCGCCTCGGCCAGGACGTCCACGCCCGGACGGCGGCGGAAGTTTTTCAGCTGCCCTTGGCGGCAGTGACGCCGGAACTGCGCCGCCAGGCCAAAGCGGTTAATTTCGGCCTCATGTACGGGCTGACGGAATTCGGCCTGGCCCGGGACATCGGGATTTCCCGCGCGGAAGCCCGGCGCTACATGACCCAGTATTTTGCCCGCTACGGCGGAGTGCAGGAATACTTGGAGCGGGCGGTGGCCGAAGCCACCCGCACCGGGATGGTGCGCACTTTGCTCGGGAGAATGCGCCGCGTCCCGGAACTGACCCACGGCAATTACCAGACCCGCCAGTTCGGGGCCCGCATCGCCAAAAACACGCCGGTGCAGGGGACGGCGGCCGACATCATGAAAATCGCCATGCTGCGGACGGAAAAAGCGCTGGCCGGACTGCCGGCCCGGATGTTGCTGCAGGTACACGACGAATTGCTCATTCAGACCGACCCGGCGGCGCTGCCCCGCGTGGCCGCCCTGGTCAAGGAAGCGATGGAAGGGGCTTATCCGCTCCTGGTTCCCCTGGTCGTCGATATGAAAACCGGCTCGAACTGGTATGATATGCAGCCGCTTTAAGTAACTCCAAAGGAGGGGAACCACCCCGCAATAGGAAAGAGAGGAGAGTAAAGAGGAAAGAGAGTTCTCGTCTCACTCTTTACTCTTTCCTATTCACTCTTTCCTCCTTTGAAGGGGAACCACCCGGCGGGATTCCCGGAGGGAGAGGAGTATGGCTCGCTGGTGAAGGGGACACAACCCCCGCCGGCTTCGCCGGCACCCCCTTCTGAGAAGGGGGCTTGGGACAGCAAGCCCACACGCACAGATGAACTGTTTGACTGTGATTACGACACCCAGCTCAACGCTTGGAACTTTAAGCGGCTACTGGCGCAGAAGTATGATGTGGTTGTGACCAACCCGCCGTATATGGGCGGTTCGGG
>JAISWK010000078.1 GCA_031270805.1 Gracilibacteraceae bacterium
TTACCAACAGCTCGGAGACTCGCTGGGTAAGTCTCTCGCAATCCGCCCGTTGGTTTTCGGGACGATTGCCATCGTCCCCTACGCTCTCCCAATTGTGAATTGTGAATTGTGAATTGTGCATTGTGTCCCGCCCCTAATCCCTAATCCCTAAGTACTCCTCATATGTCAATCCGGCTTCGTACAGGGCCGCGGCCAGTTCCGGGCCGAAATAGCGCAGATGCCAGGGTTCGTACATGTAGCCCGTGATATTTTCCCCGCCTGACGGATAACGCACGACAAAACCGAAGCGATGGGCGTTGTCCCGGATAAAGGCATATTCCGGCGTCTCGGCGAAAGACTGTTCCAGAGCGTAGCCGATGGCGGCGGTCGAAACGTCCATGACCAGGCCGGTCTGGTGTTCGCTCTCGCCCGGGCGGGCGCTGATGCGGTTCGCTTCTTCCTCGCTGCCGAAGCGGCCGACATTATAGTTGAAAATCGAGACTTGCGTGTTATATGAACGATAACCGGAAACCCCGTAGATCGAACAGCCCTCGTCTGCCGCCGCCGCCACAAGATTTTCCAGGGCTTCCGCCGCCTCGCGGCGCAGCATCCGCTTTTCCACTTTTTCCGTGAAGGGAAAAGGAATGTCCACATATTCCAAATCCGTCGGGATGTAGTCCGCCGGCAAATGGCTGTTCTTGTTCACGAGCGCGGCGATACTGTCCCAGTTTTCGGCGATGCCGGCTTCCTCCGCCGATAAGATCGGATTCGCCTGAACCGCGAACGGCGGGGTCACGGGAAGCGGTTCCGGCTCCGGCTCCGGCGCCGGCACGGGCTCCGGTGCGGGCGCGGGCGTTGGCGCAGGCGACCCTCCGCCGCAAGCGGCGAGCAGGAGCAGAGTCAGCACCGCCGCCAGGACGCGGGCCGGGCGGAAATTTCGTTCACTCATCCGCATCCGCATCCGCATCCGCATCCGCATCCTCTTCCCCCTCCTCTTCCGGCACAATGCGCGGCGTGTCGGCCGGCACGCGAAAATTGCGCACCACATGTTCCGTAAAGGGCGGCAGTTCCTCGCCGTTCTTGGTAATCACAATCGCCTCGGAGGCGCCGATGGAGACAAATTCCACATATTCATTCGCTTCGATGCGCAAAGACTCTCCCTCCCCCTTGGTGCCGGAGAACACCGGTTCCCCGTCCGCCCGCACGTCGAGCCAGCAGGGGGCCGAGTAGGCCACCTCGATGATCAGGCCCTCGATAATCGGTGGTTCCTCCACTTCCGGCTCGTCCGGCGGAAGTGTCTCCGGTTGATCTTGCCCGAACCCGGGTTCGTTTTCGCCTATATCCGTCGGCGGCGCGTCCGGCGGCGTTCTGAGGCCGGTCTGGTTAAAATAAAAGGACAGCGCCAGCACTACCACCACCGCGAGGGCGGCGGTAAAGAGCAGGGCCGGACGGCGGAAAACAGACACCGGCGGCTGTTTCGGCCGCGGCGGCGGCGCGATTTTTTCCTCCGGCAGCGCCGCGGTTGAAGCCAGGTACAGCGCCATGACTTTATCGTCGCTTAAGTGCAGGTATTTGGCGTATGCGCGCAAAAAACCCTTGACATAAGCTGTTCCCGGCAGCCGGTCGAATTTTTCCTCCTCCAGCGCCTGGAGGTAGTACGGCCGGATCTTGATCCCCTGCTCTACATCCTGATATGACAATCCCAGGTCTTCGCGAGCCTCGCGCAACATTTCGCCGACTCCCGTCATATCCTTCACTCCTTGCCCGGAATGTCGCTCCGGGTACCATATATTTGCTCAAATTGCCCGGTCGTCATCAGCACGGCCCGGGGCTTGCTTCCGTCATAGGGGCCGACCACCCTTTTTTCCTCCAGCAAATCGACCAAGCGCGCCGCCCGCGAGTATCCGACCCGCAATTTGCGTTGCAGGAGGGAGACGGAGGCCATGTTCATGCTGATAAAAACGAGGGCCGCTTCCGCAAAAAGCGGATCCGGCGCTTCCGCCTTCCGGGTGGCGCCGACGTCGACGTCCGGGATCTCCCGGTACTCCGGGTCGGCCTGGCTTTTTACATAATTCGCCAAAGCATTGACTTCCCTGTCCCCGATAAAGCAGCCCTGCACCCGCAGCGGTTTGGGCCGGCCCATCGGGTGGTAGAGCATATCGCCTTTACCCAGCAGTTTTTCCGCCCCGCCCGCGTCGAGAATCGTGCGCGAATCCACCTGGGAGGAAACAGCGAAGGCTATCCGGGAGGGAATATTGGCCTTGATCAGGCCGGTAATCACGTTCACGGAGGGGCGCTGAGTGGCCACAATCAGGTGAATTCCGGCGGCGCGCCCCATCTGGGCCAGGCGGCAAATCGAGTCCTCCACATCCGCCGGCGTCACCATCATCAAATCCGCCAGTTCGTCGATTATGGCCACGATAAAGGGCAGCGGCGCCTGGGGAAGCGCGCCCTCCACGCCCACGTCTACTCCTCCGTCCGCTTCCCCGTCCCCGACAGTCTCCGGCGGCGGGGCCTCTAGTTGCTCTTTTTCCCGCGCCGCGTTATAGCCGGCGATATTCCGCTCCCCGCAGGCGGCAAACAATTCATAGCGGGTTTCCATTTCCCGCACGACCCATTTGAGCGCGGAAGCGGCCTTGTCCGGCTCGATTACCACCGGCGCTGTCAGGTGGGGGATGCCTTCGTAATTGGCCATCTCCACGCGCTTGGGATCAATGAGCAGGAGTTTTACTTCCTCCGGCCGCGATTTGTATAAAATGCTGGCGATGATCGTGTTGATGCAGACCGACTTGCCCGAGCCGGTCGCGCCCGCGATGAGGAGGTGCGGCATCTGGGCCAGGTCGCCCAGCACATGGCTGCCGGTGATATCCTTGCCCAGAGCCAGGGGCAGCTTGCCGGCCGCCTGTTGAAAGGCCGCGCCCTCAATCAGTTCCCGCAGCGAAACCACGGAGGTTTCCTTGTTCGGCACTTCAATCCCCACCACCGCCTTGCCGGGCACGGGGGCTTCGATCCGCACCGAAGGCGCGCTGAGATTCATCGTGATATCGTCGGCCAAGCTGACGATGCGGCTGATCTTGACCCCCGGGGCCGGTTGCAGCTCATAGCGCGTGAGCGCGGGCCCCTGGGTCACGCAGACGACCTTGGCCTGGATGCCGAAACTCCCGAGGGTTTCCTCCAGCATGGTCACATTTTCCGCCAAGCTGTCCCGGTCATGTTCCGCCATTGCCGGCCCCCGCTCCAAGAGCGCGACCGGCGGGAGAAGGTATTCCCGCCCGGCCGGCGCCGGTTCCGGTTCCGCCGGAAGAGCGGCGAACGGCAGCTCAGTCCCCGCGTCCCCGACGTCTTCCGCGGCGGCTCCCCCGGCGGTTTCTCCGCCTTCTTCGCCTTTAGCGGCGCTGATCACCCGGTACGGCGGTAGATCTACGGCCGGCTCTTTTTCCCCGGCGGGGGCTTTTTTCCGCCCGGCGCCCGTTTGGGCCGGAGCGGCGGGCGGGGGCGCCGCCGCTGCTCGCCGGCGGCGGGCCGTTCCGACAGCCTGCCAGTGGAAGATTACGGTTTGGCCGAGGGAACGGACGGCTTTGACCGTCGCGGAGCGGCCCGCCACGAACAAGCCGACCACCATAAGTAAGACAAAGAGAAAATAACTGCCGAGGGGTCCGACGGCCCGGAGCCCCCAACCGGCCAGGGCGGCCCCCAAGAGGCCGCCGCCCTGACCAGCCCGGCCCAGAGCCATGATCTCCTCAAAGGGGCGGCCGGTGGCGGCGCTGAAATGCAGGATGCCTTCCAGCCCCAGCCAGACGAGGAGCAAACCGCCGAGCCGCCAGAACATCTCGCCTTTGCGCCCGCCCATCAGCGTCACGCCGGCGGCGGCCACCAAAATATAGAGACCGGCGCTGCCGAGACCGAAGGCCTGCCGCAGACCGCCGGCTAAAGTTTCCCCCACGACGCCGGCGTCCAGGGCAAACAGGAAAATCACCCCGAGTACGGCGGCGCCGATCAATAGAATACCGGGAATGATGCGTCGGATAACTTGCGTATTAGCGTCGGCCTTTGCCGACAAAGATTTTTTCCTGCGCCGCGCCACTTTGTCACTCCGGTCTGGCCGCGTGTGCCCACAATTGAGAATTTTGCCTTGACTACCTTAATTATATATGAAAATGCAAAGCGGCGCAAGAGCATTTGGGCCGGGCGGCGAGGGCGTGATAAAATACTTTTTTTGCAATTCACCCGGAATACTTTTGTTCGGGTGTAGATAAAAATTATTGGTATTGTCTGTTCAGGATTCCCTTGTGTCTCTTACCCACAGTTACTGCTCAGCGCCCCACAAAACATCATGCACGGGGAACGACCATCGCCCCCTGG
>JAISWK010000086.1 GCA_031270805.1 Gracilibacteraceae bacterium
CACTCTGGCTGCGTTGCCAGAACCCGCAAATACAGCCAGTATTAGCGGAACCTGGCGCCTTGCCAGAGCACAAAATTGCTGCGTCAACTGCACAAGTTATTTATCAACAGTTCCTAAAAATATTTTTAACCGACTGTTGCCTGAACAACAGTCAGATATAGAAGAATGTGCGAGAATGTGAGCAGAAAAATTATTTTTTTCAATTCATAAGACGGAGAGGTGATTTTTATTGCGGGTAGCTATTATCGGCGCGGGAGCGATGGGCAGTTTATTCGGTGGCTCCCTGGCGGCCGTTGTGGATGAAGTCTGCCTTTATTCTCATAACAGGGAATATGTGACGGCAGTGGAGGAACATGGTCTGATCATGACCCGAGGCGACTATAAGCGGGTTGTGCGGGCGAAAGTAACCTCTCAACCGGCGGAGATTGAACCAGCCGATGTCGCGATAATCTATGTCAAGCACACGGGCACCAGACAGGCGATGGCCGACGCCATGGTCAGATGCGTCACCCCGGAGACGCTGGTCGTGACTCTGCAGAACGGGCTGGGCAATGTGGAGATTATTCAGGAGTTTGTGCCGGACAAACAGATCATCTACGGCTTGAGTACGCTGACCAGCGATGTCAAAGCGCCGGGACATATCGAAATGACCACGCTCGGCCGGGTGGGAACGTACATGTGGCCGCTGGACGGCGTCGTCGGGCCCCGCCTGGAGGAACTGGTCGAGTGTATGAACCGGGCGGATCTGAACGCGGAGATCTCGGCCGAGGTGCAGGAGCGCATCTGGAAAAAAATTTTGGTCAATGCCAGTGAGAATACCCTGTGCGCCATCCTGCGCGTCAATGTCACGGATTTGATCGACACCCGGCCGGCTTACGAGATCGCCCGTTCCATCATCTATGAAGTTTCCGACGTGGCGCGGGCCAAGGGCATGAATATCAGCCGGGAGGCGGCTCTCCGCCATGTGCTGGAAGTGTCGCGCGCTGTGCCGGGCCATGTGCCCTCCATGGTTTTTGACGTAACGAAGAAAAAAGCGACGGAAATCGGCTGTATCAACGAGGCCGTGGTGCGGGAAGGGGAGAGACTCGGCGTGCCCACCCCGGTTACGAAGCTGATTGCTGAACTCATCAGGGCTTTCGAGGCCAATTACGAGAATGTGATTTCACATTGAAGAGAGGTTTTTATCTATGACCGAAGCGTTTCACGAAAGATTGAAAGCGCCCATTCCGACCGCAGAATTGCGGCGGCGGTCGGCGGCGCTCACGGAAGCCATGCGCAGGGAAGGGATTGACTGCGTGCTTGCTCAGAATATCACGCAGTATTTGGGCGGCTGTAACCGTTGGCTGACCGATACGACCGCGGAAAATCAGTATCCCCAATCCTCGTTCCTCAGCCGGGACGGAGAGATCGGCTATATTGCCTGCAGCGGCCCGCCGCTTGATCTTTACCCGCCTTCGCACTTGCTGCGCATAGGCAAACCCTGGGCGGCGGCGCCGTATTTTTCCGTGTTCAAACACACCCACGACTGGGAAGGGCGTCTGTTCACGCAGTGGGCGCTGGAGCACAAAATCCGCAAATTAGGCGTAGCCGGTCTCGGTATGTTTCAGTGGAACTACTACGACTACATCGCCCGCCACCTGCCCGATGTGGAGATTGTCGACGCGGCCCCGCTGTTTGACGCTTTGCGCGCACTGAAGAGCCAGGACGAGATCGCCTGTCTTAAGGCTTCCGCTGCCGTAGAGGACAAAATCATGGCCTACATCCCGGCCTTTGCCCAGCCGGGGGTGCGCGAGTATGAGCTGCGATCCAAAATTATGCAGCTCGTGACAGACTTGGGCGGCGAAGAAATGATCGTCCTCATCGGCAGTTCTCCGGCGGGGGAAAGACCGGTTCCGCTGGCCAGCTTTTTTCAAAACCGAACGCTGGCGCGGGGCGACAGTCTCTATATTTGCCTGAGCGCGAGCGGGCCGGGCGGCATGTTTACGACGGTGGGCCGCATGTTTTCTGTCGGAGCGGAACCCGCGCCCTCCTTGCGCAAAGCCTACGCCGAGGCGGTGCGGGCCGAGGAAAAACTCAGCGGCCTTTTGCAGATCGGTCAAAATCCGCAGGTGGTTTTTGCCCTCTACAATGAATACCTGGGCGGTCGCGGTCTCCGGCCGGAGACGGGGTTGTTCGCTTTCGGGCAGGGCTATGACCATGTGGAGCGCCCGAGCATCCAGCCCGGCGAGACGATGCCGCTGGCGCCGGATATGTGCCTGGCTGTTAACGCCGCCGCTGTGTCGGCGGACTGGGCCGGGTACTCGGCCGATACGTTCCTGTTGCGGGCTGCGGGGCCGGTGCGTTTGAACAAAACGCCGCTCGAAGTCTTCCGCACCTGATTTCGAACAAAGAGGGGTAAATAAATTGAGTGTTTTCGAAAAAATCCGCCGCCCGATCTCCGACCGGGAATTAGAGCGGAGATGGAGCGCGCTGCGTGAGCTGATGGCAAAAGAAGGCCTGGACGCCGTTATGGCTCAGGGCAACAATATGCACCTGGGCGGCTATGTGCGCTGGCTGACGGACATCCCGGCGGAATACAACTACCATATGACGGTTCTTTTCCCGGCCCAAGGCCGGATGACGCTTGTCCGCTCCAGCGCCTCGCCCGTGCCGGAATGGGCGCTCCGGGGGGTGGAAAAAATAGCCGCGGCCCCATTCGCCCCGACGCTCCAATACACGGCGGATTTGGAAGCGGGCCTGGCGGTGGACTGGCTGCGCGAGCAGGGGGCGAAGCGCGTCGGTTTTATCGGAGCCGCTTCTTTCCACACGGCCTTTGTCCTGAAACTGAAGAAGGCGCTGCCGGAAACGGAATGGGTGGATGTCACGGACGCCTTCGACCTGCTGAAAGCGCTGAAAAGCGAGGAAGAAATGTCCCTGATCCGGGAGACGGCCCGGATTCACGACCTGGCCTGGGCGGCGCTGCCCGCCATCGCCAAACCGGGCATGTACGAATACCAGCTGCGGGCCGAACTCCTGCACTTGCTCACGGATTTGGGCAGCGAAGAACATCTGATGTTTATGGGTACGGCGGAAAAAGGGAAACCTTGCGGCATGTCCACTTTCCAGTACGCGAACCGCCGCATCCAAGAAGGTGACTACGGCGTCGTGCTGATGGAAGTCTCCGGCCCGGGCGGGTATTACTGCGAATCAGCCCGCAACTTCTGTTTCGGCGAACCTTACCCTGAACTGAGCAAGGCCTGGGACGTCGCGGTCGAGGCCCAGCAGCTTACGGCCGACCTTTTGACGCCGGGGCGCCCGGCCAAGGAGATCGTCGCCCGCTACAACGCCTTCGTCTCTGAGCGGGGCTATTGCCAGGAAGGCCGCCTGTACGGGCACTCTCAGGGCTATGACCTTGTCGAGCGCCCGGCTTGTATGGCCAGGCACGAATTTGGCGAAGAAGACATGAGCATATACGCCGGCATGAATATCTCCCTGCATCCATACTTTATCGACGCGGTGCAGACCGTATACATCAACGACAATTACCAAGTGACGGAACAGGGCGCGGTCAAGCTTCATTGCACTGCACCTAGGATTATTATTATTTAGGAAAGAGTGAAGAGGAAAGAGGAAAGAGTGGGGAGCGATCAGTGTACAGTGTACAGTGTACAGTTGGGGAGGGAGAGGGATTAGGGATTAGGGATTAGTGGTTAGTGGTTAGTGGTTAGTGGTTAGGGATTAGGGATTAGGGATTAGGGATTAGGGGACGCACCCGCGCGAAGCGATGAAGGGAAGGCCCCAGGATATCGTAGGGGACGATGGCAATCGTCCCGAAAACCAACGGGCGGATTGCGAGAGACTTACCCAGCGAGTCTCCGAGCTGTTGGTAAGTCCTCTGCAACAGGCACCCGGCGAGTCTCCGAGCCGTTGGTGCCGAACTGCCATCCGCCCCTACGATGTCCCGGGTTGCTGTCAATGCTTTTTCACACAGTCTGCCGGCCCCATAGTCCCAAAAAAAATTCCCAAAAAAAATTTTTGCTGAGAACGATTTTTTTGAGTTTTGAGACTTTCGTGAGACTTTTTTATGTTATAATAATATCAGGCGCCAGAAACATGTGCGCCGACTCATGTAACATTTTTGAATAAGTGATACATACCGAGAAAAAACTTTTCCGCCGCCGCCGCCGCTTTGGCGGCTTTTTTGCGTGGTTCCGGCTGCGGGGCCGCTCTGGCCTGAGGCCCGGGAACCCTTGATATTACGCGCCTTGTTTTTGCGCGCCATGTAACATTTATTCAAAAATGTTACATGAGTTTTTTGTCAGGTTTCTGGTTGCGGGAGGTGAGCCTATGGGCCGGGCGGACTGGCGGCGAAAAAAGCGGAGCGTTTTGATCAAAACATATGGGAGTGAAAGATGATGACTGGACACGGTAAAAAACATAAGATAAGCGCCGGTGCCAAGAAAGTGCTGGTCTGCCTGTTGTTGCCGCTGCTCCTGGCCGTGGGTTACGCCGGCGCGGCGGCGGCGCCGGTGCCGGAGCAGGCGGCCGGGGCGGAAGAAGTCCCGGATTACTCCGCCTTGAGCGGCAAGGACTTGCTCTACGCCGTGCGGGAGGACGCCCAGGGCGCGAAACTCCTGGCCCTGATCGACGCGCTGGCCGCCCGGGCCGAGGAAACGGAGCTGGAGTCGGATGCGGCGCAGGCCCTCATCCAGGCCGCAGAGCTGGATCTCTTTAATGTTTACTGGGTGGACGCGGACGCCGAGGCTTACGCCCCCATAGCCGCCACCCTGCGCTTCGCTCAGGTCTTCGCCCTGCGGGACGCGGCGCCGGCCCTGACGCCGGAGC
Organism: Gracilibacteraceae bacterium; assembly: GCA_031270805.1. Taxonomy (GTDB): domain Bacteria; phylum Bacillota; class Desulfitobacteriia; order Desulfitobacteriales; family Syntrophobotulaceae; genus JAIRRL01. The sequence goes on from JAISWK010000086.1 coordinate 4,825, forward strand.
AGGTGAGCGGGCTGCGCGGTCTGGTCACGAGCGAAGATATATATTATTGGTACTCCTTGCTGGACGCCGCCGCCCTCGTTCCGCCGACCGCCTGGACGGCCTGGCTGGACTGGCTGCGCGACGGTGGGCTGATCACGGAGGACGAAGCCGCCGCCTGGCTCGGGCAGGGGGAAGCGCTCGTTCCGCCCGCGCCCCCCGCGCCGCCGCCCGTCACCGGTCTGCCCCCGGAAGTCACGGAGGCGGTCGGAGCGGAAGTAGAAAATTTTGTCCTCCCGGGGGAAAATCCCCTGGCCGGCTATGACAATCTGAACGCTCTCGGCGACTTAATGTACGCCGCCGCCACTCCGGCCGCTCTGCGCGCCGCCTATTACACTATCGAATACCGCTGGACGGAGGAGGCCCCGGCAGCCGCCCTGACGCCGGGCGACTATGTTTACGAGCTGGTAATGGCCGTCCGGGACGGAGAGAGTGAGCATCTGGCCGCACCGGGCCAATACACCGTCCATGTCGTCGCTCCCGAATTCAGCCCGCGCTCCTACCGGCTCCTGCCGGGGGAAAGCGTCTATGAAGCGGGTTTGAGCGGCCCGCCGCTCGCGGCCTCCCTCCCGGCCGGCTACGCGGACACCCGCCTGGGATCGGCCCTGCGCGCGGCTGCCGGGAACGGGGCCTTGGCCTATATAGATGAAGATGGCGCGGCGGCCGACCTGAGCGACTTGCGCCTGGAAGCGGGGGCGGCGCTCCGGATTCCCCTCACCCCCGTCCTTTTCGGCGCGGCCCTGACCCCGGTCGAGGTCGAGCTGCAGGCGGCGGCGCTGGACTTTAGCGTTTCAGACTTGCGCCTCTTCCGCGGCTATACGCTGGGCGAAGCCCTGGGCGAGTACGGCTTTGACCCGGCGGCCGGGATCGCTCCCCTCGTGACGGCGGAGGCGGCGCGGCCCGCTTACCAAGAGACGGACGGGGATCAGACCGCCTGGGCTGAGGCTTGGGCTCAGGCTTTGCCCGACCTGAACAACCGGCTGGGCGGGGAAAAATACAGCGCCGGTCTGCGTTACGAAATTACGGGTCTGGCCGGGGCGGCGACGGCGCCCTGGGCGGAGGGCGAGGAAACCCTCCGGCCGGAGGACTACGCCCCGGAGGCGGATGGCGCCTACATCCTCCGGGCCGACTATACCGCGGGGGAACAGACCTTTGCCCTGAGCGAGCCGGACTTGGCCCTGCCGTTTAAGGTCTACAGCGGGCGGCTTACGATCACGGCGGACGATATCGCCCCGGGCGACCTGGCCGTGATTCGCGTGACCCGCTCTACCGCCGGCGGGGCGGAGACATTTTTCGCCACCCTGGCGGCCGGGGAATCGAAGACCTTCACCGCTCTGGCCTACGGGACGTACACGGTCGGCGGCGCCTGGGCCGGCAGCCCGGAAAAGACGGTCGTCTTCGGCTGGGGCGATATAGCGCCGGCGGCGGCAGCGCGGGCGGGGCGCCTGATGGTCGCGGCCGACGATGGGGCGGTGGGCAAAAGTCTGGCCCTGAGTGCTGCGCAGCCCCCGGCGGCGGAGGGGCCGGGTTATATCAGCGGGCGGGTCTGGGTTAAAATTCAATTTTATCCCGACTACAAGGTAACGGAGGTGACACGGCCGTGAAAAACAAGAAAATCCCCCTGGCCCTCAAACTGGGGCTGGCAGTGCTGCTCATCTCCGCCTTCTGCCTCTCGCCGCTGCCGGGTCATGTCCTGGCCCTGCTGACCGCGAGTCCGCCGCCGATCACGAATGAATTCACGCCGGGGGTAATCGAGGCCAAAGTAAATACTGAGAAGCCGATCCCTCCTCCCACTCCCAACATCAGTGGAGATGCAAAGACTTACAGCTGGGATCAACCCTTTACCGTAAAAAATGAAAACGCAGGACTCCCCAACGCGATTGACGCCTATTTCCGCGTCCAAATACTGCCGGAATTTACGGGAATTCTCCTCACAGCGCCTGATTCCACGCCTGCGTCAGGTGACGTGTTGAGCTGGGCGATGTCGATTGACGGAACCTGCAAAATGGAGCTCGCTTCAGGCTGGGATTCGGATTGGTATTATGACGCTGACGACGGCGGCTGGTTTTACTACAGGGATGTGGTGGCGCCGGGAGTAACTATTGATGGGCCGCTTCAAACCATCACCATACACAGCGATGATGCAAATAAGATTGATTATTATCAAATATTTGACTTAACAATCCTTGCCGAAGGCGTCATGGCGGCCAATGACGGCCCCACGCTAGCCGGGTGGCCGGCGCCGCCGCCGTAATTCTGAATTCTGAATTCTGAATTCTGCATTATGAAAGGGGGTGATGCATAGCGATTGTAACCAGAATTTGCCAAGCGGTGTCAACCTTGCTGCTGCTCGTCCTGCTCGCGCTGGCCGCCCTGCTTCTGGGGCCGCGCCTGCTGGGCCTGGAAACCCTCGTAGTCCTCTCGGGCAGCATGGAACCCGCCCTGCCGGTCGGCGGCATGGTGTACGTGCGCTCCCTCCCGCCGGAAGACCTCCGGGTCGGAGACATCGTCACTTTTACCCTGCCGGGCGGCGACGTCAGAGCCACCCACCGCGTAGTGGAGCTGCGCCCTGACGAACAGGCCGTCGTCACAAAAGGCGACGCCAATGAAGACGCGGACGGCCCCATCGCCTATGAAAGGCTCGTGGGCAAGGTCGTCTGGAGCGTCCCCCGACTCGGACGCCTGGTTACCGTGATTCAGAGCAGACAGGGCATCCCGCTCGGCGCGGGCGTCCTCATCCTGCTCGTGCTGACCGCCTTCCTGCCGGAAATATTCAAACCGGACAGGGCCAAGCCGGCGGCGGCACAAGACCCGGCGGCGGAACCGGAAGACCCGGAAGACCCGGCCCCGCGGGAATAGGGACAAAATTTTGAAGGAATACTTAGGAGGTAAATCTAATGTCGAAGAAAAAAATCCTCTCCCTCGTACTTTGCGTAGCCCTGGTGGGCGCGGTCTCCATCGGCGCCACCCTCGCTTATCTCACGGACAGCACGGATACGATCACGAACACTTTCACGGTGGGTGCCGTAGACATTACACTGACAGAAGACGTTGAGATTAATGGTACTGTCGCAGATCCGACTGACCCCATGAAAATTATACCTTTAGATGCAGTTAAAAAAGACCCGATAATTACTTTAGGATCTGCTTCAGAAGATGCCTGGGTTTTCGTCCTGGTCGAGAATCCCGTCGATTTACTGGATTATATTACAAACGAAAGCGCTGTTTTTGGCGCGACAAATTGGGATCTGGTCGCTTGGGATAACGACGGATCAAAGAGCGTGTACGCCTATAAGTCCCCGCTGTCAGCTACTGATTCTACTTCTGGAGGATATACAACGGCGCCCTTCGAAATAGACTATCAGACCACTTTCCCTAGCGCGGCTGGATATTGGGATCCGGCTGATGACTTTGAGATCACGTTCAAGGCCTATGCCATCCAGGCCAGCGGAATTACCTCTTTTGCTGATGCGTATGACCTGCTTAAAGTCAGCTATTCGGAGTTAGTTCTGGATAACTAAATTCGATTGGCCCCTATTGTCAAGGGCCGCCGAGGGCGCCCCCTACGCTTACGGTTACGTTCACGGGCCGCCATTATGACGGCGGCCCCCACATTTGAGGTATTCCTATGAGCAATAAACGGAAATTCCTTCTGCTCGGTCTGTGCGTGGGTCTGCTCGCCCTGATCTCCGTCGGCGCGACCCTGGCCTACCTCACAGCCAGCACGGACACCATCACGAACACCTTCACCGTCGGAAAATGCAGTATAACCCTATTTGAAACATTGCGGATTGAAAACGACGGAACTGGGTGGTTTGATGACATTAACTATTCAAGTAAGACAGAATCACCCCCTACAAGTTACACCTTACTTCCAGGCAACAGAATGATGAAATATGCTTGGGTAAAAATCGATCCAGATTCCGAGGATGCTTATGTATTTTTGACTGTAACCCAGAACAAAAATCTAGCAAATTATGTAAAGGATCCTACAACTCTGAACACAGAAAGTGCGTCAAATAATACGGGAACAAACGCGCATAATATTTATTGGGCTTTCGTAGACGTCGACTCGGATCCCGCCGCCTACGGGTTTGGGCATACAGACGCAAGCGGGCAGGACGTATATACGAACATCTATCGCTTCGGAAAGAAGAATCCTGCAAGCCGAGTTGTATTAAGCACTAAAACTCCGGAAGACTACGACAGTGCTCCTGTACAGACAGGGGTGGGTCCGCACAGACTTGCTAACAATTCAAACTATTCATTTGAGATTGACTACACTACCGATCCCAATTTCAGCGGCGCGGATAATTATTTGGCGCCTGATGAAAAGATCGAAGTTACCTTTGCCGCCTACGCTATCCAGGCCAGCGGATTCGCTACCTGGCAAGATGCTTATGACGCCCTGCAATTGGTATACCCCGATGCCTTAGCGCCGCGCGTCTAGTAGGGGACGCCGTCGAAGAGCGGGACAAAATGTTTTCACCAAGAAATCGTAGGGGACGCCGCCCACGGCGTCCCGTGGCCCCCGATCCCCTCTCCTCCATTTTCTACAGAGGTGAAGTCACATGGCTAAAAAATTTACCCTGATTCTCAGCGCGGTCACGCTCTGCGCGCTGATCGCGGTGGGAGGCACTCTGGCCTACTTCACCGACTCGCTGCGGGCGGCGAATACGGTCAGCATGGGCACGGTGGAACTTAACCTGGACATCAGCATTGACCTCGCGGCGGGCGGCCAGGGGCTCGACCCCGATCAGCCCTATAAGCTGCTGCCAGGGCAGAGTACGGAACAGGTTATAAGACTGAACAACCCCAACGACCCCCATAATGTGCCGATCTATGTCCGCGTCCAGATGGACAAACGCTGGGAAGCCGCGGGCGCCCCGGGAGTTGCGGCGCCGAACGCCGCCGAATCTTTTATCACCATAACCGACGGTTACGCCAACGGCGACCCGCTCCCGTCCGAATGGTTCTATAGCAACGGTTATTACTATTATCAGGACATCCTGCCTGTCAACGCCTACGCGGTGGAGCTGCCCTGCGTTATCGCGGTCAGCACTCTGACGGACGGCGCCTATTCGGATCTGAACGGCGTCGTGGCGGTCAAAGCTTACGCCGTGCAGTCCGACTATTTTACGCCCCTGCGCGATGTGGGCGGCCGGATCATCGGCTGGGACGACGCGGGCAACAGCCTGAATTTTTAGCGGGAGGTGAGCTGAGATGATAAAAAAATCAGGCCGCGCCTTTTCTCTGGCTCTGGCCTTGACCCTGATCTTCCTGCTGGCTGCCGGGGGCGCCCAGGCCGCAGCGCCGCCCTCCATCCAGACCGGGCGGGTCGACATCTATCCCGCCGGCGCGGACCAGTTCGATATTATCCTGTCGGGCAGCCAGATGTTCACGGCCAGCGCCCTGATCCCCGGCAGCGAAGTGAACGGGGTGCTGACCATCGCCAATCATTACGGCCGCCCGCTGGCCCTGGGGCTTGAGGCCTACGACCCGGACGACCCGGACGGCAGGGCCCTGCTGGATTATCTCCGCCTGACCCTGACCGGGCCGAACGGACTGCTTTATGACGGCCCCCTCTCCGGTCGCGTGAATTCTATCACCGGGGCCGAAAACCTGCAGAGCGGCCCCTTTTACCTCGGCCGCCTCGGGGCCGGGCGGGATATGGTGCTGGGGATCAAGCTCACCGTCCCGCCGATCGCCGCAGAGGGTGCGCCTGATTTTTCCGGCGCGGACGCCGCCATCGACTGGGTGCTGACCGCCACGGACGATTTTGTCGCTGACGACGGGGACGATGACGACGGCGCTATTATCGTTACGCCTCCCGTAACGGATGTGCCGGAGGAAGGGGTGCCGACCGACCCGGGCGTAGAAATCCCGGAGGAAGATGTGCCGCTGACGCCGGTGATCGATATAGTGGACGACGACGTGCCGCTGGGCGAATTGCCCAAGACCGGAACCTGAGCGCCGCGGGCGCCCGCCGGTGGGGAAGGGTTTTAAGGCCAGGCAAACCCTCCCCCGCCCCGGTGGTTGTTCAGAGGATTCATAAAAAATTGCCGGCAGGGAGATAAAGATGAAGACATATCGGCGGAAGCTGGTTTGGGCGCTGGCCGCCGCGGCTCTGCTCCTGAGCGGGGCGCTGATCTGGTTCGGTCTCCGCAGCCCGGCCCCGGCACCCCTCCCTTTTCCCGAAGATAACCCGCCCCTCGCGCTGCCGGAAGCCGAAGACCCGCGCCGCCTGGCGACGGACATCATTTTACCGATAGGGGAACTGCTGACGACCCGGGAGCGGGAAGCCTACGAAGAAGGGGATTTGCGCCTCGTCCTCCCCCGCCTGGGCCTGGACACGCCGGTGCTGAACGGCACGGAGCTGACGACGCTGGCCCGGGCGCCGGGACTGTACGAATACGGGCAGCTGCCGGATATGTACAACACGAACACCAGCATCGCCGCCCACCGCGATATTTACGGCCGGGAGCTTTATTACGCCGAAACGGTCACGACCGGCGATTTTATCTACCTGATCCATCGGAACAAGGTTTTTTGCTATGAATACCTGAGTACGGAGGTCGTCAACCCGACGAACTGGAACCCGATCCGCACAAAAGGCGACTGCCGCGTGACGCTGACCACCTGCGAGCCGCGCGGCGCGTCCACGCAGCGCCTTATCATCGTCGGCACACTGACGGCGGTGGAGGATTATAGTGAGGATTATGAGTTCCGGTGAATCTCTCGGATATCGCAGGGCACGAGCTTGCCCTGCGGTGTTTTTTGTACATATCGTCACAAAATATGCCCGCGTCTATACAATGCACAATGCACAATTCACAATTCACAATTGGGAGAGCGTAGGGGACGATGGCAATCGTCCCGAAACCCAGCGGGCGGATTGCGAGAGACTTACCCAGCGAGTCTCCGAGCTGTTGGTAAGTCCTCTGCAACAGGCACCCGGCGAGTCTCCGAGGTAGGAACCAAGCCGCTGTAACCCGCATGAACATTCCTCTCGGAGGGTTGCCGGGAACAGCGGCTAGGTTCCTGCACAAGTTCGACTAACCATTCGGCGAGGCCGAATGGATTCTCCTATGCCGATGGTGCCGAACTGCCATCCGCCCCTACGATGTCCTGGGTTGCTGTCAATGCTTTTTCACACAGTCTGCCGCCTTTTAATTGCTGCAGGAGGGAACCACCCCGCCTTAGGAAAGAGAGGAGAGTAAAGAGGAAAGAGAGTTCTCGTCTCACTCTTTACTCTTTCCTATTCACTCTTTCCTAATCAAGATTTTCCAGCAGAATTTCCATCTCCGCCAGCGACAACCCTGTGCAATCCCTGACCAGCGAAGGCGCTACCCCGCTGCGCAGAAGATTCCCGGCGATCGTTTTCTTTCCCGCCGCTTCCGCCGCTGCCGCCGCTTCCGTCGCCGCTTTTGCCGCCGCTTCGTTGATTTCTTCCTGGATCAATTGTCCGATTTTCGTCATGTTCAGCCACCTCCTGAGCATATGTGAGTAATCCCGGTTGATGAATTTGTCTGCCGCCA
>JAISWK010000115.1 GCA_031270805.1 Gracilibacteraceae bacterium
AGGTCGTAATCGCCGATCATTTCCAGGTCGCGGCGGAATTCCGCCGATGTCACCGCCGCCGCCAGGCTTTGCACAGCCGGGGTGGTCAGATCGTCCAGCCGAAAAATCAGATCGTACCATTCCCGCTGCAAGGGGATAAAATCCAGCCCGGGAAGACCGCCCGACCCGCCGGAGCAGCCGCAGGCCACGTCCGCCTCTTCTTTGACCACGGCGCCGGCGCAAGCCAGGTGAGTGTTCAGTTCCCGGCGGTAGCCGCGCAAATTCCGGGCGTCGATGCCCAAGAGCGACAGTTTCTGGTCAAGCAGAACCCGCGTGCCGCTGCCCCTTTCCCGGTTGACCATCGTCAGATCCGAGCGTGTCAGATCATACCAGTCCCTGATACCGAGCGGATTGCCTTTTTTGACATAAAAACCCTGCATCCGGCCGACGAGGCGGAGGGCGCCGACCGAAACCCCGGGCGCGAGCCGGCGGATGTACGGATAATTGTAAGTATCGGTCTCTGCGTCCCAGAGATGAACCGCCGTCGCGGTCGCCCGACCGTGGTAAAAGGCGTACAGTCCGTTCAGACTGCCCATGTGTGAGCGGAGGATCACCACGTCCGGCTGCGCGGCCACGCGGCTCACCAGCATGTCCAGACAAATATCCTGTCCGCAGACGATCGTCGGGGTCGCCGCGCCCACCCCGCCGGAACCGGCTTCCGCCGGATTACCCCATCCCTCCGGCGATTCCGCTTCTTCACTGCGCGGCGGTTCCGGCTGCGGCAGCGTCGTTCGCCCGACCTTGGTCTTCAACAGGTAGTGGTTGATATCGGCCTGTGCCACCCGCACTTGCTTTCCCACCTTGGAAGACGGGATATCACCCCGCTTGATCAGTTCGTAGACGGTGTTCTTTTTGATTTTCAGCTGCTGGGCCACTTCCAGCGCCGTCAGCAATCGCGCTTCCATCCGCATCACTCCTTTTCTTACATTATACGCAAACGGTACGGATAATTCAATAAGGGGTCAAGTATTTCCGGAAAAAAAGCGGAAAAAACTGTTGACATTTGCCGCCGTTCGTTTTACAATTTGGTTGAGACGGCAGCACTATATATAGTATGCCGACCATCAGCGCCAACGATATATTGTATAGGACAGGAGCAGAGCTATGTTTGCCACCATCATCAATGAAGAAAATCAGCCGGCCGTTTCCCATATAATCAAGCGGGATGGCCGAAGGCTGGATTTTGAGCGCACCAAGATTGCGGAGGCTATCGCCAAGGCTTTCCGGGCGACGCATGTAAACGCCCGGGCCTCCTATTTCCTGGAATTGGCCCGGCAGGCCGAGGCGGATTTGCTGGCGGCGGGCCTCACGCTGCCGACGGTCGAGCAGATCCAGGACGCGGTGGAAAAAACACTCATGCAGAACGGGCATGTGCGCGTCGCCAAAGCCTACATTCTTTACCGGGCGGAACGCACCCGGGCGCGGGAAATGAACACCCGGCTGATGAAGATATACGAGGACATCACCTTCAACCCGTCCAAGAACAGCGATATCAAGCGGGAAAACGCCAATGTGAACGGGGACACGGCGATGGGCACGATGCTCAAGTACGGCTCGGAAGGCTCGAAGCAGTTTTATGAGATGTTCGTATTGAAACCGGAACATTCCAAAGCGCACCGGGTCGGCGACATTCATATCCATGACCTTGATTTTCTGACGATGACCACCACCTGTTGCCAGATCGACATTGTCAGCCTTTTTCGCGACGGCTTCACGACGGGGCACGGCGTTCTGCGCGAGCCGGCCGATATCGCCAGTTACGCTGCTCTGGCCTGCATCGCCATCCAGGCCAACCAGAACGATCAGCACGGCGGTCAGAGTATCGTCAATTTTGACTACGGCCTGGCGCTGGGCGTGCGAAAAACGTACCGGCGCAAGTATCGGGACAACCTGGCCAAGGCCTTGGAGCTGCGCGCCGGCGTCACGGAAAGCGGCGGGTATTTCAAGGATCTGCAGGCCGAATTGCTGGCGGCAGGGCTGGAACTGCGCCTGGACGATCACGAGGCTTACACGGCTGCGGAACTGGCCCGCCTGCAAAAAGACCACCCGGTGGGGGAAGAAACGCTGGCTTTCTGCCAGGATTTTGCCCTGCGCCAGGCGGTCGGAGAGACGGATCGGGCCACGTACCAGGCGATGGAAGCCCTGATCCACAATCTGAACACGATGCACTCGCGGGCCGGGGCGCAGACGCCATTTTCCTCCATCAATTACGGCATGGACACCTCGCCGGAGGGCCGCCTGGTGATAAAAAACGTACTCCTGGCCCAGGAAGCCGGTCTGGGACACGGAGAGACCCCTATTTTTCCCATCCATATTTTCCGCGTCAAAGAAGGGGTGAACTATTTTCCCACCGATCCGGGCTACGATCTGTTCCGCCTGGCCTGCCGCGTCAGCGCCAAGCGCATGTTCCCAAATTTTTCCTTTCAGGACGCGACTTTTAACAAACAGTATTACCGCGAGGGGCGGCCGGAGACGGAGATCGCCTACATGGGCTGCCGTACGCGCGTGATCGGCAATGTGTTCGATCCGAGCCGCGAGATCACGTACCGGCGCGGCAACCTGAGCTACACCTCCATCAACCTGCCCCGGATCGCCCTCAAGGCGAACCGCAGCATCGAATGGTTCTTCGAGGAGCTGGATCGCAAGATCGACCTGGTCGTCGAGCAGCTGTTGGAGCGGTTTGAGATCCAGGCCCAAAAAACCGTGCGCAATTATCCGTTTCTCATGGGCAACGGAGTCTGGATGGACAGCGAAAACCTGGGCCCGGACGACGAGGTGCGCGAGGCGCTGAAACATGGCACCCTGTCCATCGGTTTTATCGGGCTGGCAGAAACTCTGAAGGCCTTGACGGGATTTCACCACGGCGAGTCGGAGCGGGCGCAGAATCTCGGCCTGGATATAGTGGCCCATATGCGCAAGCGGATGGACGACGAGAGCCGGAAGCGGCGGATGAATTTTACCCTCATCGCCACGCCGGCCGAGGGGCTGTCCGGACGTTTTGCCACCCTGGATCGCGAGCAGTTCGGCGAGGTCGCGGCGGTCACCGACAAAGAGTTTTACACCAATTCTTTCCATATTCCGGTTTATTTCCCCATCGCCGCCTATGATAAAATCCGCCTGGAGGCGCCATACCACGAGCTGACGAACGCCGGGCACATCACTTATGTGGAGCTGGACGGGGATACGGCGAAGAATATCGACGCTTTTGAAAAAATCATCCGCTGTATGCACGATATGAATATCGGCTATGGTTCTATCAACCACCCCATCGACAGCGATCCGGTCTGCGGTTACACGGGCATTGTCGGCGAATACTGTCCGAAATGCGGCCGGCAGGAAGAGGAAAACGGCGTGCCCTTCGACCGGATCCGCCGGATCACCGGTTACCTGGTCGGCACGCTTGAACGCTTCAACAACGCCAAACTGGCGGAGGTGCGCCATCGGGTCCGGCACGGCCTGACCGGCGTCATCCCGGACAAAACCGATGCTGCTGCGGATAGCCGACCTGGTCAATGACTCCATCGTGGACGGGCCGGGCCTGCGCCTGGCCGTCTTTTGCCAGGGCTGTCGCCGCCGCTGTCCCGGCTGTCACAACCCCGCCACCTGGGCCGAGGACGGCGGCCGCCTGACGGAGACGGGGGAAATATTGGCGGCGGCGGCGCGGAATCCGCTCCTGGACGGACTGACCATCACGGGCGGCGAACCGCTCCTGCAGGCCGCCGCCGCGGCGGAGCTGGCCGCCGGCGCCCGGGAACGCGGCCTGCACGTCACGCTTTATACCGGCTACACCTGGGAGGAAATCACGGCCGGCCCGCCGGACTGGCAGGCCTTGCTTCGCTCGGTCAACCTGCTCGTGGACGGCCCGTTTGCGGCCCGGGAACGCGATATAGACCTGCTTTTCCGCGGCTCGGCCAACCAGCGCCTGCTGGATGTGCCGGCCTCGCTGGTAGCTGGAACTCCGGTGTGGGCGGATCTGAGTTAGGGCTTAGGGCAATGGAAAATGGAAAATGGAAAATGGAAAATTGAAAATTGAAAATGGGGAGAGGGACTTCAAGCGGCAACCCCTGCCGGATCAATTCCCCTCCTTTGGAGGGGTGCCGCGAAGCGGCGGGGGCGGACAATGCACAATGCACAATGCACAATGCACAATGGGCAGTGGACAGTGGGCAGTGGACAGTGGGCAGTGGACAGTGGACAGTGGACAGTGGACAGTGGACAGTGGACAGTGGGGCGGGGAAAATGGAAAATGGGGAGAGGGACTTCAAGCGGCAACCTCCCCCCGGGACCAATTCCCCTCCTTTGGAGGGGTGCCGCGAAGCGGCGGGGTGGTTCCCCTCTTCTCCCCTGCCGGTTGAGAGCTTAGAACTTAGTTTTAAGAGCTAAGTTTTAAGAGCTTAGTTTTTTGATTATTAGGGTCATCGTCATTTTGCTTATCTCCTCCAATAATGTCAACGCTGATTCTATATTCGTATCTGTCAATAACTGTGTTTCCAATTCTGCCATTCTTCCGTCATCAAGTCCATTGCCTTTTGCCAAACTGTTAGCTTCTGATAATTCTCGTTCATCTCTTGCTTCTCTAAGCTCTCCCAACTAAGCTCTCCCAACTACCAAGCAAGAGGCTTGACACCGGGAAAAATAAAGCGCCCCCGTTGGATATACGGGGGCTAGCTTTTATAAGCCTACTTCAAAACATACCATCAAAAAAGCGCACTGCCGAATTGGTTGGACAGCTCAAACTTTTGCTGGAACTTGAACATGAACA